>JAFWQM010000013.1 GCA_017509065.1 Clostridia bacterium
CTACAGGCGACTATTTTATTCTGTCCGGGACGCTGTACAAGGCCACGGCGGACATTGCCCAGGGCGGAACCATCGTGACCAGCGGCGCGGGCCAGAACTGCGAAGCCACCACCGTAGGCGGGGAGCTTGCGTCCATCGAAAGCGGCGGCGGCGGCGGATTGGACGGCATCCAGATCGTTGCCAACATGGCCGGTCTTGCTGCTTCCACGGCGGACAAGGTGTTGGTGCTGCATGATGATTCTTCCTGGGGAACGGGCGGGCCGTGCTGGTTTGAGAAAAGCGCAACATGGAGCACCTACGGCTACCAGCGCAATGACAACAGCTATGTGTTCCCCGTGCCGAATCAGGCTCCATTGCCGCAAGCCAACGCACCGCGCGAACAACTGGTGGACATCATGCAGACGTGGATCGGCAATCCAAATATGCACCACGGAACCAGCTTCAACAATGACCTGTTTTCCGCCAACTGTGCCAGAGACGAAAGCAATCTGTTTGAAATGGACTGCTCCGCCTATGTGAACGCGGTGCTGCTTGGCATTACCTACGCCAATTCCCGGTACGTGCTTGGGGAAAGCGCAGACAACAAAGAAATGCAGTACATGAGCGATCACATCGGCCCCAGCAAATCGGAATACATGCCAAAGGGCGGCCTGCAAACGTCCGAGCTTGCCATGTGGTTTGCCCAGCACGGGCGGCTGTTCGATCTTCCGACGGATACGAAAACGGCACGGGACACCCTGCAATTCGGAGACATTCTTTTCGGCAGCAGCGGCACGAACCGGCCAAGCGCCTATTACAACATTGAACACTGCATGTTTGTGCTGGGCACAAACAGTGATTATGTAGTTGTGACCGAATCCGTCAGCGTTACCGGGTCTTTTGAACAGCAGAATTTGAAAATTTCTTTCTACGATCTTTCTACGATCATCGGCCCGGACAAGTATTTCCGGGTGTTCGCCCGGCCCAAATACGCGCCCCGGATCCAGACCCCGGCCATTACGCCCTATAAGCAGGGCACGTTCAAATACAACGCTTTCCTGCTTCCCATCTCTCAGATCAGGCGGCTGACGGACGCCAGCACCGGAACGGCGGTAAACTTTGGCGAACTCTACAATGATTCCCGGTCTATGGCGACGGTGGATTACCTGCCGGTGATTCCGCTTTCGACGGTGAAGTACATCGGAAACCAGAAAAACCCGCGCAACAATAACTACAATTGGCGCTGCCATGAGTATGACGAGACGATGGCCCTGGTGAAGTCTACCACCATCGCGTATACGTCCAACGGCGAATACATCCGAACCGAACACGTTCTTGACAGCGGGACAAAATACGTTCGTTTCTCCGCGAACTACTTATCAGCTACTAATGATACAATTCGTTTTGTAGATGCAAAAGATTTCCTGTTCGAGATCACCCCGCCTGCGGCGACATAAGAAAGGAGCGCAAAATGTACACAGCGGATGGAGTGGAAGCCCTGAAAAATCGCCTGAAAGCCGGGGGCAAGAGCAAGGCGGAAATCGTGGTAGCCCTGGCCTGGGCGTGCTTCGGCTGGCCCTACGTGTGGGGGGCCTGGGGGGCCATGTGTACGCCCGAGGAGCGCAAAACACGGGCCGGGTACAGGCCGGATAAAAAAGAGAACATCTATAGGACATGCCCCGTTTTGAGCGGAAAGCAAGCGAGCTGTGAGGGATGCCCATGGCAGGGGACGAGGTGCTTTGACTGCCGAGGCTTTACGGACTGGCTGCTGAAACAGGTGGGTCTTGATTTGTACGGCGACACCTGCGGGGCGCAGTACGAAAAAGAAAGCAACTGGGCCGTTCGGGGAAATTATGCAGACATGCCCGCTGGGCTTGTGGGCTGTGTGTTTGAGCGTAAAAACGGCATATGGCAACACACTGGCATGCATGTGGGGATGGGCGTGACCGTCCATTGCAGCGGCACGGTTCAGAGCGGGGAACGGGACTGGACGGCCTACGGCATACCGGCCGGGCTGTACTCTGACGCCGAGCTGAAAGCGGCTGGAATCGACCCGAAAAACAATCTGCCCACCCTGCGCCGGGGGAGCAAGGGGGAATTGGTCAAAAGCCTGCAAGAATATTTGAACGATGAAGCCGGGGCTGGGCTGGTCATTGACGGCGCTTTCGGGGCCAAGACCGAGGAGGCTGTGAAAGCGTTCCAGAAAACCAAAGGACTGACCGCTGACGGTGTGGTAGGCCCCAAGACCTGGGCGGCCATGGGCGGAGCGCCGGAGAACGATGATTTCCCGGACGAACCGGGGGAAGCGCCGGAGGAAGGAACCGTGCGCGTGCCCGTTGCCATGCTGCTGGCGTGGGTGGACACTTTGGGGGACATGGCGCTTGATGTTCGGGGCTATGCTGGGGGTGATTGATTGTGGAGAAAAAGGCGTTAATGTTCATCGTTACGATTATTCTGTTGCTAATGCTGATCGTCGCCGTGCTGATCGTGGCCCTGCGGTATATGCGGGAAGAGCCATGGTGGAACCGGGAACCGACACCCATCGTGACCAAAGCGCCGGATGCGGCGCTGTTGGATAAGCTGGGGCAGAACAGGCCGCCCGGTTGATAGGGGCATAAATGTCCTTCAAACCTATCGACCGAAAGGAGAAAACCATGAAGAAAATCACCGAAGCGCTGGCGGCGGCCCTGGGCGCCGTGGTCAGCTTCTTTACCGGGCTGCCGCCCATCATTTGGGTGCTGGTGGCCGTAATGACCCTGGACTATATCACCGGCCTGATGTGCGGAGCCATGGGGAAAAGCCCCAAGACCGAAAACGGGGGACTGTCAAGCAGAACCGCGTTTCAAGGGCTGCTGAAAAAAGTGCTGATCCTGATTATCGTGGGCCTGGCCGCGCTGGTGGATCGTGCAATCACAGTGAGCGCCGGAATCCAAGTGGCCGCCGTGACCGGGGCATGCTGCCTGTGGTTCGTGGCCAGCGAAGGGCTGAGCATCCTGGAAAACGCGGCGGCCATGGGCGTGCCCGTGCCCAAGGTGCTGCTGAAAGCCCTGGAAATCATGCGGGAGAAAGGCGACGGCGGCGACGAAAGCGGGGAAAAGTGAAATGAACGAATGCAAGCAGAAAGAGGAGGAACCGGCATGCATCCCGTTTTTCGTGCATGAAAATACGATGATGGAGAAACTGCACGCGCAGTATAACGCTATGTGACCTGACGGAAAAGGAAAAGAAAAAGGAAAAGGCCCGCTCTGACGATCGGGCTTTTTTGCAGACACTAAAGAATGAAAAATGAATCATTGTTCCTCTGGTGTCGGCAAAAAGGACAAAGAAAGGGAAACGGAATCGCGGGGGTTTTTATCGCGGGTGAGGGGGCCGGTTTTGGAATAGGTGACGCGGGAGAGGATGGAGCGCAGGAGGGCGTTTTGGTCGGCGGGGGTGGTGGCGTAGGGCCAGGCGTCCAGCACGCGGCGGATTTGGGGCAGGGCGCGGATGATCTGCGCGGCCTGGGATTCGGGCGGCTGGGCGGAAGCGGCGGTGAGGCGGGAAATTTCCGCTTCGCTGGCCGCGATTTTTTCATTCAGGGCGGTGCGGCGCTCTAAAAATTCTTCTATGGAGTAAATGCCTTTTTCCAGCAAATCCTTGGCGGCGGTGAGCTGGCGGCGGGCGGTGGCAAGGGCCTGGTTGGCGGCGGAAAGCTCCTGGGAGTGATCGACGGGCGCGGGGACGGGCGGGGCGGCCTGGCCCTCGTACTGGATCACATAGCCGCGCAGGGTGTCCAGGATCACGGAGAGAACCACGTCCATATACGCGGAGGAGCAGGAGCAGACAGGGTTTTTGCAGCAGAGGAAAACGCCACGGGTATTATTGCGGCGGGTGATGGCATAGCCGCACAGGCCGCATTTGATCAGCCCGGCCAAAGGGTTGGAAATGTGCTTGTTGTCCACATGGGCGATACAGCGGCGGGATTCGGCCAGGGCGCGCACTTGATCGTATTCCTCGGGCGTGACGATGCCCTCATGCAGGCCCTTGGCCAGAATGTACCGGTCCGACAGGGGCCGGGCGGCCTGGAGCACGCCGTCCTTGTACAGAGGCTTGCTTTCGCGCTTCAGCCACTGGACATAGCCGGCATAAATTGGCAGCAAAAGCATCTTGCGAACGGAGTTAGCGTCCCAAGTGTGGCCGTTATAGGTGGTGCTGCCCATGGCGTTCAGGCGGTTGGCGATGGCAGCCGTGCCTAAGCCATGGTGGAGGTAGTAATCATAGGCCAGCCGGACGATGCGGGCTTCCTCCGGGATTTGCTGGAGGGTGTAGCCCTTGCTGCCGGTGCACTTCACCACCTGATAGCCGAAGGGGCGCTTGCCGCCCACGTAATGACCCTCCCGGACGGAGGCGGCGCGGCCCGCCTGCATGCGGCGCTTGATGGCCTTGTATTCACGGCGGGCCATGAATAGGGAAAATTCAAAGTATTCTTCGTCGATTTCGTTATTGGGATCGTAGGTTTTCGCGGGGGTGATGATCCTGGTGCCGCTGACGCGGAACGCCTGGGCCACAATGCCCTGGTCAATGGTGTCGCCGCGGGCCAGGCGCTCCACTTCGGTGCACAGCACGCCCTCCCACATGCCGCGCTGCACTTCTTCCAAAAGGCGCTGCATCATGGGCCGGGCGGCGATGGTGTCCCCGGACACGATCTCCCGATAGATGGCGGAGGGCGCCACGTCAATATTCAGGCGGGCGGCCAGGAGCGTGAGGGTGTGCAGATGGCGGGAGAGGGTTTCGCCCTCGCCGCGGGCTTCCGCTTCCAGATCGGCGCGGGACTTGCGCAGGTACATGCAGTAGGACATGGAATCAGCTCCTAAATTATCTTGTGATAATCTTTAGAAAATCATAAGATTATTCCCAAGATTATTTTGAAAATAACTTGCTTATAACTTGCAAGTTACCGCTTGACATACGTAATGTTACGTAGTATAATGAGGGGGCAAGGAGGGAAAAGCATGAGGTGGGCGGAAAAAAAGCGTCAGCTTCGGGAGGCAGGATGCCGAAAAATAGACGAGGGCGGAAACCACGAAATTTGGTACAGCCCCATTACACAAAAGAAGTTTCCTGTGCCGAGGCATGACACACAGGAGATAGGAAAAGGGATAGAAAAAGCGGTGAACAAGCAGGCGGGGCTGAAATAAGGGAAGTCCGCGAGACAGAAGGAGGACACAGAATATGGCAAAGTATTGTTTTCCGGCGATCATCGAGCCGGACGAACCCGGCTTTATGGTGACATTCCCCGATATAGAAAATTGCTTTACCAGCGGGGAAAACCTTGTGGACGCGCTGGAAATGGGGGAAGATGTGCTGAACCTGATGCTGACGCATATGGAAGATCAGAAGGAACCGATTCCCGCGCCCAGCGACCTGAACGCTATACACCCCACGGAAAAAGGGGCGATCGTGACGCTGATCCTGGCGGACACCGTGACCTACCGCAAAAAGATTTCCAACATGGCGGTAAAGAAAACCCTTTCCATTCCCCAATGGCTGAACACCGCCGCCGAAGCGGCCAACGTGAACTTTTCCCAGACCTTGCAGGAGGCCCTGACCGCCAAGCTGGGCATGCAATGACCGCCTTTCCGAAAAGCCCCGAGGGGGGCTTTTTTTCATGTGATTTGCTGAATCGGCCGGTTAAGGTTTGCAGCGCTGGCAAGGGCGGTAGCCCATATCAACGACCTGGGCGCGGGTGCCGGTGTAGGTGCGTTTATTGGAATCCTTCATCTGCTTGACGCTGGAGCAGGAGGGCTTATGAAAAACTCTGGAGCTTTTATTGAGGATGTAGGTTTTCGTGGCGGGCTTGGCGGTGGGCTTCGGGGATGGCATGGCGGTTTTTTTCGCGGCAGGCTTTGCGGTTGCCTTGGGCTGGGCGGCGGGCTGATAAACGGAGGCGGAATAGCTGGAGGCCGTTTGAGCGCCGGTGGTTTTGTCCGGCGATGGTTGGCCTATGAGGATGTAGAAAAGCAGGCCCAGGGCGATGAGGGTGACGACGATGGAATACTTTTTCATGCATGGCCTCCTGACCTTGCTTTGTAATGCTATTTCGGCTGCTTGTGCTGAATCAGATAGTCGTTATAAGTTTCGGGATCGACACACTTTGAGCATGGTTTAAGTTTTTGCTGTATCGCATCGCAAAGGGTGGTTTTGTTTGGAGAAGGAGAATTATCCAAAGAATAGCACCAATAAACAGAATGAAAAGTGGGGTGGGAAGGCAAGAAATAAACATAAGAAGGATCAAGAACAGGAAAATGAATCTGTGATTGCTGCTCAGGCGTCAATGTTTTGTAAGGTTTTCCTTTTAAATCCTTCCATGTATCACGCCGAGCGGAAGATATCGCTGCGTGATCAAGGCGAGATTCCTGATTTTCAAAATCGTGCAAGCGTTCAAACAAACTTGTTATATCAGAGGCGCTATACCCAAAAATAGTGGAATCCTGTTGATCTTTTAATAATTTTTCGATGATCATTTCTTTATCTGCAAGTTGTAGCTCCAAACTAAAGTTTTCTGCATCTAATTCTTTATTTTCCTGTGATAATTCATGATTCCTATCGATAAGAGCATCTGTTTTATTTGAATCCAATCGCTCTTTTGTCTTTTTCGCATGTTCATAATCAAACAGTTTTCGCCTCAATTGATCTATTATCTCATCCTTTTTTTCGAGATCCTTTTTCAACTTTTCAATTTCTTCTTTATACTTGTTTGATTCTGAATTTACGAAATTAGAATTATCTATTTTGTGCGAATTATTTTCTTTTTGCTGGTTATTCAGATTTTTAGCGGATTCCTCTTTGCGTGCTTCTTCCATTGCCTTCTTGCGTGCTTTTTCTTCTGGAAGGTATGTCAGATACACGATAAAACATAAAAAGAGAATCAGCGCAAAAATACCGCCAAAAATATACAATGCTTCCATACCTCTATCGCCATACTTTTTCATTTCAGCGCATTTGAAGCGGGAAAGGTTTGATTTTTTTCAGAAGCATACAGAACAGAAATATCTGAAACATAAGCAAGAACCTTTTCCCGGCCTTCCAAAGACAAAGCGCGGTAAGAAACCAAAAGACGAAGTTCATCATTGGAAAGCACCTGATCAAGCCCGGTAGAGTCGCGGGGTTCATTTTTATTGTCATTCATTCCAAATAGTTGATTTACTGAGCAATCAAAAAGCTCACACATTTTCAGAATAGCCGATTGATCCGGTTCAGCTTTTCCGACTTCCCATTTTGAAACAGCTTGCGCAGATACACCCAGAATGCGGCCAAGATCGGATTGATACATTCCTGCACGTTCCCGATAGAACCGTATATTTTCAGAAAGCGCCATTCACCACAACTCCTTTTTGATTTATTATACAACTTTTAGTTGTTGCGAACAAGCGAAAAAAAGTTGATTATATTTATAAAACCCCTCTTGACAGACAACTTTTGGTTGTGCTACAATAAACCAGAAGTTGTAAGGGAGGCGGTAATTTGCCAGAAAATATTATTTTTACATTACGGAGCAACAAAAAGTTGAGCCAGACAGAATTGGCAAAGCTGTGCGGGGTAACACAGCAACATATTCACTGGATCGAAACCGGACAGAAATCGCCGAGCTTAAAGGTTGCAGCTAAAATCGCCTCCGTCCTGGGGGTGACCATCGACGAGCTGATCGGAAAGACCCCTCCGGCACTTCGCGCCACCTCCCCTGATAGGGGAGGCCAAGAAAACGAAAAGCCCGCGTGAAGCGGGCGGGGAGGAAAAGATGGAAGTATCAGCAAAGGCGTGGCGCGGGTTCACGAGAGCCAGAATCATGCTGCGGCAATGCAGCATAGACGAAATGAGCGTGGCGCTGAACTTGCACGCGATTCCAGCCGAAACGCAGGAAGCCATCAAAAAAGAGCTGCCAGTTGGCGCATACACCAATTATTTAGCATGGGAAGCGCTGGAAACCATGGAAGGGCTGCATGAAATGATGATCGCCGTTCAGACGCTGCACAACCAAGGGGCGCTCACGGTGAAGCAGGACGAGACAGGCGTTCATGTGCCGATTTGAGACAAGCATTACATTCAGGGCAAGAACAGCCCTGATCGCAAGGAAAATTTTCCAGATAGGATTTTTCCGGGCCGTCGGCATCAAAAAATGTGACGACGGGCAGGGAGAACCTATGGCCGGGGTACAAACGGCATTCGACGGGAAGGGCGGAACGCTCATAAAAGCGGCCATCGCCAAGGGGATGACGCATAGAAACACTTCCTTTCCAGGCCATTGTAACAGGCCGGAAGGAGAAGAACAACGGGAACGGAAGTTTGCAAAACCACAGGCGCAAAGCCGGGAGGAAAAAGCGGTGGCAAAAATTTGGCAGGCAGGACAGAAAAAAGAGACGGAAGCGGAGAAGACCGCACGGGTGGCGCACAACACACAGATGCTTTCTCTGCCATATACGGCAAAGGTAGCCGTCGCCGAGAGCCGGATTAGGGACTGGCAGACCACATGCGAACAGTACGGGAAGAACTACGCCGTGAGCGTGGGCGGGCTGGACAGCATAACGCTTCTTGCCCTTTGCCGGGAAGTGCTGGGGCACTGCGACGGTATAAGCGTTTCCATCCTGGAGGATAAGAGCATACAGTCCGTACACAAAGAAATGGGCGTGATCCCCATTAAGCCGCTGAAATCAAAAGTTCAAGTGTTAAGAGAATACGGGTACCCAATTGTCAGCAAACAGGCCAGCGCGAAGATCAGCCGATTGCAAACATCGGGCGACACAAGCCCCATCATCAAGGCATACATGACCGGCGAAGAAGGGGCTTGGGGAAAACACAAAACAAATCTGCGATTTAAGCTCCCGGACAAATGGGTGAAGCTGTTCGGCGGGCTGTACGGTGAGTTCCGGCCAGACCTTAACTGTCAGGTGGCCCCGTTCAAGGTATCCGATCAGTGCTGTTATTGGCTGAAAGAAGAACCGGCCAGGCGGTATCAGGAGGAACACAACATTTGGCCGTTCCTGGGCCTGATGCAGAGCGAGGGCGGGCGGCGGCAGTATTCACTGCGGATGCACGGATGCAACTATGTGGGGAAAGACACGGCCCGAAGCTGCCCGTTCAACTTTTTCAGCCGACAAGACTTGCTGCAACTCGCGCTGGACTTACACGTGCATGTCCCGGAAATTTACGGGGAAATCGTGCGGGACGCGGACGGAACGCTGCGCACAACAAAGGCCCAGAGAACGGGATGCAGCATGTGCGGCTACGGCATCCACCTGGACAAGAGGCCGCATCACTTCGACCTGCTATATCAGAGAAACCCGGACGAGTGGCGCTTTTGGATGTATGACCAAGGCTGGGGTGAAGTGCTGGACTATATCGGGGTCGGCTGGCGGCCCGAGGATTTGCCAGGAGCGCAAAATGGGCAAGCATAGACACATAGGATAGGGCGGGGGGGTGAGCATTTGGCGGAATTGATCTGGCAGGCGGCCAACCCGGAGGCCGGGGGGCACGTGGCGACCTACAACAGCGGCGGGGCCAGGGTGGAAATCCTGGTGGAGAAGGAACAGGGCGGGCGGATGTTATCCGCCCCTGACAAGGGGCAGGCCCCCGAATGGGTGCGGGTGGCCTACGGACTGGCGGAAAAGCGCATCCGGGAATACCTGGAGGAAACGGGGCGGATGCCGGGGGAAAAGCTGCTGGAGGATTTTCAGCGGGAAATGGGAAAGCGGCTGGATGATTTCATACGGGAGCCGATGCGATTCCCCTTCCGGCCCATGGGGCTGGCAGAGTTTGAGAGAGAGTTCAGAGCGGAGAGTGCAAATTAGGGCGCGGGGCGCCCATCATGCGGGCACATGAAGGCCATGGAAGGACGCCGTGGGTCGGTGAGATTCCGACTGCCCGCACCAGCAGGTTAGGACGAACCGCCGATGACTGCCAGTGGCAGGGATTTCATCGGCGGGGAGATCACCCGAAACGAGCAATCTGCCCATGAAGGGCAGTTGCGACGATTGAGGGTGCGGAAAGCCTGCGAGTCCTCCTATCATTGGCAGCCGGGAAAGACCGGCCCGCGCCCTTTGAGCGGGGGGCGCGGTTATGGGAACGTGGCGCAATGGTAAGCGCATCCGCCCCATAAGCGGCTGGGTCCCGGTTCAAATCCGGGCGTTCCCACCAAGGCATTAAATAAGCAGGAGTTGAGGAAAGTTGAAAATCGACAAAATCAAAAAGCTGATCCTGGATCAGAAGGGCGTGGCGATTCTGACCGGGGAGCGGGGCCAGCAGTGGATCGGCGGCAAGGACTGGATGGTGCGGGTGGACGAAGGCCTGCATCTGACGCCCAAAAGCGTGAAGGGGCTGTTTGACTTTTCCGTGGAGCAGATGGACAAGCTGCGCATTGAGGAAGCGGCCCTGGAAACCTATCCCCTGTGGCCGGTGCTGCGGCGGAACGTGAACAACATGCAGGTTGGCAGCCTGAACATCGACAATTACGGCGGCATTGAAATGCTGATTTTCAGCGGCAAGGTGTACCTGCTGGAGCAGAAGTATATCCGCTGCGCCGTGGCCCGGGAGGATTACCGGGAATACATGCTGGGCTGGGACGCGAAGGATCAGCCGCTGATCGTCATCAACGACGGGATGATTTTTGCCGGGAGCGCCAGGCCCATGCCGGAAAGCACCTGCCAGCTGCTGCTGGAGCAGATGAAATTCATGTGCAGCCTGCGGCCCGGCGGCACCATGGATCCTTCGCAAGCGCAGGATGACAATTCGCAAGCGCAGGATGGCATGGACGGCGAACAGCTGGACATGGAACGGCTGGGGCAGTAAGCCCGGCGGAAAGGGAGGAACGGACAGTGAAGCAAGTGATTCAAAGCGCGCGGTCCGTCTTTGCCGCGGTGAACGCGGAAAGGGAGCAGCAGGGCCTATACTGGAAAGAGCTTTCCGCCAAGTGCGGGGTGGCCTGGGAGACCATGAAGGGCTGGAATTCCCGAAGCGGGGCGCGGGTGGACTGCATCGTGGACGCGCTGGACGCGCTGGGGCTGGAACTGGTGATCCGGAGGAAGGGAGAGACAGGAGAGTGAAAGTGCTGGTGGCGTGCGAGGAAAGCCAGACGGTTTGCCTGGCTTTCCGGGAGCGCGGGCATGAAGCGTTCAGCGCGGATATTCAGCATTGTGCTTTGTATAATCACATCGAATGGCACATTGTAGAGGATGTGAGGAACATCATTTCCGGGAACTGCTCTTTTATAACCGTGGACGGTAAGCCGCATATCATTACAGGGCCATGGGATTTGATTATCGCACATCCACCATGCACATATCTTTCCAATCCTGGAGCAAATCATCTGTTTCTCGGCACCGAGCGCATCCAGAGACAGAAAGAAACTTTCCGATTGATGAACGAAGAACGGGTACGGTTGGCGATTCAGGCGCGTGATTTTTTCTTTGCCATGCTCAACGCTCCGTGTGAGCATGTTGCAGTTGAAAATCCAATCCCGAGCACCATCTGGCAGCTTCCGTCTCCTTCACAAGTCATTCAGCCATTTTTCTTCGGTGATCCATTCAAGAAAAAGACCTATCTCTGGCTACGAGGACTGCCCAAACTCGTCCACACAAACATGGTGGAGCCTACCGGGCTATGGGTAGACGGCGGCCATGCGAAGCAAACAAAGATGCAGAACTTCGGCTTCCGCGACGCCAAAAAACGCAGTAAAACGTTCCCCGGCATCGCCCAAGCGATGGCTGAGCAATGGGGGGTGTAGACATATGATTTCTGAATTGATTTGGTTTGCGGTGCTGTTCCTGCTGGTGTGCATCGCGCTGGTGTGGCTGGCGGAAAAGGGCACGCTGGAGGACTATTCGGAAAAGCGGAACGTGGACAAGCTGGCGGACAGGAGCCGGGGACGGAAAACGCCCACGGCGCGGCGGGCTTGCCGGTATGTAAGCGCAGGGCTGCGCCCCGGAAAGGCGGCGTGGCATGGATAAGCTGGAAAAGGTGATGAAGGGGCTGGAAGCCTGATCAAACGGGATCATGTGCGGGGAGGATTGCCCGTATGAGGAAACCCACAACAACCCGGATATGGGGAATTGCATTTCGGTAATGGCGCGGGACGCGCTGGAAGCGATCAAGGAGCTGGAAGACGAGGCAAAGCAATGATGGAGGCCATAAATGGGAGACAAAACGAAAATCGACTGGTGTGACGCCAGTTGGAACCCGGTTACGGGCTGCCTGCATGGGTGCGAATACTGCTATGCGCGAGGCATTGCGAACAGATTTGGCCTGCCCTATGCGCCGAAGCTGGGCGATCCTGGCATGGAGGGAGCGGCGAAATGGGACAGCAGCGAGGGCATGGACACGATGCTGGAACTGGAAAAGCCGTATGTCAAGGACGGAAGGAAACAGCCTTACCCGATGGGATTCCTGCCCACGTTCCATAAGTACCGGCTGGACGAACCGCAGCGCTGGACGAAACCGCGCACGATCTTTGTATGCAGCATGGCCGACCTGTTCGGCGAATGGGTGCCAGACGAATGGATCAAAGAAGTTTTTGATGCTTGCCGGAGAGCGCCGCAGCACCGTTACCTTTTCTTGACCAAGAACCCGGCAAGATATGGAGAACTCGCGGCAGAAGGCAAGCTCCCGAAAGAGAAGAACCATTGGTACGGCATTACAGCCACAGATCACCAAATGGCTGAGGCGAATTTCAGGCACATCCCGAACGGATGGGACGGCTACAACATTTTCCTATCGGCAGAGCCGCTTCACGGGGAGATCAACATTCCGGCGCTCAATAGCTGGCCCAAATGGGTGATATTCGGAGCCCAAACCGGGAACTGCAAGGATAAGGTCGTTCCGAAAAAGGAGTGGATTGAAAATGCTGTAGCCCAATGCAGGCTTATGGGCGTGCCGGTATTTATGAAAGAGAGCTTGCGGCAGCTCATGGGCGCCGATTTCGTTCAGGAATACCCCTGGCAAGCATACCGAAATCGAAAGGAGGCGAAGAGGGATGCCTGATCGAGAAAAAGTGATGTATTCGCTGGAAAGGTGTTCAAGCAGCGTACCAGACGCATGCAGAGACTGCGAGTACGATAAATGGCCTGCAAGGATATGCGTTCAGCACCTTACAAAAGACGCGCTGGAAGTGATCAAGAGCGCAGCGAAGGGCGGGCGGATATTATCCGCTCCTACGGTGCCGGTGGCGCGAATGATGACCTTTAACGAAGCAATGAATAACGCATCGAATTTTCGCGATAGGCCGGATTCGGTCAGACCTGTTTTTGTACAGTTCAGGGCCGAAGAATATCGGGATGAAAGCCTGACGCCGCCCTGGCGCGGAGGCGTGAACCAGCGGGCCCTGCTGAAAGATTCGACCCGTTATTACAGAGATTTTGTTTTCTGGACGGAACGCCCATTAGCGTCACAGATGGAGGACGTGGTATGGGCAGACTGATCGTGGGCCTTGTGCTGGCCCTGTGCGCCCTGGCGGCGTTTGGCGCTGGCTTTGTGGCCGGTATGCTGCACATGCGGAAAAATTACCGGGAGGAGCTAAGGCACGCCCGGCGGCTGACGCGGGCGGCCATCAGGCACGAAGGATTTGAAGGCTGAAAAAATCAATTTGGAGGTGAACGGGCATGCGGAACGCCATGGAGAACAAGCGAGCCAAATGCCCGTTTTTCATCGGCTGCGGGGACAATTTCATTGTTTGTGAAAGCGTGTTCCCACGGGACACAGGGGCGACGTGCCGCACCAATTACAAGCGCGGCAAAGAAATGAAGAAGCAAATGGAAATGTACTGCTGCGAAAACTGGGAGAGGTGCGAGCTGGCCCGGAGCATTGCTCATTGGAGATATGCGGATGATGACGACGGATAAGCCGCGGAAGAAATACTGGCTGCAGCTGCGGGACGAGGGCCGCCGGGCGCGGATGGTGGAATACGTGGGCACCGAAACGCGGGAAGACGGGGAAAAGGTGATCCTGCTGGAGGCATGGACGCGGCAGGGGCAAAGGCTGTACGCCCTGGAGAAAAGCACGTTTCTGATTGCGTGGCGGGCCTGGAACCGGCCGCCGCAGCTGGAATGGATCAGAAAGCCATGGAAAAACCAATGATGCCATTTGCCGCGATAGCAGCGCGGCATAGACGCGGGGGCTCCCAGCCGCAGGAGAAACCGTGTATAGTAGTAGTAGTAGAACCCCAAAGTTACGAATGCAACAGGCCATTGGAAAAGCCATGCGGCACAGAGCCGACCGCCCACGCGAACCGACAAGCCTGTCGATGAAGGGCAGGCCCCCACCGGACGCGGCGGGCGGGGCGCGGAAAGGAGGATGGAACATGCGGGTGATCGTTGATGCGTTTGATCTGATCGCATACGGGATGATCGCTATACTGCTGATCGGCGCTTTTGTGATTGGAATGAAGATGGACAGGAAGAAAAGAAAATAAATGGAAGCGCTTAAAACAGCGAGATTGTGCAGACGGCGAAAGCCGTCTTTCGTCGTCTATGGGGAGAATTGAGTTTCTACTATATAAATGGGAAACAGGCAAAGAAAAATTGGGCGGGATGCCCTGACCGGGCTTGTATCGGGTATTCACAAATCACGGTTCTTGTTCAGAGTTGAGAGTTGAGATTGGGAACGCGGAGAGGGAACCGGAGCGGTAGCAGTACATGCTCTGGGGGGTCCGGGGGGCGCGGGCGCAGAGCGGCCCCCCGGCCAGGGGGACACGAACGAGACAGGAGGAGCAGACCATGCGGACATACATACCGGAGGCGGAGGAGTACGCGCTCGATCAGCCCATGCACCGGAGCAGCAAGGGCGTTTTATTGCAGCGAACCAAAACCGTGGTAGCTGGGGATCACCTGGACGCGGACATATACCCGGTTCTCGATTGGCAGTACAGCCGGGAGGCGGGCAAGCGGGGAAAGACGACGGAGCAGATGCAACGTGCAAATTTTGCACGTGCCTTTCGGACGTTCACACAGATCGGGAACCTTAATTTCGGGGAGGGGGATATTTTCGGGACGTTCACGAGCGCCGAGGGATGCAGCCTGGAGGAGTTTGCAAAAATCAAGCGCCGGTTTTTCGATAGACTGAGGACGAAGTACAGAAAGGCGGGCGTGCCGCTGGAATACATGGGGATCGTGGAGAGTACAAGGCAGGGGCAGCAGCACCATATACACATGATTCTGCGGGGCGGGGCCCTGACGCGGGACGAGGTAGAAAAGATATGGCGGGAAGGGGTGGCCAACACGCGGGCGGTGCAGGTAAAATTCGAGGACAAGGGCGTGGAGGGCCTGTGCCGGTATATGACGCAGCACAAAGAGGGCCAGGAGAAGCTGATGAAGCGCAAGTGGTTCGCGAGCAAGGGCCTGAAAAAGCCAAGGGCGACCTACAACGACCGGAAATTCAGCCGAAGGGCCAGCCAGAAGATTGCGGACGCGGTGAGGGAGGACGCCAAGCGGGAATTTGAAAAGCGCTATCCGGGATGGCGGCTGGTGGATTATACGGTACACTATTCGGATTTTCTGCCGGGGGTGTACGTGCACGCCCATATGAGGAGAGACACGGCAAGGGCGGGCGGATAATATCCGCCCCTACAAGGGGTGGTTTTGTTTGCGTGCCATGATGGGACTGGGGCGGTGCCAAACCCGCGCAGATGCGCGCGGGCGTTTATTGTAGGCAATTTTGGGGAGAGGCGCTCCGGGCGGGGGCTCTTTTTTTCTGGGCGGATTTGTTACCATATTAGCCGAAAGGAGCGGGAGACATGAGCGAGGACAGGCGCATGGAGGCGGAGCAGCGGTATATAGCCGGAAACGAAACGCTGGCGGAGCTGGCGAAAAGCACGGGCCTGCCCCTGTCCACCCTGAAAAAATGGTGCAAGACCGGGGACTGGGTGGGAAAGCGGGCGAAGCTGAAAAAGCGGGCCCTGCGGAGAGCCGCCACCCAGGCGGCAGGCAAAAAAGCGCGGGAGCTTGCGCGGCTGCTGGAGGCATCGGACGCCATGGAACGGGCGCTGCTGGCAAGCGCAAGAACCATCGCGGTCATGGCGGAGGAAAAGCCGGACGTGTTCGCCCTGACGGAATCGGAAACGGTGCTGAATTACAGCAAGAGCCTGGAAAAGCTGGCGAGCGCAAGAACCATGACCGGCGGGGCCATAAGCGCGGCAGAGGCGGAAAAGATCAAGCTGATGAAGAAAAAGCAGGCCATGGAGGAAAAGAAAGCCGCGCAGGCAGAGCAGGAAGCCGCAGGCGGTGTGCGCTTTGAGATCGGCCCGGACGAGGAGAGCGAGGCATACAGCCAGTGAAAATCATTACGATTCCGCACCCAAACCAGCGGCAAAGCCTGTTTATGAAAGCCAAAAACAAGTATGTGATTTTCGGCGGGGCGCGGGGCGGCGGGAAAAGCTGGGCTGTGAGGTTCAAGGCGGTGCTGATGTGTGCCAAATATGCGGGCATCCGCATCATGATTATGCGCCGGAGCTACCCTGAACTGCTGGAAAACCACATTAAGCCCCTGCGCTCGCTGCTGAACGGGGTGGCGGCGTACAATGGCACGGAACATGAGTTCCGATGGCCCAACGGCAGCATTATCAAATTCATGTACTGCGAAAACGACAAAGACCTGATGCGCATACAGGGGCACGAGTACGACGTGATCTGCATTGACGAGGCCACCCAGATGACGGAGGAGCAGGTGAAGGCCATCATGGCCTGCGTGCGCGGCACCAACGGCTTTCCCAAACGCATGTATATGACCTGCAACCCGGGCGGGCCGGGGCACCAGTACATTAAGCGCCTGAAAGAGGGCCGTTTCCTGGATTCGGAAAAGCCGGAGGATTACATATTCATTCAAAGCCTGGTGACGGACAACAAAGCCCTGATGAAAGAACAGCCGGACTACATCGAGCAATTGAAGGCGCTGCCGCCCAAACGCAGGGACGCATGGCTGTACGGCAACTGGGACGTGTTTGAGGGACAGGTGTTCGAGGAGTTCCGGGACGACCCGGAGCATTACCTGGACAAGAAAAACACCCACGTGATCGCGCCATTCGAGCCGCCCCCCGGCTGGAGGATATACCGGAGCTTTGACTGGGGATATGCCAAGCCCTTTTCCTGCGCCTGGTGGGCCGTCGATTATGACGGGGTGTTTTACCGGATTTTGGAGCTGTACGGCTGCCGGAAGGATCACGGGCAGGACATCCCCAACGAGGGCGTAAAGTGGGTGGATGATGAGATTTTCGGGGAAATCGCCCGGATGGAGCGGGAGCACCCCTGGCTGAAAGGCAAGAGAATCCGCGGGGTGGCAGACCCCAGCATTTGGGCCGGGGAAGAAACGGGAGCAAGCCGGTACAACACGGCGGAGAAATACGGGGTGTACTTCGATAAGGGAAACAACGACCGCATTCCCGGCTGGATGCAATGCCATTACCGGCTTTCCTTCGACCAAAACGGCTATCCCATGATGTATGTGTTCAATACCTGCCGGGCGTTTATCCGCACCATTCCGCTGCTGTGCTACGACGAGCACCGGATTGAGGACGTGGACAGCAAATTGGAGGATCACGTGGCGGACGAATGGCGGTATTTCTGCATGATGAACCCCATCAAGCCCAAGGCGAAAGCGCCGGAGAAAGTGATTTTAAACGACCCGCTGAACCAATACGCGAGGAGGAAAATATGAGCGAACTGCTGACACAGAACGGAATGACGCGGGAAGCACCCACCATGGAGGCCCTTATGCCCCGGAGCATGACGCGGGAGCGGCTGCAAAAAGCCAATGAGACCCTGAAAAAGTACAAGGCGGGCAAGGCCAAGCTGGAAGCGCGGCTGAAAGCGGATGAAAACTGGTGGCAGGGGCACGCCTGGGACTTTTCCAAAGAGCAGGAAATGACCAACGACGGCATGCGGCCCACCAAATGGCTGGTAAATGTGATCATGGGCAAGCATGCGGACATGATGGACGCATACCCGGAGCCGGTGATCCTGGCCCGGGAGGAAAGCGACGAAGCGCAGGCCAAGATTCTGACCAGCGTGCTGCCGGTGATCTTGGAGCAGAACCATTTCAAGGACGAATACCGCCTGCAGGCCTGGGAAAAGAACAAGCACGGAACGGCGGCCTACGCGGTGTACTGGGATGCCAGCAAGCTGAACGGCATGGGCGATATCGCCGTGGTGGGCGTGGATTTGATGAACCTGTTCTGGGAACCGGGGATCAGCGACATCCAGGAAAGCCGGAACGTGTTTTTCGTAAGCGCGGTGGACAAGGAAACGCTGAAAGAGCAATATCCCCAGCTGACAAACGCCAATCTGGAGCAGGATTTTTCCATGGGCGAATATGACACGGAAAGCAAAGCGCCCCGGACGGACAAGGCGCTGGTGGTGGATTGGTATTATCACACCAAGGCGGAGGGACAGAGCGTGCTGCAATACTGCAAGTATGTGGGCCTGCACGTGCTGTACGCCAGCGAGGACGACCCGAACGTGAAGGGCGGCTGGTATGAGGACGGGAAGTATCCCTTCGTGCTGGACAGGCTGTTTCCGCAGAAGGAGAGCCCGGCGGGCTGGGGCTATATCGACCTGGGCAAAGACGCGCAGGAGGACATTGACCAGATGGATCACGCCATTGTGATCAACGCGCGGGCGGGGGCCATTCCGCGATATTTCCGAAAGACCGATTCCCCCATCAATCAGGAGCAATTTCTTAATTTTTCAACCCCTGTGGTGGAGGTGGAAGGCGGCCTGAACGAAGCGGACATGGTGCCCATCCAGCACAAACAGCTGGACGGAATTTATGTGACGTACCTGAACAACAAGATCGAGGAGCTGAAGCAGACCTGCGGCAACCAGGACGTGACAAACGGCATATCCAGCGGTGTGACGGCGGCCAGCGGCATTGCGGCGCAGATGGAGGCGGCGGGGCGCACCAGCCGGGACGGGAACGACGGCACATACAGCGCCTATACCAAACTGCTGGAAATGGTGATCGAGCGCATAAGGCAGTTTTACGACATGCCGCGCACCTTCCGCATTGTGGGCGAGCGGTCGGCCAACGAATACGTGTCCTTTGATAATTCCGGCCTGATCATGCAGCAGAACGCGCCCATTGCGGGGCAGGAAATGGGCTGGAGGAAGCCGGTATTCGATATCGAGGTAAGCGCGCAGAAGGCCAACGCCTACACCAAGATGGCGCAGAACGAGCTGGCATTGCAGCTGCTGAAAGCGGGGGTGTTCAATCCCCAGATGATCGTTCAGAGCATGATGCTGCTGGACTGCATGGATTTTAAGGGCAAGGACGAAATCAAGCGCAAGCTGCAGGAGATGGGCGGCATGCAGCAGCAGCTGATCATGTGGCAGCAGATGGCGCTGAAGCTGGCCTCCAAATACGAGCCCCAAACCGCCGAGGAAATGGCGGCGGGCATTATGGGCCAGCCTGGCGCGGCCCAAGCGGAGGGCGCGCAGGCGGAAAGCAGAAAGCCGCCCGCCATGGGCGTGCCGGGCACGGACGATGCGGCGCACATGATCAAGGCCAGGGAATACGCGAGAGATGTTTCTCAGCCGAACACATAAGGGCGGGGGCTCTTATTTCAAGATTGCCTTTGATATAATCCAATTCAGGATCGCCCACTTGACGGGCAGACGGGATCGCCCACCGGACGGGCAGAGGTGGAGACCATGAGAAAACTCAATCTTCAGTTGTTTGCGGAAGGCGAAGGGCAGGCCATGCAAAGCGGCGGGGACGTCACCGGCGGCGAAGCGGGCGGCCAGGAGAGCCAGGCGCAGCAATTGACCCCATTCCAGCAAATGATCCAGGGCGAAGGAAAGGCAGAATTCGAGCATGCCGTGGGCCAGCGGGTGCAGGCGGCGATTCAGCAGCGATTCAAGAACAACGCGGACTACAAGCGCCAATTGAACAGCTACGCCCCCATCATGCAGGAACTATCCCGGCGGTACGGCGTGGACGCGGGCGACGCCCAGGGCATCTACGCCAAAATGACGGACGACCTTTCCCTGTACCAGAAGGAAGCCGACGAAACCGGCAACAGCCCCGAAACCGTGCGGGACATGCACAGGCTGCGGGCGGAGGTGGAAAGGGCCAGGGCGGCGGAAGCCCAGAGCGCGGAGGACGCGGCCCTGAACCGGCACATTGAGCAGGTGGCGAAGCAGGCGGACGAGCTGAAAAAGGTGTTTCCCACCTTTGATCTCATGACCGAAATGGCAAACCCAGCTTTCGTGCGCATGACTTCCCCCGGCGTGGGGCTTTCCGTGAAGGACGCATACTACGCCATTCACGGGGAGGAAATCGCCCAGGAGGCCATGCGGTACACCGCCCAGCAGGCGGGCCAGCGATTGGCCGCCAGCGTGCAGGCGGGGGCCAGCAGGCCCATGGAGAACGGGCAAAGGCGGCAGGGGCCGGTGAACATGCAGGTGGACATCGCCCACATGAGCAAAGCCGACCAGGAGAGGTACGCCCAGCGGATCAAGAATGGGGAAATCATCAATTTTGTGGACAAGTTCTAAAGCAGCGCCCTTTTCGCGGCGCTGCGGAAAGGAGTAAATCATGTTCGATTTGATTTTTGACCGCAGGATGCTCATGGCGGACAGCGGCGGCCAGGGCGGCTATCCCGTCGCCAATACCGGCAACTATACCAACGCTTACACGGGCGACGTGGTGGCCTTTGACAGCAATAACACCATGGCCCCCCAGATTAAGCAATGGTACAACACCCGCGCCCTGGAGAATGCCAGGAGCAACCACATATTCGCCCAGTTCGCCGATAACGAGCCCCTGCCCGAAAAGCACGGCATGACGGTGGAAAAGCGCAAGCCCAACACCTTCGGCGACGTGGAGCGCCTGACGGAGGGCGTGATCCCCGAGGGAAAGAAGTTCGGCTATTCCGCCATCACCATGCAGGTGTATGAGTACGGCCAGTATACCCCCATCGGGCGCAGGCTGATGCGGCACGCGGTGGACCCCGTGGCCCAGGACGCGGCGGAGGAAATGGGCGCCAGCGGCGGCAACACCCAGGACAAGATCGCCCGGGATGTGTGCATGACCGGAAGCAACGTGATGTATTGCAGCAAGTGGAGCGGCAGCACCGAAAACGCCGTCACCAGCCGCAGCGCGCTGGACAAGACCGCCGTGCTGAACCCCACCATGGTGAACCGGGCGGCCACCTGGCTGAAAAAGCACAAGGCCCCCAAGATCAACGGCAAGTATGTGGCCATCATCCACCCCTCTGTGAGCTATGACATCCGGCAGAGCGCGGATTGGATCGACGCCCACAAATACGCTACCCCCGAAAACATCTACAACGGGGAGATCGGCGAGTTGCACGGCGTGCGCTTCGTGGAGAGCGACAACGCCAAGGTGCTGTGGGGCAAAGACCTGGCCAGCAACAGCCGCACCCTGCTGGTGAACGGCGCCATTTCCCAGGCGGGCAAGACCATCACCTTTGACGGCGGCACCGTGGCGGAAGACGCCCTGATCGGGCGCAAAATTCTGGTAGGCACGGTACTCTGTGAAGTGACCGACAACACCGCCAACACCATCACCGTAAAGGACAACGTGAACAACATCGCCGACAATACGGTGATTTATCCCGGCGAAGGCGGGGCGGGCGGCATTGCCGTGTACCCCTGCATTTTCCTGGGCGCGAAAGCCTTTGCCATGATCGACGTGGCGGGCGGCAGCATGGAAATCATCACCAAATCCGCCGAGCAGGCGGGCGGGCCGCTGAACCAGTTCGCCACCGTGGGCGTGTACTTCGAGACCGGCGGCGGCATCCAGTACGAGGAACGCGTGCTGCGCGTGGAGTGCGGCAGCCATTACAGCGACGTGGACGAAGACCCCGACGCCTAAACACACAAAGCCATCCTCCACGGGGGAAACCCCGTGGGGGATTTGGTGATTAAAGGATGGAGGAAAAAACCATGGCAAAAGAAATGGAAGCCTATGATCCCTGGAAGGATATGCGGCCGGTGTACGTGCCCAAGCGCACCAGGACGGAGCAGGACACTTTGGAAGTAGGCGTGAACGACCGCACCTTCTTTATTCCCAAGGACCAAAGCGTGGACGTGCCCCTGCCGGTGTATGAAGTTGTGCAGGAGCGCCTGCGGATGGAAAAGGCCTTTGAACAGAACATGAAAAAGAATGAGAACCTGTCGCCCCGGACACAGGGCTAACAGGATCAGCCCGCACAGGCGGGCCATGCGCGGCAAGGCAGGGGCAAAAAATCAAAAATAAGGGGGTGAAAACCTGCTTATGGATGATTCCCGGGATGTGCCAATCCAAGCCCGGCGGGTTCGATTCCCGCCCCGCGCGCCATTTGATGAAATACCGGATTTTTATGCGGGCAAGAAGGGAGATCGGATGAACCTATGGCGGAATTCAGGGTAAGCATCGCTGATTTCAGCATGACAAGCTCCTGGACAGGCAGCGGAGAGGCCAGCACCGCGGCGGTGGACAAGAGCCCAGACATATCGGCGATTCCGGCGGGTTCGACCGTCAGCGCGGCGAAATTGAGCTGCGGGCTGAACATCGGTCTGTGGGGCGGAACGGCCAAAATCAACGGAACGGATTTCGAGGGAAACAGCGTAAGCAATCTGGATGTAAAAAACTGCGTGAGCGCTTCGGCGTCCGGGTTTGAAATAACGATCCCGTTTAGATACAAGACCAAAAAAGAGGGCTATGTGGACGACGGCCAGCCACACAGCAGCACGCTGAACGTGAGCAGCGCGGCCGTGGTGATCGAATACACGCCGCCTTATACCGCATGTACGCCCCCCACCAGCGTGACGGCGGCGAAAACGGATGTGGCGCCGGGGGAAAAAGTGCGCGTATCCTGGTCGGGCGCGGCGGGCGGAACGAACAACGCCATCGCGTCCTATACGGTATACCGTTCAGCGGACGGAACGATATGGGACGAGCTGAAAAAAGGCGTAACCGCCGCATACCTGGATGTGACGGCCCCGGCTGAAAACGGGGCGGCGTATGAATACAAGGTAAAAACGGTGGGCCAGGTGGCAGGGTACGACAGTGAACGATCCACCGCCTACGCAACCGTGACGTGCGTGTTTACCGCGCCCGGCGTATCCGGGGTGCAGATCGACGGTTCCGCCGAAACCGTTTACAAGCGGGCGGAGGAGGAAGCGGCCCTTCAATGGACGGGAACGGACGGGACGAACAATCCCATCGAATATTACAAAATCCAGAAAAACGGAGAGGATTTTGCGGAACTCACGGGGACGGCGTTCCCCATCGGGGCCAGCAAAACGCCCGGGCAGCACGACGTATATACCGTGATCCCCGTGGGCGAGTATTCCAGCGGAACGGGGGCGGACAGCCCAGCCCTGTACACCTACAGCGCGCCGAAAGCGCCGGACACGGTAAGCCTGGCAAAGGAAACGGCGGAACCAGGCGAAACAACGCGGCTTTCCTGGAGCGGGGCGGAGGATGGAGCGTTTTGCGCCATCACCGGATACAAGGTGTACAGTGCAAGAAATGTATCCGGGGCCTATGAGCTGATCGGCGAAACGGAAAACACATGGTTCGACGTGGCAGCCAGCGAAGCGCGGGGCTATACGCGCTATTTCAAGATCAAAGCCGCGGGCACAAGGATGGACAGCGGATTCAGCCCGGCGGCCGCGCTGAGGACGGAATGGCCCGCGCCGCCCAGGCCGGAGCCGGACATGCCGCCCCAGGCGGAGGACAGGCAGATCACCCTGGAACAGGCCCTGCACACGGTGGACGAGCTGACGCCGAACCAGATCGAGCGTGCACGGAAGATCGACTGGCTGAACCGGCTGGACGGGCGGATTTACCGGGAGATATACTGCACTCACGAACGGCGGAACGCGGAGGAAGTGCCGGACGTATGCCCGCGATACACCCAGGCCACACACCCGGACACAGTGCTTTTGGCGCCGGAGCCATACGGGGAAATCTACCGCTTTTATCTGGAAATGCAGATACACTTGGCCAACCAGGACTATGACCGGTATAACAACAGCGCGGCCCTGTACGCGGAGAAATACGGCGAGTTTGCCAGGATGTGGCACAGGACGCACAAGCCCCTGGGCAGCCGGGGGGCGATTTGGAGGTTTTGACCCATGGCGTATCCACTGCTGAACAGCATCCCAACAAGCCAGGTGTGGACGGAGCAGTTCACCGGCCTGGACAGGCGGCCCCGCACCTATGACGGGACGTTTAACGCCATGGGCAACATGACCGGGGAGCCCTGGCCCCTGATCGCCAGCCGGAAGAAGCGGGGCTTAGTGGCCGAGCTGGAAAGGCCCCTGGGGATGCTGGCCATGGAGAAGCTGGCCTGGATCGACGGGAGCACGCTGTATTATGACGGCGCGGCTACGCCCGTCAACAGCCTATCCACGGACGCGGCCATGCTGCCCAAGCGCATGGCTGGCATGGGGGCCTATATCCTGGTATGGCCAGACAAGATGTATTACAACACGGCAGACCCGACCGATTACGGCAGCATTGACCGGCTGTTTGCCAGCACGGGGGACGTGGAATTTACGCTGTGCACCCTGGACGGGGTGGACTACCCGGCGGGGGATATAACCGTTTCCGACCTGCCGCCGGAAAACCCACAGGACGGGGATTTGTGGATCGACACCAGCAGCAAGCCACACACCCTGAACCGGTACAGCGATTTGTACGGGGATTGGGTGGGCGAACCTTCGGTGTATGTGAAGATCGCGGCGGCGGGGATCGGCGCGGGACTTGCGCAGCAGGACGGCGTAAGGATCAGCGGCATTGCCTACAATGGCGCGGACGAAGCGCTGAAAGAGCAGCTGGAAGCGCTGAACACCACCATGATCATCCAGGCGGTGGATAACGACTTTATCGTGGTGGCGGGGATCATCGATGGAAACTACACACAGACAGCGGGCACGGTGCGGGCCGACCGCAAGGCCCCGGACATGAACCTGATCGTGGAGAACAACAACCGCCTGTGGGGCTGCAAATACGGCGCTGTGGACGGAAAAACGGTGAACGAGATATACGCCAGCGCCCTGGGGGATTTCAAAAACTTTGAAAAATTCTTAGGCACGAGCCAGGACAGCTACGCCGCCAGCGTGGGCACGGCGGGGCCCTTCACCGGGGCGGCGGCCCACCGGGACACGCTGTATTTTTTCAAGGCGGGCTTCGTGCACAAGATGGAAGGCAGCGTGCCGGAATATTACCGGATCACCACCACGGCGTGCGAGGGCGTGGCCCCCGGCGCGGAAAACACCCTGACGGTGCACGGCGGCCTGATTTACTATTTGGGCATGACCGGCCCCAAGGTGTTTGAAACCCTGCCCCAGGACATCGGGAAGCCCCTGGGGGAGGGCATGTTGTCCGGCGGGGCGGCGGGCCCCAACGGCGGGCATTGGATGCTGAGCGCGCGGGAAGCGGACGGGAGCTGGAGCCTGTACGATTTCGACGCGGAGCGCGGCAGATGGCACCGGCAGGACGGCGCACACGCTCTGGCCTTTGCAAGGCTGAACGGGGAAACCTACATGCTGACGGCGGACGGCCTGATTTGGGCGCTGAACGGCACGGCGGGAACGAAGGAACAGGAGGACGTGACCTGGTACGCGGAAACCGCGCCCATGGGCTACGAGTACCCGGAGCATAAAAGACTGAGCCGCTTTTTGCTTCGGATGGAGCTGGGGGAAAAAGCGGAGTGCGCCTTTTCCATTCAATACGACGGCGAGGGCCCGTGGGAACCCAAGGGACATTTGGAGGGCGCGGGCAAAGTGAAGAGCTATCAGCTGCCCATTCTGCCAAGGCGGTGCGAAAGCGCGCGCCTGCGGCTGGAGGGACACGGAGATTTTAAACTGTACGGCATAGCCAGAGAGCTGGGGGTGGAGAAATGACGGAAGAAGAACTGCGCGCGGCGCAATTGAAGGAACAATACCAGCAGCAGGGAACAGGCGGCGCCAGCCTGGCCCAGGCCAGCCCCCAGGGGGAAAACGGGGCCAGCTTTGCTTATACGCCAAGCAGCGCGGTAAGCCAGGCCCAGAGCTATTTGGCGGGGCTGAAAAAAGGGCAGGCCCAGGAATTCACCAGCCCCTACACGGAACAGATCGCGGCCCTGTACGACAAGATCATGAACCGGCAGAAGTTCAGCTATGATTCCACCAAGGACCCGCTTTTTCAGGCATACAAAAACCAGTACGTGCGCCAAGGCCAGCAGGCCGCGCAAAACGTGATCGGCCAGAGCGCGGCCTTAACAGGCGGCTACGGCAACACCTGGGCGGCAACGGCGGGAAGCCAGGCCTATCAAGATTATTTGACGCGGCTGAACGAGCTGCTGCCGGAAATGGAAGCCCGGGCCTATGAGCGCTATACCGGCGAAGGGGAACAACTGCAAAATCAGCTGAGCGTTGCCAGCGCCCTGGAAAATCAGGAATATGAACGCTTCCGCAATGCCCTGGCCGATTGGCAGGCCCAGCAAAAGAGCGGGGGCGGGGGAAAGAAAAAGGACGATAAAAAGGAAGATAAAAAAACCGGTATCTTTTCCACAATTGCAAATAACGTCAAAGATTTTGTTGATAAATACAACAGACAACAGCAGGAAACAGCAGCCCAAAACGAAACGGCGCAAAACAATGCAGGTATTTGGGCGGGGTACAGGCCGGATGCGAGCGAGAGCCAGCAGGAAGAAATGGCCGCATTATACAACCAATTAAACAGCAATAATCAAAGCAGGACAGATAATCCAATTGAACGAGCAAAAAATATAAACCTTGGGAGAAAGAAACAAACGCAGCAACAACAAACAAAGGATTTTTTGAAAGAATATTAAAAACAGACAACCTAAGCAGGAGGATAACAAAATGAGCGAAAGATTTAAAGATAAGCTGAAAACGCTTTACAAGGACGCGCAAGCAAAGGGCCGGGGGGCCCTTTCTTTGAATGAAGGAACAAAGGGCACGATATCACCAATGGAAAAAGCCATGCTTGCACAGTTGGAAAAGGATAAGGAGCAGCAGGCCGAAAAAAAAGAAACGCTGAATATGAATCCGTATAAAACCGTCGGCGTCAACCTGAAATTTCAGAGCATATACAGCAGACTGGAAAGCGCAAAGAAAAAATACGGCAGTAGTGCTGATATCTATGCGGACGCCATGCGCCTGACGGACGCTTTTGGAAATACCGTAAGAGCAGCCTATAATCTTCACAAAGGATCCGACGCAAAAAACTATTTAGACATCGCCCAGCGCACCTTGGACACCGAAATGGAAAAGACCCTGCTGGATTATAAATACCGGGGGAAGACGGCGGCGGCCATGGAAGAAGCGCTGGCAAATTTGGGCTACCAATCCATGAAGCAGGTGGAAGCAAACAACCAGCAGAACGTGATCGCCCGGGCGGCGCAGATGGGCGCGGCGAATCTGCCAGAAGAACAGCGGCTTTTGATCGACAACCTTTCCCGATTGGCAGAAATTGGGGAAAATGTATATGAAAACGGCGGCGCAATGAGCCTGAATTGGGACGATGCTGCTTTATGGCAGTATGCAATGAGACAGCCAGGCACGGAATGGATGGGCACGGGAAGCGCGACTTTGCAGCAATACCAAAATTGGGCAAATGAAGAAGCCCAGCGCATCAAAAACGGTTATGTTTTGGATTACGACACGGCGGACAAATACATGGAGGGCGTGCCGGGATATGTGTTTGCCCGTGAGCATCAGGGCGATTTGACCCCTTACATGACGGCGGCGGGCAATATTTCCGGGCTGATTGATAAGCTGACCGCCAAGGGCTGGGACGCACTGACCGCGCCGGAGCAGGAAGCGCTTTATCAGGCGCTGGAAAATGTGGACGTGGACGGCGCGAGCCTGGGCCGTTATCCTTTGCCGGAAATGACCAAGGAGCAGATCGCCGAAGCCATGGGCGGCCTCGACGAAGCGACGCGGGAGAGCCTGAACCAGCAGGGCGCGCAGTGGGCCGAAGCCCTGGACAACGTAAACGGCATTTTCAGCGCATACGCCCCCACGAAAGAGCAGCAGGCGCTTTTGGATTTGTACCGGGCCACGCCGGAAGGGGCGCAAGCCTATGTTGAGGACGCAGCGGGGACGAGCGAGGAGCAAAAGGCGAAGGATAACAACTGGATGGTGGAGCGGCGGGAAAAATTTGCGAAAGTTCCAGAAATGCCAAATTATGCAAGCTATTCTGAACCAGACGAAGATTACCGGCCCAAGGATAAGTATATCGACAATGTTTATAGAGTAGTCAATGGGTATTGGATTCCTGAAACGGTGGATGAAGCGCGGGAGTATTTGATATACACTCTGATGGATGATGAAGAGAAAGGAATATTCAATGCGTTAGCATATACCGGAGAATTCAAGGAAGCAAAAGAATATCTGGAATATATCAAATATGACTTAAATGAACGGGCTAATCAAAATGTAGCAAAGTATGTTGAAAAAGATGTAAACAGCGGGACTTGGGGAGCAATAAAGCAGAGCCTGTTTTCCATACTTGCAAGCCTGACAAGGCCTGTTGGTGCGCTGGATATATACGCTCAGGAGATGGCCCAGAAAATGGGATGGAAAACAAGCCCCATCGATTATAATAGGGGACAAACCAGCGGCATTTGGGCAGACACGGCACGGGAAACGGTACAGAAAAATGTGGATTGGGCCGTTAATATTTTGGGCCAGGACGTGGATTTGTTTGATTTCCTGTACGGCACGGCCATGAGCGGTGTTGACAGCGCGGCGGCGGGGGCAATCGGCGGCGGCGGATGGCTGGGCGGGGCCATTCTGGGCCTTGGCGCGGCGCAAAGCACCATGATGGATATTAAAGAACGGGGCGGCAATGACAGGCAGGTGATCCTTGGCGGCACGCTGGCAGGCATTTTTGAAACGCTGTTTGAAAAAGCCAGCATTGGGAAATTTTATGATGAGATGAAGCACCTGGGCAGGCGAAGTGGAAAAGAAGCACTGAAAAATGTCCTTGCACAGGCGGGAATCAACTTTTCAGAAGAGTTTTTCACCGAGCTTGCGGATATGATCGCCGATGAAAAGATCATGGGCGAATTAAGCGAAAACCAAACCAAATATAACGAGTATATACGTCTTGGCATGAGCCCGGATGAAGCCAGGGCGCAAGTGGCAGGCGACACCGCTCAAAGGCTGCTGGAAGCCGGATTTGGTGGCGCGCTGATGGGCGGCGCTTTCGGGTTGGTTTCCAATGTGACCAGCGACGTGGCAACCGGGAAAATGGACAAATCCACGGGCGCGGCGATCAAGCCGGACACGCAGGAGACGCTGAAAAAGATTGCGGGGACCCTAAATGGAAAGGCTAAAACGCTGGCGGACAAATACCAGCCCGGCAAGGCGACGGCGCAGCAGACGGGGGAACTGTTCCGGGAAACCATAAAGGGGCTTTCGGGAGTATACCGGGAAACGCTGGTGGAACGGGTGGCCCAGGACTTCAAAAAGGACGGCATTTCCAACGACGCGGCCTTTGCCATCGTGGAGATGATGGCGGGGCAGCAGCTGGACAGCGCGCAGGTGCAAGCCCTGGCACGGGACGGAAAGGCCATGGACGCGCTGTATAAGGCCATGGGCATGCAAAACCCCGCAGCAAAAACGGCAGCCGATGTAAAGGCAACGGCGCGGACGCAAACGGCCAAGAACGCCGAAAACGTGCTGGACTTTGCGCCCATGCCAGGATTCGAGGAAGAAACGGAAGCGACCAGCGCCGTGGAGCAAGCGGCACAGAATGCGCTGCAAAAAACGGCGGCGCGGCAGGCGGAAGCGCAGACAGCGCAGCCTGCCAAACCGGCGGCGCAGGAAGCCAAGGCGGAGGCGAAAACGGCACCGGCGCAGCAGCCCCGGGCGGAGCAACAGGAAAGCGGGAAGATGCCCGAAACACTGGAAAAAGCCTTTTCTTCCATCATCAGCAAATACCGCAACGGCAACATCCTGCGCACGGACGCGGAGGATGCGGCGGCGGAAGCCATCGACAAGCTGGCGAGGCAGACGGGCGTGAAGGCGTGGAGCTGGGACGAAAAAGCAAAAGGGGATTTCCAGCCCATGAACCGCACGGATGCGGCAGCGCGGATGCAGGAAAAATACGGCGCGGTTTTCCAGGAAATGCTGGAGGAAGCGGACCGGCAGAACCAGCGGGAGGAAGCGGAAGGCAGAATTCCCGCCGATTTAGAGGAAGCCTTTGCCGGGATCATCGAGGGCGTGCTGAACGGCGGCATGGACGAACGGGACGCCATGGACAGGGCGGCGGAAGCCATCGATGAAAAGGCAAAGAAAAAGGGCTGGAAGGTTTGGGACTGGGACAAAAATTCCCAGGCAGATTTCCCCGCGCTCACGCGCACGCAGGAATCCGCCCAGATGCAGCAGGAATACAGCGCGGCTTTCCAAAGGATGCTGGAGGACGCGAAGAAAACGGGCAAGGTGGAGCTGGCGCCCCGGGAGAGCGTGACCGTGCCCAAGACCGAAGAAACCCAGGAAACGGCCACCGGCGAGGCTGACGCGGCCCCTGCTGCGGCAAATGAAGAAGCGGCGGCAAAGATACAGCCCGAAGAAGAAACGCAGCAGGCGGCCCAGGAAGCCCAGGAAACGGAAGCGGAAACCGCGCAGGAAGAAAACGGCATGGAAGCCATCGGCGAGGAAGCCGCCGCAGAGGAAAGCACCGCCACCGAAACGAAAGGCAATGATACGCTGATGGGCGGCGTGAAGGAAATCCTGAACGATGCGGAGAGCGGCGCGGCGGAAGCGCGGATGGAGGACGGCAGCACCGTGCCCCTGGAGGAAGCGGGGCTGACCAAGGATCAGCAGCAGGTGGCGCAGGCGGCGGCGGACTTGCCCCAGGAAGCGCAGGCGGCCATGACGGGAGCGTATACGCCGGGCACAAACGCCCGGGACTACGCGCGGGGCTTCCGTTCCCTGTACAAGCAGGCGGCGGCGGGGGCAAGCCCGAACAGCATGACCAGCCTGTATGCCGATACCATGACGCAGATTCAGCGGGGCGCAGCCATCAAAGCGGGGCAAAAGGCCTATGAAAAGGAGCAGGCCCAGGCGGCAGCGGACACCCAAAAGACCCTGGAAAAATTAAAGAAAAAGGGAGCCGCTTTCCAATTCTTAGCCGACCGGAACCAGAAAGGCAGCGGCGTGTATTTCGCGCGCGTTCGCCAAGGCGTCAGCGATGCGGCGAAAGCCACCCTGATGGTGGCCGACAAACTGGCGAAACAATACGGCTTTCAGGTGCGGGTGTTCGATCACATGGACGCAAACGGCAGCTATGAAACGGGCAGCAACGTGATCAACGTGGCGCTTGACGCAGAAGGGAACATGATCGGCCGCACTTTGAGCCATGAGCTGCTCCACTATGTAAAAGAATGGGGCAAGGAATCCGGCGAAAAGCTGCAAACCTACATTTTGAACGCCCTGAAAAAGGCCGATGGGTACGATTTCGACGCGAGAAAAGCGGACATCATGCGGCAGTACCGCACGGAAAACGGGCAGCAGCTAAGCGATGCCGAAGCGGAAGAAGAAATGGCCGCCGAGGGCATGCTGGATGTGATTGACACAGAAGAAAACCTGCGGGACCTGTTCAAAGAAACGCAGGACAAGGGCCTGATGGAAAAAATAAGGGACTGGCTGGCGGACGCGGCGCAGAAGATCAAACAGGCGCTGAACGATTTGGCCTGGAGCCACCCAGAAGTCCGCGCGCTGAAGGATGACGCGGATTATTTCCAGCGCCTTTCCGATATGTTCCGGGCCGCGCTGAACCAGGCTTCGGAAAACTACCGCATGAGCCAGCGCAATCTTTATGATGCCGCCAAGGCGGACCCGGACGTGCAGGCCTACGTGGAAGCCATGGGGCAGGCTGTGACGCTGGAGGACGCGAAAGCGGAGGCGGACGCGCTGATCACCAGCATGTACATGAGGGCGGAAAAAAAGTGGATCGAGCAGCACCCGGAGGAATACGAGCAGGGCCTTGATAAATTCCGGGAGGCGCTGCGCCGGTTCACCAGCGGGCAGGATAAGAGCCTTTTCTTCGCCCTGAACGCCCAGGGCCTACACGTGCCCACCCAGGCGCTCTATCCCGTGCTGGCCTACGCCGGGCGGCAGATGGTGAGCGCGGAAACCCAGGCGGAGAAAGCCGGGGGCGGGGAGCGCAAGGAGCTGCGGGCCGGGGCCATGGACGCGGAATACATGCGGGCCGTGGAGAACGAGGACGAGGAAACGAAACAGCGGATCGTGGACGAGGCGGCGGAAAACGCCATGCAAAATTCCAAAATCCGGGACGAAGATGGAAAACTGCTGCCCGTTTACCATGGAACGTCCGAAACTTTCACCGAGTTTGATATGAGCAAAGGCCGCGCAAACATGGATATACAAGGCGCGTTCTTTTCTCCATGGGATGACGACGCGAGAGGCTATGGCGAGAATGTGGGAAAATATTACCTGGATATTAAAAACCCAGCCTCTGAAAGCGTGGGCTATCAGGCGCTGCGCCGGTTCCAGGGCCAAAACGAGGCAGGGAAAAAGGCAAGGGAATACCTGATCAGCCAGGGCTATGACGGCGTAAATAACGAGGACATGGAATATATTGCTTTCTATCCCGAGCAAATCAAATCCGCCGACCCGGTGACCTACGACGACAAGGGCGAGGTGATCCCGCCCAGCGAGAGGTTCAACGAGGGGAAGGGGGATATACGGTATAGCGTAAGAGCGAATATCAATACAAGCGATAAACAAATGGAGGACAACAAAAAAATCGTTGCAAACATGAAATCAGTAAAAGATTTGCAAGGGAATGAATTTGTAAAAGGAGAGGATTTACTGGATAATGTAAGTGAATATTATGGAATAAAACCTAATCAACCGGTGATATGGTATAATGATGATATTGGAGATGTAAATGTAACAAGACGCGGAATAAGAGATTCAATTTGGCATGGTATTGGAGAAGATAAAGCAGCGGCTTTTGCGGCGATAAAAGATGTAATAGAAAAAGGGCGCTTAGTTCATTATGAAAAAGACTGGAAAGGAAGGGGATATGATACTTGCGTTATTGCAGCACCAATTACAATAAACAAAGAAAATGGAAAACCAATGGATTATATAATGGGAATACAGGTAAAAAGATCGGGAGACACACAAAAATATTATATCCATGAGGTGCTTTTACAAAAAAATGATGGGTCTGAAAGCCGTTCTACCAGGACGGTCAATACTGATCGCAACCCTGGCGGCGATAGACCCACCATGAATAGTATACTCGAATCCGTAATGAAATACAAGGGGGAAAATGAAGGTCAGAAAAATAATCCAATGACAAAAGAATCGCGCCGCGCGTCCACGGACGACGCCGAAACCCAGGAAGCGCTGGACGAAGTGACGGAGGATCCCGAGCTGTACGCACAGGTGGCGGCGGACGCGGACATCCGGGCGGCGTGGCAGTTACTCATGCGGCTGCACCGGCTGACCACCCAGGGCGGGGAAAACGCGCTGATCCAGAAGGGCGCTTTTGAAAAACGGCTTTCCGACATCATTCAGAAGATCGCGGACAAGACCGGCACCAAGTACGGGCCCGTGAAGCTGCGGAACGCCCTGCGGAAAATCTATCAGGCCATGGAGCAGAGCCAGTACAGCCCCGGAGAAATCCTGCAATACGCCAGGGACTTGATGAAGGACGTGCTGGACGCTTCGCCGGGGGTGCTGGTGGAGCAGGACGAAACCACAAAGGAAATCCTGGCCGGGCTGAAACGGCGGCGGTTCTACCTGACCGACGACCAGAAGAACGAGATCAAGAACACCTACGGAACCATTTCCACCTTTACCAACAAGAACTTCGGAACGCTGCACGTGGTCAAACGGGACGCGAAAACCGCCAGCTTAGAGGACGTATGGCTGGAGGACCTGGCCCACAAACTGCCGGGCGTGTTCGCGGAGGACACCAGCCCCCTGGACATGCCGGGCATTCTGGACGCATGGCTGGAGACCACGAAGGAAAAGAAGTACGCGGGCGAGTTTGGGCACAACATCGGGGCATACGCCACCGATTTGGCGCTGAATGCCATGCTGGACTTTTACGACGTGCCGGGGGCGCTGAAAACCAAAGCGGATATCCGGGAAGGATTCAAGGAGCGCATTAACCAGCAGCGGGCAGAAATCAACCGCCTGAAAGAAACGGCCCGGGGCGCGGTGGATCAGGCGCGGCTGCAATATGAGGAGCGTTACCGCCAGCGGGTGGAAAAGGCCCAGGAGCGCAGGTTGGAAACCGAAAAGAAAAAGAAGCTGCGGGGCCAGATCACCCGGGACGTGCGGGCCATCAACAGCCTGAACGTGCGAAACAGCGACACCAGCCACGTGCCCCAGGCCATGCAGGCAGCGGCGCTGAAAGCGGTGGAGCCCTTCCTTTCCGGCAGCGGCGTATTCAGCGGAACGGAAATGCTGCGGCTTGCCAGGGAATACAAGCTGCTGGAGGAACGCAAGGGCGAAATCGGCGGCTTTGACGAAGATATTTTGATCACGATCGAAAGCCTGCCCGAAAAACTGAACGGGCGGCGGCTGGCCCAATTGACCGAAGGGGAGCTGCAAGAGCTGGCCGACACCATGGGCAACCTGCGCAAGATCATTGCCGACGAAAACGAAGCATTCCTGAACGGGCGAAAGACCACCGTGGATGCGCTAAGCGGACGCCTGAAAGCAGACATGCGGGCCAAGGGCCAGGCGAAGCAGGGCCCCATTGCCAAGGCGGCGCGGATGTTCCAGTACCTGGAGGAAACCCCGGCGTACTTCGCCGACCGGGTGGGCGGCGTGATCAAGGATATGATCGGCGACTTGTTCAAGGGGGAAACCGAATGGGCGGACGTGATCGACGCGGCTATCAAATACAAAAACGAAATGCTGGAAAAATACCACGTGGCGGACTGGATCAACGATAAAAAGCACGCCCGCTTTACGACCCAGCACGGCGACCAGATCGAGCTGAACAAGCAGGAAGCGCTGACCCTGTACGCCCAGTGGAAGCGCGAAACCACCAACAAGCTGCAAAACGGCAACCATCTGCGGGTGGGCGGCTTCATGTACGGAAAGGGAACGAAATACGAGGGCGTGGACACCCTGCGGCCCCATCCCCTGACCGACAGCGACATGCGGATGATCAAAAGCTATCTGACGGAGGAACAGATGGCATTTGCCGACGAAATGGTGAAGTACCTGTCGGAGGACATGTCAAAACTGGGAAACGAAGTGAGCATGCAGCTGTACGGGTACAATAAATTTTCGGAGCCTTATTATTTCCCCTACAGCACGGACAAGCGGTATTTGCCCAGCGATTTGACACAGAATGGCGCGGAACCGGTAAAACAGACGAAAAACAAAGGATTCACCAAGGCCCTGATGCAGAACGCGGCCACGCCCCTGATCGAGGGCAATTTCATGGACATGTGGGGAAACCACGTGAATGAAATGGCGCTTTACAAGGCCTTTGCAGTGGCACAGGACACCATGAGCCGGGTGATCAATCAGCGCGTACCGGGGGAAATCCGCACGGACAGCAAAACCGGCGAGGAATTCGTGGTGACGCCGGAAAGCAACAAGATCGAAATGGAACGGGCGCTGGGCGAGGAGGGCATGAAATACCTGACCACCCTGTTCCGGGACATCAGCGGCGGCGTGCGGGCCGATGAACGGGGCAACATCATGGCAAAGGGCCTGAGCCTGTTCAAGAAGGGCGCGGTGCTGGGCAACCTTTCCGTGGTGCTTCAGCAGCCCACGGCATACGCCAGGGCCATGAACATGATGAGCCCAATCTATCTGAACCTGGTCTCCAAGGAAACGGCGAACCTTGCCAGGAACGTGAACGAAATGTATCAATACTCCGGCGTGGCGAAAATCAAGAAAATGGGCCGGTTTGATACGGGCACAGGCAGGAGCGCCATTCAGCTGCTGACCGAAGGAACGGAGGATATGAACGCGGCCCAGAAGGCGCTGGCCGGGATCGACAAATGGGCGGGCATCGGCGCGGAAAAAGCCGACGAATGGACATGGGGCCTGCTGTGGGGCGCGGTGAAGAAGGAAACGGAACACACCCACCCGGAATTGAAACCGGGCTCGGAAGCCTTCCTGCGGGCCGCGGGCGAGCGCTTCAACGATATTTGCCGCCATACGCAGGTATACGACAGCGTATTAAGCAAGAGCACATGGATGCGCAGCAGCAGCCTGATGGATAAATCGGTTACCAGTTTCATGGCGGAGCCGACCCTTTCCCTGAATATGCTGCTGGGGGCCATGCAGAAATACAACCAGCCGGGCGGAAAGAGAAAGATCGCCTGGGCGGCGGGCACCTACGCGGTGAGCAGCCTGCTGGTGGCGCTGGCAAAATCCATTGCCACGGCAACCAGGCGGAAGAAGGACGAGGGCCGCACGTGGCTGGAAAAGTACGTGGCGGAGAGCGCAGGCAATTTCCTGGACGAAATCAGCCCCTTCGGCATTGCGGGCATGATCCCCTACGTGCGGGACATCATGAGCCTGTTTGAGGGGTACGATGTTCAGCGGAATGATATGGACGCCTGGCAGCAGCTGGCAAAGGGATTCAAAGCCCTGCAAAAGTATGTAAACGGGGAAACCGATTCGCTGGAGGACACGATTCAGAACGCCCTGGGCCCGGTGGCGAACCTGTTCGGCGTTCCGTTCAAAAATATGTACCGCGATTTGGAATCCATCATCATGCAGCAGTTCGGCGGGGCCGGCGCGGACGAGCCAACCACGGCGCGGGACCTGAAATACAGCGTGCTGGACAACCTGAAAATCGGCCCCTTCGACCTGTGGAATGGCGGAAACAAAGCATACTATGAACGCATGGAGCAGGCGTTGATCGCCGGGGACAACGACAAGTACGAGGAGCTGCGGGGGTATCTGGAGGAGACCAAAAAGGTGAAGCCCGACGCAATCAACAGCGGGGTAAAGAACCAAATCAAGACCAGCTGCACCGACGGCGCGATCAGCGAAGAAGAGGCCATGAAGCTGCTTGAAAACAACTTCGGCATGGAACACGACAAAGCCTGGGAAGAAGTGGAAAAATGGAAGCAGCAAGCGGCCCACGAAGATGACGAGGAATACAGCTATTCCAAATATCGGGAAGTGCTGGACCTGGTAAAGGAAGGGGGAGACATAACAGCGGCATCCCGGAAACTGACGGAGAACACCAGGACCACCGAAAAGGACGTGCAAAGCAAAATCCAAAGCCAAATCGGCGAATGGTACAGAAGCGGAGAGCTGACGAGGCAGCAGGCGGAAGAAAAGCTGAAAATGTACACAGACGTGAAAAGCAAAGACGATTTGCATTGGATGCTTGACAAGTGGGACTATGAAAAAGATCATCCCGACGACAATTACAGCAAATACGTGGACGTATTCGATGCTGTAAAGAACGGTAAGCCCATCGACGCCGCCATGCAGGAAATGACGGATTACGGCTACGAAGAAAAGGACGTGCAAAGCCAAATCCGAAGCAAGATCAAGGAATGGTATCTTGGCGGAGAGCTGACGAGGCAGCAGGCGGAAAACAAGCTGCAAGAATATGGCAACGTAAAGGACAAGGACGAGCTGTACTGGACCATGGATCAATACGACTTTGAAAAGCAGAACGCAGGAAAAAAGGACGCCAAATATGAGCGGTACGCTGCTTTCAACGAAGCCGTAGAGACGGGCAAGGACCTTTCCGCCACCGTAAAAAAGTATACAGATCACGGAGTGGAAAAGAGCACCCTTGCGAGCCAGATCACCAGCCAGTTCAAGCCACAATACCTGGCCATGCTGCAAGCGGGAAAGAAAAGCGAGGCTTCGGCGCTGAAAAATCACCTGCTGCGGGCCTATGAAGTGCTGGGCTATGACCGGGCGAAAAAGAGCAAGGACATTGACGACTGGATCAAGCAGGAGCAGAAGAAGCAGAGCCAGAAGAAATAACCAGGAAAGGGCTCCCATGGCGGGGGCTCTTTTTTTGCGCGGGATTTTGATAAGATGCAGAGGAAAGGGGGCGGACGGATGGCCTACCTGGGCGATATACAGATGGCGGGAACGCCGCAGACGGTGGCGCAGCTTTGGGAGTACGTGCGGGCCCTGGAGAGGGAAATCCGGCGCGTGACGGAAGACCTGGGCAATGAAAACATCCGGGACGGGGCCATTGCGCAGAAAAAGCTGGAAGAACCGCTGGTGCGCGGCATGAAAAAAGCCGAGGATACCACGGAGGGCCTGGCCAAGCTGGAAAAGCGCCTGACCGACGCCATCAAGCGCGACCGGGAGAAGATGGACGCGGCGGGCATGGGCACGAACGGCATGAACCTGGACGCGGCCACGGCCAACCCGCCCATATTCAGCGGCAAAATCAGCATAGACAAAGACGGCGTGAGCGTTAAGCAGGGCGGGGCCCTGAACGTATTCGACCCCAACGCGGAGCAAATGGTGAATTTTGCGCCAGACGCGGCAAAGCTGCACCGGGGCGGATGGGTGGAAAAAGCGCAGATCGTAAGCGGCGCCCTGGTGCTGACCCTGAGCGACGGGACAGAGATCACTTATGGAGGGAATTAAATGATAACAATTCGATTTTCCGGGCGCATGCCGAGCCCCAATCAGACGCAAATCGGCATGGAAACGGATCAGGGCTGCGAGACGATGCGCTTTCTTTTGCCCCAGGTGGCGGACGGGCAAAGCGCCCACCTGATGGCGATTCTGCCGGACGGGACGCCGGAAATGCTGCAAATCCGGGACGGGCTGGCGGTGATCCCCGGCAGCATGACGGAAATACCCGGCCGCATTCGATGCTGGGTGGAAATTTTGGGGCCGGGCGGAATTGCATGGAACAGTGAGCTTTTGTATTTGGAGGTGGGCGACCTGCCCCCGATCAGCGAAGAAACGGAGCGGCAATACCCCACGGCCATTCAGGACGCGCTGGCGGCGGCGGCTGGCGCGGAAGCGGACGCCACGGCGGCGGCGGGATCGGCGGAAAATGCGGCAGCCAGCGCGGCAGACGCTGCGGCCAGCGCGGAAAAGTGCCAGGAAGCGCAGGACATGATTGCCCCCACGGAAGAAAGCAGCACGGCCAGCGCGGCGCACGCTACAGGCGAATATTTTATTCTGTCCGGGACGCTGTACAAGGCCACGGCCAATATTGCCCAGGGCGGAACGATCACCCTGAACACCAACTGCGTGGCGGTAACTGTCGGGGCGGAAATAAGCGATTTAAAGAGCGCCATCTCCACCGAATACGACCCGCCCTATGCCTACGGAGATTATCTGTTCTATGAGGGGAAACTGCGTCAGGCGGCACAGGCTATCCCTGCTGACGAAGCGTTCACTTACGGGCATTGGTCGCTCGTCAATGTGGACAGCGGCGCTCCGTTGACGTTCATCAACGAGTTCGGGCATTGTGTGCCGTATGACCGTAACGGATACCTTGCTCAGACGCAAAAATTACAGGCTTGCAATAACATCGCCGCTCTGCATGTGAATGATGATCAATCGCTCACGGATGGGCAGAAGCGTCAGGGCAGGCTCAACATAAATGTGGCTGAAGCCGGGATTTCGCCGGACATGTACGGTGCTGTAGGTGACGGCACGACTGATGACACGGACGCTGTAATGACCGCTTTTGTCCTTGCACAACAGGCTGGCGTTCCTGTGGTGTTCGGTTATGGGAAGACCTACTGCGTCAACAAGGAAATTGACCTCACCAAGCGCATCAATATCTACGGCAACGGTTCGACAATCAAGGCGGTCAATGTAGACACGTCCGAGATGTCCGAGTTCAGCACGTCTGAATCATACGAAGAGGGCGATAAGGTATTACATGATGGACTCCCGTATATATTCGGTGATGCGCATCCTGCTGGTCCTTGGACTGGTGAGGACGTATACCGGCTCGGCAATTGGGCGCATGTCTTCTATATCGACATAGACCAAGCACAGTTCCCGTCTACTACGGGCAAAGCGCTTATCAATAACCTGACGATTGACTGTAACGCATTCTGCAACTACGGCATCTTCGTCCAGACTGTGGGCGGTATGGAGTTCCAGAACATTGACATCTGCGGATTCAACCTGTGCGGTATTTACGCCATCGGCGGTTTTGAGTTGTTCTTCGATGATATCCGCATCGCCGGGACGAACAGCGCAAGCACTGTCGGTATCCAGATGTATACCCACGACAGCAACTTCGCGAACATCGTGACCAAAAATGTCGGTACGGCGATCCACAATGTCGGCGGCAACAACTACTACAACCATGTACACAGTTGGAATACCGAAGCGGCGATCATCCCGACCAGCGTGATGTTCGACACCGAGAATGACCTGCATATTACGGACTGCTGTGCCGATACCGTGGCAACGGCGGTAAAGATGCGCGGCGCTTATCAGGTGACGGCGGTCAACTTCAACATCCTGCACGGCGGCAGTGGTTCGGGCGGCCTGATGCCCCCGTCCGTCATGGGCAGTGTAGTCGCTACGGTGTTCAATGTTCCGTCGATCGCGGCGACCAAGAATATCCGCTCGTTCGGGATGAACTATCTCAGCACGAGCGAGGAATACAGGCTGTTCAGCATCAATCCTGGTGATGAGGAATACGATTTTGACTGGTACGCAAACAATGCTTTGACTATCCAGTCGATGAATTATAAGCCAGCTTATATCATATTGGTCAAAGATGTGAGTGACTTAAAGAGCGCTTTAGCATACACCGAAGACAGCACCACGGCGTCCATGGCGCACGCTACAGGCGACTATTTTATTCTGTCCGGGACGCTGTACAAGGCCACGGCGGACATTGCCCAGGGCGGAACCATCGTGACCAGCGGCGCGGGCCAGAACTGCGAAGCCACCACCGTAGGCGGGGAGCTTGCGTCCATCGAAA
>JAFWQM010000089.1 GCA_017509065.1 Clostridia bacterium
CAGCCGCTTCTTTTCCAGCAGTTCCGCCTCAGTCATGACCTGTTTTGTCGCAACGCTCGTGTTCATAACCAGGATGTTTCTCAGCTCCAGCTGCAGCGGCCACAGCTCACGCTTCTGGATGTAGATCAGCGCGCTGAAGTAGCTGTTCCAGTGACCCACGCCGTAATACAGGCAGAGGATGGCGGTGATGGCGCCGGACAGAGGCAGCACCACGTAGATGAAGAACTTCGTGTTGCCGCAGCCATCCAGCTTGGCCGCCTCCATCAGTTCCATTGGAATGTTGGTTTTAAAGAACGTACGGCCCACGATCATGTTGTAAACGCCCAGGCACCCCGGCAGTATCAGCGCCCACCAGGTGTTCAGAATGCCCGTGGATCGCACAATAATGTAGGTAGGCATCATACCGCCGCTCACAAACATGGTCAGGATGTAGAACAGCGTGATGGGGCGTTTGAGCGTGAAGTCCGGACGGCTCAGTGCGTAGGAAGTGGGGATGGTGACCAACAGGTTTATCGAGGTGCCCATGATCGTGATGATCAGGGAGTTGAGGAAGCCGCGCATGACGGTCTTCGTCTTGAAGACTTCCTTATAGCCGTCCAGCGTGAAGCCCACAGGGGCCAGCGTAACCTTGCCGGCTGACACCTCGATGGGATCGGAAATGGAGGAAATAATGACGAAATACAGCGGATACGCGACGATCAGGAAGATGAAAGTGAGGATGATGAATATGACGGTGTCATAGATGACATCTCCGCGGGCACGCTTGAGTTTCCTGTGCGTGTTTTCCATATATCCTTCCTCCTCTCTCAGAAAAGCGCGTTGTCGCTCAGCTTGCCGGTGATGAAATTGACCGTGATCAGCAAAACCGAGTTGACGAGGCTGTTCATCAGACCGACTGCGGACGAGTAGGAAATATCTCTGTCGATAATGCCGCGCCGATAGGTATAGGTGGCGATAATGTCGGACACTGGCAGGTTCAGGGCGTTCTGCAGCGCGTACGCCTTTTCGAAACCGACTGACAGAACCGAGCCCATGTTCATAATAAGCAGCATCGTCATTGTAGGCGCGAGGAAGGGAAGGTCGATGTACAGAACACGCTGGAACTTGGTCGCCCCGTCCACAATTGCGGCTTCGTGGTATTCGGGGGAAACGCCGGCCAGCGCCGCGAAGTAGATGACGGACGACCAGCCCATGCCCTGCCACACGCCAGACCACACATAGATGTGGCGCCACATGCTGACCTCGGCCATGAAATTGATGGTCTCGCCCCCGAACGCGCGGATGACGTTGTTCACGACGCCTACGCGGGGAGAGAGGAACAGAATCAGCATACCGCACATGACGATGGTCGAAATGAAGTTCGGCGCGTAGGTGACGGCCTGGATGACCTTGCGGTATCTCTTGTGGCGGAAGGAGTTGAGCATCAGCGCCAGGATGACCGCCACGGGGAAGCCGGCGGCCAGCGAATAGAGGCTCAGGTACAAGGTATTGCGAACCAGGATGAACCAGTCCGCGCTGTTGAAGAATTTTGCGAAGTTCTTCAGGCCCACCCAGTCGCTGCCCCAGATGCCCTTCTTCATCTTGTAGTTGCGGAACGCGATCTGCACGCCGTAAATGGGAATGTAGTGGTAGATGATCGTGAACACGATGCCGGGCAGGCAGAAGAAGAGCAAATCCCAGTTGCCCCGCATCCGCTGCAGGAACGAACGCTTTTTCTTCGGGGTCACAGCGTTCACAGTCATAGCGCGGTCCCCTCCTTACATGGAAAAATCATAAGAATACTTGCCACTTATATTGAAATCGCATATAATACTCTCAAAAAATTATCATAAATATTCTAACATGGCGTTTAAAGATTGTCAATCCCTCACAAAGAAAATATCAGGGCAATCGCTTACGAAAAAGCCCAGTTTTTTACGACAGCGAGAGCATAGGGAAAAGACCAAGCGCAGCGCTGGCGTTTGCCGGTAAGGGAATCCTTGGCAGAAGTATCGGCTTTGAGCATTTGCATGCAAAGCTTACGGAACATATTGATCACGACGGCTGCATGACCTAAGGTGACATGCACGTCGTCTTCATGGAAACAGCAATCAAGGCACCAATGAAGTTTGTTTTCAATACACCAATGCTTCCGTTGAAGGGATAGAAACCGTTCTGCGGTCATTTCCTGGTGGCTGAACAGGAAGTAATGAAATACGCCGCTGACTTCCCCTGTATCCAGCATGGTGCGGGTAGAGCGCATCACAGCAACACCGTGCAGGAAGGGCCAATCATGACGCTCCCTAAGCCATTCAGTCTCATCAAACAGCCAACATTCACGCTTTTCTATCCGTCCATGACCTTTTTCATTTGTTTCCGCGTATCGGTCATTTTGTTTCAACTCGTCTTTTTCCTGCGGCAAGACATCTGATTCAGCGTATAGTTTGATGTCGTCCAGCAGCAGCGGCTGGTTTTCCTTTACAGGAAGGATATAATCCGCGCCTTTGTCATGAATCGCTTCCGCTATGTTTCGATGCGTTCCCATAGCGTCTATCGTTACCGTGCAATTCTTCAATGCCAGTATTTCCAACAGTTTGGGGATGGCTGTCAATTCATTGCTTTTTTCTTCTGTCGCCATCTGCCCAAGCACCAGTTCAAGGTCGCTTAAAAATGCTGTCTCTATATGGATGGCTTTGTGTTCCTTGTTCCCGCTTCTCCGTATTGTTTTTCCGTCCAACGCCACTACCCGATCTTTGTTCTCCCCCTCCTTGATGCTCTCAATGAATATTTGAAAGCACTTTTCCACCGCCTTTATATCCACTCGGCTGAATACGTCTCCGAATACATTGTGCGATGGCACGCCGTTCGGCAATTCAAGGTATTGCCGCAATTCCTCCAAATGCAGTTCGCAAAATACCTGCATCCCTGTATATGTCTCCGCACCACACAGGATCCCGAACATTCCCAGAAACAGGATGTCCCGTAATGAATACTTGATTGCATTTCCTGCCCGATGATCCGGTACTTCTTCCAATAATTGCAACAATGTCTTTGTTTCTGCTTTTGTCAAAGTAATCATCTCACCTTATTACTTTGACATCCTACGCCTAAATTCCTTTTGGTAATAAAATTGTAATATTATTGTAACTTAATCGCAATAAGCGATTGCCCTGCTCTCCGGTGGCAAACCGGAGAGCCAATTGCATAACCTTCTTTTATTTGTACCAGCCCGCGTCCGCTTCCTATTCTTTTTGGACGAATTCCTTCATTACATATCCCGTCAGATCATCGGTGCGCACGTTGAGCCATTGCTCGCCCTCTTCCAGCACGATCAGCTGCTGGCCATAATACAGCTGCCGAAGCACCTCCGCCTGGGTGTTGGGCGCGGCCCGCATGTTCAGGTAGGAGTTGACCCCGATATTGGTCACGGTCACCCGATACTGGCCAGGGCCGGGCGTAACGGTCAGGGGCTGCGCGGTGGGGCGGGGCGTGGGCGTAGCGGCGGGGCCGGGGGTCGTCAGGAACGTGCGGGCAAGAGGCGTGGGCTGGGCGTAGGTGTAATTCACAGCCGCCACCTGCATGCCGGGGTAATAGAAGCGCAGAATTTGATCATAGGTCCAGTGGTAGATATCCGCCATGCGCTGCGCTCCCCGCTGGCTCATGCCCACGCCATGGCCGAAACGCCGGGATTCCAGCACAAAGGCCGTGTCCGTTTCCCGCACGGTAATCAACTCGTTCCTGCCGCCGTTGATGGACAGGTCCAGCGCGCTTTCCACCAGCGGAAAAATTTCCAGCGTGACCAGCACAGGCTGGGACAGCGTTTCCATTTGCGACCATTGCTCCCGCGTTTTGCCTGTTTCCGCCGGGGCGGCGGTGGGCGCGGGCGTTTCGCCGGTCATGACTGTAAAGATGGAAATATCTTCTTCTTCATCCTCCGTCAGCAGCCGCCTGGCCTGCACCGTGAGCGACAGGCGCAGCAGGGTCATGATTTTGGAGGGGGAATCGGTATACAGGGGCACGGCTGTTTCCGCCCCGGCGATGCCGGTAACGCGGATATGCTCCATGTCCCCGTCATAGCCCCTGCTCTCCAGAGTCTCTGAAAGCGCCCCTAAAACGGGCTCTTTCAGCTTCCCCAAGTCGCCGTTGCCGGACAGTTCCTTGGGCAGGGCCGCCTGCTTTACCACGCTTTCCGGGTTTTCCAAATCGTAGGGATCGTCAACCATCACCAGATAGTTATAATCCCCATTCCCCCACACGTGGGACGCCAGCTCCGTCTGGCCGCCGTTGCTGGCTGAATAGTAGCACTCCGCCAGCGCGCCCTGGTAGAAGCCGCACAGGCCCGCCGTTTCCCTCACCGCCTGGGCGGCGTTCACGTGCTGGGCCTTTACGCCGTAGTACGCCTGGTCGTTGGTATTATCCACCACGTCGTAATCCGGGTTTGCCCCCGCCTTGCGCAGAGCGTAGGTGCGGGCCGCCACAGCCTGGGCTTTCAGCGCTTCCACGGGGAAGCTGTCGCTCATTTCATAGGGCACCACGCCCAGCAGGTATTCTTCCACCGGCGCGTGCAGCACCGCCCGAAGCTGGCCGTCCCGAATGGACAGCACCAGATCGCCGGGATGCAGTTCGTATGCGCCGTTCACCCGCAGGCCGTTTTCCTGCCCGTCCGCCACCGCGTGGCGCACCAGGGTGAGCTGCTTCCCCGCGTCCAGGGCCATCCCCTCGTAATATACCATCAGCGAGCCGCCGGAAATTGCCACGATCACCTTGCTTCCCCGCTGAAAAGAGAGCTCGTTCAAGGTATAGCTGCCGTCCAGGGAAAGCTCCACGCGGTTGGTCAAATTCAGCCTGGTCAAAAGCACCCGCACGACGCCGGTATTCTTTTCCGCCCGGGCGGGCAGCATCGGCGGCAGAAGCAGCAGCAGCGCCAGGGCCAGCGCGGCGAAGCGGTAGCGATTTTTCAAGTTTTGTGCCTCCCTCCACTTGATTTTTTCTATTGATATGACGTAAGGCGGCGTATATTTCTTCACGCCGTGGGAAAAACCCGATGCAGCAAATTGAAATCCCGCACCGTGGGCAAGCTGACCCAGAACAGGGCATACGCGGTCTGGAAGCCGCAGATATCTCCCCGTTCATTCAGCAGGGGAAAAACGATCTCGCTGCCAGGCACACAGTCCCGCACCGCGTTTTTCACCCGTTCATCGGCGCTTTCGCTGTAGGGATCGGCGGCAAGGGCCTGCTTTTCCCCGTCCACCGTTCGCGCGCCCACCAGGGCCACGATGTGCCCTGGCCGCAGATTGCACAGCGCCGCGTCCCCGGCGGCCAAATGCTCGTAAAGGGTATCCAGATCGTTGCGCAGGCCGTCAAAATCATAGGAAAAGCCGTATTTCCGGGCCAGGCCCTTGGTTTCCATGGCGGAAAGCAGGGCGGGGCGGTCCGTGCCGTCGTCTCCCCTGCCGCCGTTTTGGCAGGAAAAATCCGCCAGTTCCTCCGGGTTCACCCTTTCCCCGCCTAAGAAACATACGGCGTTGGCAATGGAAAAAATGCCGCAGCCGGAATCGGTGAGGGTGCCGCGTCCTTCCCAGGCGTAGGGGTGGGTCCATTCCCGGCAGCGCTGGTTATGCAGGATGTAATTTGTTCCGTGATAAGAAAGGTCGATCGTTTTTCCGGTGACATTCATAGAGAAAACGCTCCTTTGCTCAAATGCTTCTTCGATTCCATTTCCATCATATATTATATCGAAAAAGCACGAAAATGCCAACGGAAAGTTTTTTCTTTATTGTGCCGCCACATACTTTCGCATATGGTTCAGCGCGTTTTTTTCCAGGCGGGACACCTGGGCCTGGGAAATGCCGATCTCCCCCGCCACCTCCATTTGGGTGCGGCCCTCGAAAAAGCGCAGGCGCAGGATCTTCTTTTCCCGGTCGTTCAGCTTGCGCATGGCTTCCTTGATGGCGATGTGCTCCAGCCAGCTTTCGTCGGCGTGCTTATCGTCCTTCACCTGATCCATGATATAAATGGCGTCTCCCCCGTCGTTGTACACCGGTTCAAAGAGGGAAACCGGGTCCTGGATGGCTTCCAGGGCAAACACCACGTCCTCCCGCGGCACGCCCAGCTCTTTGGCCATTTCCTCCACCGTGGGCTCCCGGTTCAGGCTCACCACCAACCGGTCTCTGGCCTGGAGGGCTTTGTAAGCCGTGTCCCGGAGGGAACGGCTGACCCGGATGGGATTGTTGTCCCTTAAATACCGCCGGATTTCCCCGATGATCATGGGCACCGCGTAGGTGGAAAAGCGCACGTTCTGGCTCACGTCAAAATGATCCAGGGCCTTGATCAGCCCGATGCACCCCACCTGAAACAGATCGTCCGCGTTTTCTCCCCGGCCGCTGAACCGCTGCACCACGCTCAAAACCAGGCGCAGGTTGCCCCGGATGAATTCTTCTCTCGCCCCGCGGTCCCCGCCGTGCACCAGCGGAAACAGTTCGCGCATGCGTTCATTGGTGAGTACGGGCAGCGTAGCGGTATCCACGCCGCAGATTTCCACTTTGCCTGTTGCCATACTGACACCTCCGTCAAAAGCAGTATGGCACCGGGAAGAATGGGTTATGCAAACGCTGTGGATATTCGTATAAAAAACCGGGGCGGGATCGCTCCCGCCCCAGCATATTCAATCAGGGGGTTCGATTATTCCGCGCTGTCCGCGGTCACAGCCTGCGCGGCGGTGCGGCCGGAAACGAAGATTTCCACGATGGCGTTGCCGCCCAGACGGTTGCCGCCATGGATACCGCCGGTGACTTCGCCGGCAGCGTACAGGCCGGGGATGATCTGGCCGTCGGCGTTCAGCACGTGGCGGTCGGTATCGACCACCAGGCCGCCCATGGTGTGGTGTGTGGAGGGGGCCATGAGGCGGATGGTCAGCAGGGCGTTGTCCAGATCGTAGGTATCGGGCAGATACTTGCCGTTTTCGTCCTTCTGCACGTTGCCGATGGTGCGGGAAGCGATGGCCTTGCCCACGTCGGGATATTCGCCCAGGCCCATGACCGCCGCGTCATAGTCGCGGATGGTCTGGATGACCACTTCGGGATCGGCGGTGACGCCCAGCTCCTTGAACAGCTCGGGCAGTTCGGCAATGGTGCGGCGATAGTAGCGGCCTTCATAGTCGCCCTCGGCCAGCTGCATGGGGGCGGGCATCATCTGTTCCTTGTTGTAGAATTCCAGGAACACGCCCTTGGTGCCGTTCACTTCCATGCCGTTGCGGAATTCGGCCAGGGACAGCACGTCGCGCTCGGAGCCTTCATCCACGAAGCGGTGGCCGGTGGTGGGGTTGATCCAGCAGGCGTAGTTGCCGCCGCCGAAAGCCAGATTGCCGTTGTCCACCCAGGAAATGGGCATCAGCTGGGTGAAGCCCGTGCCGGTGGTGGCAGCGCCTACGGCTTCCGCCATGGTGATGCCGTCGCCCTGCAGGGAGGAACGGTTGGTGGTCTTGGTGGCGGTGGACAGGTATTCGGTGCTCCAGTACACGTTGGCTTCCAGCACCTTCTGGATGTTGGCGGCGTAACCGCCGGTAGCCAGGATAACGCCCTTCTTGGCCTTGGCAATCACTTCGGTGCCGTCAAACTGGGTGGCTTTCACGCCGACCACGCGGCCGTTTTCCACGATCAGTTCGTTGGCGGTGGTGCGGGTCATGATGCGGTTGGCGGTATTTGCTTCGAAGATGGTCTTCATGGGCGCGGCGAAGTAGCTGCCCCAGCGGCCCATTTCGGGATTGCCGTCGCCGTCCAGGTCAACGGTGGAGCCGATGAACTCATTTTCACGATACCACAGCGCGCCGATCAGGGTGGGCTGGGTGTTCTCGATGAAAGTGGAGCCCTGGGCTTCCAGCCATTCCTTCAGGCCCTGGCCGCCCAGGATGAACTGCTTCACCAAATCGATGTCGCCGTACATCCATTCGCTGCCGTCTGCGCTGGGACGCAGGCCGCCGTAATAGGTCTGGAAGATGTGCAGGTTCAGTGTGGAGAACAGGGTGAGCTGGCTTTCGTCCTTGCCAGCGGCCAGCTGGGGCGCGGCCCATACGAAGTATTCCCGGATCTCGGCCTTCAAAGCCTGGAGGGTGGGAAGGTATTCCGCGTGGACGCCGTGCTTGGACAGCTCGGCAGCGTCGCCGGCCACGAATTCGTGGGTCTTGTAGTATTCTTCGTCGAAGGGTTCCTCGCTCCAGTTGAGGATCATTTTCAGCTCGTTGATGCAGCCCTGGACGGACTTGACCTTATCGTAGGTCTGGCCGTCGAAGGCGTACACGCCGGTGGCGGCGTCGGGATCAGCGGGATCCCAAACCAGGTAAGGCATCACGCTCTGATACTGGCCGCCGGACACCAGGGTGTTGCCGCCGACCTCGGCGTTCTTTTCGATCACCAGCACGGTGTTGCCGTCCTGGGCGGCCTGAGCGGCGGCGGAAATGCCAGCGCCG
>JAFWQM010000090.1 GCA_017509065.1 Clostridia bacterium
CAATCAGCCCAAGGATCAGTGCCTGGTATGGGTATATGGCCTGTTCACCGATAAGCCCGGCAATTACATCCAAAAGCCCATGCGGGAATGTACCGGCAAGGAAATCTGCATGGAATGGCTGTACCACATCGGCGTGCCGGAAAAGGACATTCCCAAAATGGCGGAAGAAAGCGCCAGCACCGTGCCCGTCATGATGCCCTACATCACCGCCTTCTTTATGCCCCGTGAAAAGGGCGACAGGCCCGACGTGGTGCCCCACGGTGCCGTCAACTTCGCCTTCCTGGGCCAGTTTGCCGAAACCAAGCGGGATACCATCTTCACCACCGAATACTCTATGCGCACCGGGATGGAGGCAGTATACACGCTACTGAACGTTGATCGGGGCGTGCCTGAAGTATGGGGCAGCACCTATGATGTGCGCGACCTTTTGAACGCCTCCGTCATGCTGCGTGATGGCCGACCCCTTACCGATATGAAGCTAGGTATGAAGGAAAAAGCTGCCGTGCATGAACTGCTCAAACGTATCCACGGCACCGATATTGAGAAGTTGCTGGCCGAATACCATGTGATCGGCTGATCAGGGGAAGGCGAATGTAGAATGAATCCGCCCATCCGGGTTGGCAAAGGTAATTATGATTGCGCTGTTCAGCTATAAAGCGATGGCTGGAATTTGAGCAGCGTGAGAGATCGAGTGATGGCTGTCAGCGATATGGCACCAATTCCCTCAATTATGCCCTGAGAGCGTTTTTTCTCCATACAGGTGGCCAAATTCTCGTTTGCTTAAATTTCGGCCCCTTAGAATCGAAAATCAGTCAAATCTATACTAGATATTGATTGTTGAAATTATCATTAATACCATATGTTGTATGACTTTTGATCTGCTAAAACCCCTCGGCATTTTTGTGGAAAATCAGTAACATAACGATGCCGGCACAACCTTGATGGTTGTGCCGGCGCATTGATTTATAAAGTTAGAATGACTTCATACAAGATAATTTCTTCAACTCTGCTGCGGATGCTGTTCATTCTGCCAACCCATTCAAGAGGCTGTGCTTCCTTCAAGATTTCTGTGACACCCTCCTGAGCTGCTATCTGCTCAATCAGCCTTTCCAGCATGCTTACTGCTCTTTCGTTTGCATCAGCCAGATGTCTGTCAAGTGTTCCGTTCAGGATGAGCCGCTCATACAGCCCCGGATGTTCCGCCTCCAGATACTTCATGTGCATTCTGCCCCATTTTCCAATGGGCCGCGGGTCTTTATCACCGATTACCAAATCAGGGTACAATATTCGTCTGTATTGTGGTACCAATGCAACCCCGGTTCCAGTCCTGTATCCTGCAACCGGTTGCATCTCCCGGAGGGGGTTGCATCATCCGGGCAGGGGGTTGCATTGACCTTTCAATAAGAAAAGGGACTCACCACGGTTGGTGATGAGCCCCTCGATTGGTTCAGTTTGCTTGGGATGCGCGTCTTTATCCTTCGATGGCGATCAGCTTCTTTTCAGGAAGCTTCTTATCTGCCTTCTTCGGGATGTTCAGGCTCAGCACACCATGCTCCAGCTTTGCGGTGATATCTTCCTCCGTAAGCGCATCGCCCACATAGAAGCTCCGCTGCAGCGTTCCGTCGTAACGCTCCTGACGTATGGTCTTGCCCTTCTTCGTCTTATCCTTCTCGACCTCTTTCGTGGCCGTGATGGTCAGATAACCATTCTCAAGGCTCAGCTGAATCTGATCCTTCTGGAAGCCGGGCAGGTCAATGTCCACTTCGTAATGGTCATCATGCTCATGCACATCGGTCTTCATCTCACGGGCAAAGTGTCTGCCGTAGAGCTGACGATCCATGTTCCGGAAAGACGGGAAATCAAACCAATCATCGAACAAATTCTCAGCAAAAATACTCGGCATCAACATAACTCTTACCTCCTTGGGTGTTGGGCCGCTATGGCAGCCACGCCATGTTGATTTTGAGCATTGGGACGGTGGTTTATTGGATCGCTGTTCCTTTGTTCAGCACATATTATAGTCATATTGTTAGCACTGTCAAGAGACGAGTGCTAATTTTTTTAATTTTTTTCTCTTTTCTATGTGGCAACCTTAGAGTACTATCATACTACGTTAGATTTCATCTATTTCAGTTTTTTGATCGAGAATATCGCCAGCGCGGTGGAAAAGACAATCCCGGCTACGGCCAGCAGGGGCACTCCGTTGGCCAGAATCGGCTTGAAATCGGTGGTGCAGAGAATGCAGGATCCGATAAACAGCACCAAAGCTACCATCGGATCCTTTCGGTCATCCTTTTCCTGAGTGTTATCGTCCATCTCCTTACTGTGCTTGACGTGCTGCGGAGCAACCAGCACCACCTGGACGTCATACTTCTTCAGGAAAGCCACGAATGCAAACCAGTAATGCCCTGTCGGTTCCATTGCCACCATAATCTTGGTCAGCTTGTGTGCTGTAGCCAGATTGCGGGTCCAGTTTACAAAGCTTTCGAAGCCCTCTTCCGTGTTGGTGAAAGGAAAAGGCTTCTTGCTTACCTCAAAACCCCTAGCCAGGATTGCCCTGGTATAATGATTTTCACTTCTAATGCCAACTCCTACGATCAAGGTCTTGTCTGTCACTTGCGCAATCTTCTGGTTCTGAGTATTATTCATGTTGGTACCCCCTCCAGTTTAATGTTGTTCGCCAACTTTGGCCGGTCAGCGATCTCCATTTTACTGTGGGGTACTCCTGGTTTCAACATCCTGCCTCCTGTCAGGATCAGTTTGGATTATATAGGAAGCTTTTGATATCATCGCCATTTACCATTTTGTAACAGAAAGACAGCATTTTATCCGGGTTGGAACAAAAAGGTTCGTTTTACCGTTATTTCAATGAAATGAGTTTGTTTTGCATGCAGAAAATCTCTGGCTGCGAAACAGAACAAAAAAAGGAGAACAAGCGTGAAAAGGACAATCATCATTCTGCTGGCTGTAATGCTCATAATATCATCTGCTTCCCTGGCTGAGGATCTCTCTTCCCTGTCTGATGAGGAGTTTCTGGAACTGTATAAGCACGTCACAGAGGAAA
>JAFWQM010000014.1 GCA_017509065.1 Clostridia bacterium
ATCTGCGGGCGATAAATCGGTCCATCCTGCGTCACTCAACCTTGAAATACCTCCAGTATTCCTGCGGTTTCGTTCCTTGTCTGGAACGATTTCTCATCCCGCATCTGAATTCACGATTCAATTGGGCGAGCAATAAGTAAACCTATGCCCTTCCCTGTGTCGGCTTTTTGTCGGCACGGGGATTTTATTCCACAGCAGGAATCCATGTATCATTTGTCGAAAATCACATTACAGGGAATCGACGTTATTTGTGGCTGGAGGAGAAGAACCGTGACAAAACCAACAGAGCAGCTTGAAAAAGCAAGAAAATATGAAAGTCTAAGCAAAGACAATATAAACCAGGAGGATCGTCCGCTCTTCCATCTGACGCCTTATATCGGCTGGATGAATGACCCGAATGGTTTTTGTTTTTATCAAGGGAAATATCATTTGTTTTATCAATACCATCCTTATTCCCGTGATTGGGGACCCATGCATTGGGGACATGCCGAAAGCGCCGATTTACTGCATTGGACCTACCTGCCCTGCGCCTTGGCGCCGGATACGCCGGCAGATCAGGGAGGATGTTTTTCAGGCTCCGCTGTGCCCCTGCCGGACGGACGGCTGATGCTGGTCTATACGGGCGTGCAGGAAACGCAGGAGAATGGCAAGGCCATACAGGCGCAGTGCATTGCTTTTGGAAATGGAACTGATTTTGAAAAGTATCCGCACAATCCCGTCGTGAGCGCCGCTGATCTGCCGGAGGGCTAGAACGTTTATGATTTTCGTGATCCGAAAGCAGGACGGACCGCGGATGGACGATTTCAGATGGCGGTGGCAAATTGGCACAGGGAACGGCAGGGAACCATCCTTTTGTTTGAAAGCGCCGACGCGGTCACCTGGCGGTACAGGGCGGCGCTGGACAGCAGCGATGGGATCTACGGTCAAATGTGGGAATGCCCCGATTTCTTTTCCCTGGGCGGGAAACAGGCGCTGATCGTCAGCGCGCAGAAAATGCGTGCAATGGAAGGGTTTCACCCCGGTCATGGAACCATGGCGATTTTAGGTTCCTATGATGAAAGCCAATGCCGTTTCATTCGGGAAACAGTTCAGCCACTGGATGAAGGGCTGGATTTTTACGCGCCGCAGACGGTATTGGCCCCGGATGGCCGGCGCATCCTGATCGCTTGGATGGAAAACTGGCAGTACTGCAAACGGACGCCCCGCCTGCATCCCTGGTACGCGCAAATGATCGTTCCCCGGGAAATCACAATAGAAGACAGCCGGCTGATCCAGCGTCCGATCCGAGAGATCGAAACCCTGTGGCGGGACATGATCCGCTATGACAACGTGACCGTACAGCAGGAAATGGCATTGCCGGGCGTGGAGGGGCGGCTTCTCGATGCTGAGCTGACGGTCCGTCCGCTTTCCGGGCCCTGCCGATTCACCGTTACCCTGGCGCGGGATCAGGATCACGGCGTGACTGTAGAATGGGATATGGCCTGCGGGGAACTGCTGTTTGACCGAAGCCGGGACGGCTCCTGCCAGGACATTGCCCATATCCGCCGGGTGCGGCTGGAAAAGCAGGATGAAACATTGTCCCTTCGAATTCTGTTGGACAAGGAAAGCGTTGAACTGTTTCTGAACGGCGGCAGACAGACCGTCACCGCCGTGCTAAACGCCCCCGGAACAGCGTCGGACATCACATTCGCTTCGGACGCGCCGGTTCTTCTTTCTGTGGTAGCGCATCCTTTAAATAATTATGACTGAAAATCTGCGCATAATAGCAAAGAGACTGAAATCGCAGTTCAAAGTTCTAAGTTCTAAGCTGAATAGTGTCTGGCACAGCGAGTTTGCTTTCACTCAATCCAATTGCTTAGAACTTGGAACTTAGAACTCTTTACAAGTCTTTTCCGGTTTATCCGGTTTAGGTGCGAGTTAAGCACCTTTTTGTCTGATATGGAACTTTCTTTTACAATAATCACATATTTCGATTGACAGACGGATGATAGATGATGTAAAATAAACAGAGCAAAGGCAGGTTGCATGACCGATCAACTGCCGTCCAAATCTTTCCATAAAAAAGGAGGACATCTCACATGAAAAAAGTTCTGGCTCTTCTCATTGTGGCAATGATGCTGCTGTCCCTCGCGCCGTTCGCGCTGGCGGACGACGTGGTGAACATCGAATTCCAGTTCCATAAAGGCGAGACCGACGCCATCAACGCCATGACGGCGGTGATCGACGCTTTCAACGCCGCCAACCCCGGTATCCATGTGGAAATGAACACCGCCGGCGACACCAACTCCATGGTGGCCCGCTCCCAGCAGGACGACCTGCCGGACATTTTCGCCTGCCAGACCAGCGCGACCTTTGAAAAAATGTTCGCCGCCGGACAGCTGATGGATCTGACCGGTCAGGACTTCCTGAACAACATCGTGGAAGGCACCCTGGCCCTGTCCACCTACGAAGGCAAGAACTGGCGCCTGCCCTACAGCCTGAGCTGCTACGGCCTGTATGTACGCACGGACATCTTTGAAGAGCAGGGCCTGGCGCTGCCCACCACCTGGGACGAGCTGATGGACGTGTGCGAAAAGCTGATGGCCGCGGGTATCTACCCCTTCGCCAACCCCGATAAGGACATGGTCTACCAGCGCATGGAGCGCATGATGTCCATGCTGGCGGACAACGACGACGAATTCAAGGCCATCGCCGCCGGCGAACTGGAAGCCAAGGACTCCAAAATGCTGTCCGTCTATGCCCAGGCGTCTCTGGACATCGCCAAGTATACCAACCCCCTGTCCGCAGGCGCAGGCTATGACGAATCCTACCAGATGCTGCTGAAGGGCGAGGCCGCTATGACCATCAACGGCCAGTGGTCTCTGGGCACGCTGCTCGGCTTCAACCCGGATATTCAGCTGGCGATGATTCCGCTGCCTGATCCCACCGGCGCTGAGAGCAACGTTATCGTCTCCATCGACACCAGCTTCGTCGTTTCCAGCAAGACCAAGCATCCCGATGAGTGCCTCAAGTTCCTGGCCTATCTGGCCCAGACCGACGTGGCCCAGGCTTACACCGATGTGGAAGGCAGCCCCAACGTGGTCAAAGGCGTTGTCTACAGCGTCAAGCAGCTGGAAAAGATCAACGACGCGATGGCGGCCGGTCACACCATGCTGAGCCTGAACGCCATCTGGCCCTCCGGCCTGCGCAAAGCCCTGGGGCTCGCGGCCACCGACCTGATCGTGGACAAGGATCTTGACGCGTTCTACGATGAATGCCAGCTGACCATTGAAGAATACTACAACTGACCTGCCGGGCGGTATGCCCTGATGTATGCCCGATGAGGATGCAAAGACGCATCCTCACCGGGTTTATCTTACATAAGAAAGGGGTGATAACCCCATGTCGGGGAAAGCTCTCAAGCCCAAAGCCGTAAAGCGCGCAACCATGCGGAAGGATCAGTTCATTTCCTACGTCATCATGACGGCCCCCGGTTTCCTGCTTTACTGCGTGTTCCTGATCACGCCGATCCTGATGGGTATCTATTATTCCCTGACGGATTACGAAGGCATCGGAACCAAATACAATTTTATCGGCATCGATAACTACGTCAGGGTGTTCACCAACGACCGCAGGTTTGGCCAGGCGCTGATCTTCAACGCCCGCTATACCATCATGATGGTCATCGGCATCGTGGTGATCGGGTTCATCCTGGCGATGCTGCTGAACAGGGAAATCAAAGGCCGCAGCTTCTTCAGGACGCTGTATTTCCTGCCCGCGGTGCTGTCCATGGTCACGGTCGGTCTGGTATTCAAGCAGATTTACTTCTATGTCCTGCCCGTGATCGGCCAGACGCTCGGCATCCAGGCGCTAGCAACCAACGTCATATCAAAAAAAGAGACGGCCATCTACGGCATCCTCTTTGTGAACCTCTGGCAGGGCCTCGCTATGCCGACGCTCCTGTTCCTGGCCGGTCTGCAAACGATCCCGCAGGATCTGCATGAAGCGGCGGCCATCGACGGTGCCAACGCTTGGCAGAGGTTCAAGGCCATCACCGTGCCTTACATGCTGCCCACCCTGTCCGTCGTGCTGGTGCTGACCGTGAAAGGCGGCCTCGGCGTTTACGACTATATCTCCACGATGACCGGCGGTTCCTACAATACGACCTCCATCGCTTTCCTGATCTATCAGAACGCGTTTGAGCGCAACCGTTTCAGCTATTCGATCGCCCAGGCCGTCGTCGTCGGCCTGATCGTCGCTGCGATTTCCTTTGTCCAGATCAGATTTACAAATGCAAAGAAGGTGGAATGAGTGAATATCGGTAAACGAAGAATGGACGCTGTGGCGTATATCATTCTCGGGCTGGGTGCTTTGCTCATTCTGTTCCCGATGTATATCACAGTCGTCACAACGTTCAAAACCATGCAGGAGAGCGCCAACAGCTTCTTCACCCTGCCGACCAGCTTTTACCTTGGCAATTATAAAGAAGTGCTGGCTAACCCCACGCTCGGATATTCCTACGCGAACACGATTTACGTCACGTTCGCGTCCCTGTTCCTCGAATTCCTGGTGATGCCGCCCATGGCTTTCGCCATTTCCCGCGGCATGTATCACAAGAGCGGGCTGTTCAAGGGCCTGTACGCGTTCTTCCTGCTGGGCATTTTCCTGCCCTTCCAGGTGCGCATGATGCCCCTGATGAAGCTGCTGGCCGCGTTTAACATGCTGCACCAGACCGGCCTGATCCTGCTGTACCTGGCCCACGCCACCTGCGAAAGCATGTTCCTGTACGTGGGCTACCTGGCCACGGTTTCCCCCAGCCTGGAGGAAGCGGCCTACATCGATGGGGCCAACACGTTTACCACGTTCTACCGCATCATCCTGCCCCTGATGAAGCCCATTCTCGCGACGGTGATGATCAAGGAAGGCCTGGCGCTGTGGAACGACTACATGCTGCCCCTGATCATCCTGAACCGTTCCAAGACCATGTGGACCCTGACCCTGTTCCAGAAAAACTACCAGGGCGAGTTCAACGTGGACTACAACCTGTCGTTTGCCTGCATGGTGCTGTGCTGTCTGCCGATTGTGGTGATGTATATCATCCTGCAGAAGCATATTATCGGCGGCCTGACCAGCGGCGCTGTGAAGGGATAACAAAACAGATACTGCCTCCGAACACAGAAAACGGAGGCAGTTTTTTGATGTCTTTTTTTTACCGGCGGAGCGCACAGCCCTCCCAGGGCCGCAGGGAGATCGTGCCGTCGCGGTACAGCGGCGGCGCTTCATAGCTGCCGATCACGAATTGGCCGGCGTCCGGAAGCGGCACTGAAACTGTCTCCGCTGTAAAATTGCACAGCACCGTCAGCTTTTCCTGTCCGAGCGTGCGTACATAGGCAATCAGGCCGGACTGATCGGGCAGAATGAAACGAATGTCTCCCCCTGCAATCACCTTTTCCTGCTTGCGCAGCTGAACCAATCGCTGATAAAAACTGAAAATTGACCCGTCCTCTCCCACTTCCGTCCGCGCGTTGGCTTCCTTTCGGCAGGTCGGAAGCTCAATCCATGGCTTGCCGGACGTAAAGCCCGCGTTCTCCGTGTCGTCCCACTGCATCGGGGTGCGGCCGTTATCGCGTGACCGGGCCTTCAAGACACTTATTGCCTCCCGTTCGCTGAGGCCGCGATCCAGCAGAATGCGATAATAATTGATGCTCTCCACGTCGCGGTACTGTTCGATCCGGTCGAAATAAGCATTGGTCATGCCCAGTTCTTCGCCCTGATAGATATACGGCGTTCCCCGCATCATATGGATGCAGGTCGCCAGCATTTTAGCGGATTCTTTCCAATAGGCCTGATCGTCGCCGAAGCGGGATACGACCCGCGGCTGGTCGTGGTTGCACCAGAACACGGCGTTCCAGCCGCCGCCCGCCGCCATGCCTTCCTGCCAGGATTGAAAGAGCGCACGAAGCTGCTGAATATCCGGGGCCTGCAGCGTCCATTTGTCGCCGTTTTTATAATCCACCTTCAAATGATGGAAATTGAACACCATGGACAATTCATGGTTTTCGGGTGAGGAATACCGGATACAGTGCGGCAGCGTGGTGGAGCTCATTTCTCCTACCGTGATCATATCGCCTATTTCCGTATCCCGTACCAATTCCTGCAAGTATTCATGGACGTGAGGGCCGTCGGTATAGAAGCGCCTGCCGTCGCCCGCGTCGTCGTTGAGGAATTGCGCGGGTTTTGAAATCAGGTTCACCACGTCAAAGCGGAAACCCTTCACGCCCTTGGCTTTCCAGAAGCAAATCACGTTTTTCAGTTCTTCCCGGACCTCCGGATTCTCCCAGTTCAGGTCGGCCTGGCTTACGTCAAACAAATGCAGATACCATTTTTTCAGGGAAGGAACGTAAGCCCACGCGCTGCCCCCGAATTTGGACTGCCAGTTCGTGGGCGGCTGATCCGGCGGCCCGTCCCGGAACAGATAATACGCCTGATACTTGGGATTGCCCTGCAAAGCGCTCTGAAACCAGGCGTGTTCCGTGGACGTGTGGTTGAACACCATGTCCAGCATCAGGCCAATGCCGCGCTTCTCCGCTTCCCGGATCAGCTCTTCCGTGTCCGCCATCGTGCCGAACGCCGGATCGACGCTGCAATAGTCCGCCACGTCATAGCCGTTGTCCCGCTGCGGCGACACAAAAAACGGCGTCAGCCACAGATAATCCACGCCCAGGGATTTCAGATAATCCAGTTTGGACGTAATGCCCGGCAGATCTCCGATCCCGTCCCCGTTGCTGTCGCAGAAAGAACGGGGATATATTTGGTATACGACCTGATTCTGAAACCGCGCCATTTTTCGTCCTCCTTCTATCCGTTCAACAGGTTCAGCTTTTCAAACGCCCAGGCGAGGCCGTCCTCTGTAACAGCGGGGCACACCATGCTGCTCCTGGCTTTCACGGCGGGGCTTCCGTTTTCCATGCACACGGAAACGCCGACTGTTTTCATCATTTCCAAATCATTCATGCTGTCGCCAAAGCCGATCGTATCCGCAAGGTCAACGCCCAGCGCTTCGGCGATGATCCGCACGCCGCTTCCTTTATCGAATTTCCGGTTAATCATTTCGCCATCTATTACGCCGCTCCGCATCGGTTCCCACAGCAGAAAATTGAATTCGTTTTCCAGGGCCTGCCGGGCCGGAAGCAGCTGGCTTAAATCATTGCACATGAACACGATTTTATAGATCGGACGACCGTCGTATTCCCGCATGGGACGGATATTCAGTTCTTCGGCGATCTGCCTGTGAATGCGTTCCATTTCGCTGTTCATATCGCCGGCCTTGGCGAAGAAATCCGAAAGATCCTCGTCGCACCAGGACCCGTCGCGAGCTTCGACCGTTCGGATCACTCCGCTCTCCCTGAGCAGACGCATTCCAGCGTCCTGCTGCGCTTTGGTCATAGGACAGTCAAACAGCACCCGATTTCCCGCGAACACGTAGCCTCCGCCGCTTGCCACCGCTCCCTCAAATCCAAGCGCCAGTACCGGGGCCAGCATGGCAAGGTTTCTCCCGGAACAGAGGAAAACGCGATGCCCGTTTGCCTGTGCTGTGCGAATTGCTTTCAGCGCGCTGGCCGGAGGCACGTTCGTTCCCGGTGGTGTGAGCGTTCCGTCAATATCCAAAAAAACCAGTTTACGATTCATGTATGTTTCTCCCTGTCCGTACTGTTATATATTGTTGGAACCGTTTGGATGACTCATATTATACAGGAAAAACGAACGGCAAACAAGTGCTTGCGGGGAAAAGAATCCCATCATAAGTTTTATGCGGCGTTCTCATCATCAATAAACGTTACCATTCAGATACCGAAGTCAGTTACAGGAGGATACGATGGGGCTGTTCGCCCCAGCGTTCTCTTTGTTAGATGATTTATAGCTGAATGGTAACCAATAAACCGGTATGGCCGCGCATGTTTCAGGGCATACTGATTCCAGCGCCATCGGGCGCTCAAAGCAAAGAAGGAGCGTAAACAATATGGCTGAAAAGAAAAATCAGTGTATCCATTGCTGCGTGGAGTCCTGCCGCCATCTGCGGGAGGACCAGGGCATCTGCTCCCTGGAAGCCATTCAGGTAGCGCCTACACCCATGGCATACTCCGGCGACCCTGCCGACGAGAGCATGTGCCAGAGCTACGAAACCAAATGAGCGGCTCGGTGAGACCGCCGCGGACGCAGCCCGCTCCGCCGCCGCCCGACCCCTCCGTGCCGGGGAAAAAGCATAAACCGGCCAGGCAGGGGATGAAAGAAGCACAGAAGAATCCTATCTTCGACCCTGGTCAGATCGCCAGCGCCACAGAATGCACCGGCATCCTGGCTGCGCCGGCGCAGAGTGAGGAGGAGGCTGACAGCATTTCCTCCCTCGAAGGGATTCACGCCATCCGGCCCACGCCGGAAAGCGCGGGCAAAAACCGCTGAAACCCATCAGCAGACCCCTGTCCTTCCGGCAGGGGGCTGCTGATATATTGATTTATCCAAACTTGCACACGCCGCGGACGATGGTTTTCTTCACGCCGCAATCATCATCCAACAGTACGATATCGGCATCCTTGCCGGGAGAAAGAGAGCCCTTTTCATCCGCAATGCCGATTGATTCCGCCGGGGCGAGCGACGCAGCGCGGACAGCCTGATACATGGTCACGCCGGCATAGTCGCGGAAGTTCCGCACAGCCTGATTCAGCCGCAGCACGCTGCCCGCGATGGTGCCGTCCAGCAGACGGCATTCGATGCCTTTGAGAACAAACACCTGCCCGCCGTTTTCGTATTCCCCATCGGGCATGCCCGCGGAACGCAGGGCGTCGGTGATGAGCACCAGCTTCTCCCCCTTTGTTTTCGCCAGCATGGGATAGACGCCCTTGTTCACGTGGAAGGTGTCGGCGATCAGCTCGGTGTACACATCGCTGTTCAACGCTGCGCCGACCACGCCGGGGTCGCGGTGATGCAGGGGACTCATGGCGTTAAAGAGGTGCGTCACGCGGGTGACGCCCAGGCCCACCCCTTTCATGGCCTGGTCGAACGTGGCGCTGCTGTGGCCCATTGAAATGGCAATATCTGTCTGCTGTTTCAAGGCGCGGATGCAAGCGTCTCCGCCAGGCATTTCGGGAGCCAGGGTGATCAGCTTCACGATGTCGGCGTAAGGCAGCACCTTTTCCGCGTCGGGCGGCAGGATGTACTCGGGGTTTTGCGCGCCTTTGCGCTCAGGATTGATGAACGGGCCTTCCAGGTGCACGCCCAGGATTTCCGCGCCGGGATAATCGGGCTTCTGACTCTCCTGCGCCAGCGCCCGCATATGGCCGCAGACGCTTTTCAGCGTGTCCCAGCCCACGGTGAGCGTGGTCGGCACGAAGGAGGTGACGCCGTTTTCCAGCAGCTTTTCGGACATGCGGCGAACGCCCGCCGGGTCGTCGTCGGACACGTCGTCTCCGCCGTAACCGTGGATGTGTACGTCCATCAGGCCGGGGCACACATACGCTCCCTGCGCGTCCGTGATTTCGTCCGCTTCGCGCCGGGCTTCGTCCGTATCCACAATGCCGATGATCGTTTCGTCATACAGCAGTGCTTTGTTCCGCACTTCGGCGTCAGGCAGCAGGATCCTTCCGTTGACGATTGCTTTCATACCCCTCATCGCTCCTTTTCGTTTTTTGAGTTCTTCAGGTTGGCAAAAGAAAAGTGAATGTAAACGCGCGGTCCGCGGCTTTCGTCCTCCAGCGCCAGCCGGATCGCCTCGGCGCAGCCGTCGTGGTCAGAATCCGCGACGATGCGATCTGCGGCATCCTTCACTTGCTCAGCGGCGTTCCCCATGGCGACGCCCAGCCCGGCGGCTTTGATCATGGGAATATCGTTGTCCGCATCCCCGACCGCTATGCAGACGGACGGCGCTACGTCCAGCGCTTCGCACAGACGCAGCAGGCCCGAACCCTTGTTCACACCCGCGGCGGAGCACTCCACGGAGGAAATCTCGGAATAAACCTTTTCAACGGAAAGAAATCCGAGCTGCTCCATGGTGCGCACGCGTTCTTCGGGGTCGGCATGGTAAAGATTGATCTTCAGAAAATCTTCCCGGCAGGCATCGGCAAAAGCGTAGATATCCGGAACGAGCGTCATGGCGCGTTCATACAGCGGGCGGTAAACGCCCATGTGATAGCGCTCCAGGCGCTCCATATGAGACGCCTGAATCACATCCCTCTCCCCGATCACGAGCTGGGGCATGATATCCTTTGTTCTGGCAAGCGCCAGAATCGCGTCCGCGTCGGGCCGCGAAAGGCCGCGCAGGGAAAACGTTTTCCTCTCCCGGAGGTCAAACAGGCCTGCCCCGCTTGCGTACACCGCCCAGCGGATTTCAGGCAGCAGGCTGAAAAATTCTTCCAGCTCGGATACGGCGCGCCCGGTGCAGAAAACGATCGTCTTTCCCGCTTCCGCAGCCTCATGCACGGCGTCGCTGCATGCCCGCGTCACTTCTTTTTTGCTGTTCAGCAGCGTTCCGTCAATATCCAGGGCTATCATTTTATACTGGCTCATGCTCATATGCCTCAATCAATGGAAAAATCGCGGCTGCGGGAACGATTGTGGAATCATTTTGATGCCCGCGGAGGAAGCGGCTGTCCCCATTCCCTGATCGCGGGATGTAACCGCGCTTCGCCAGGCCGTTATATTCTCCTGATACCACATTTATTATACACCATATTTCTCTTTTTGTGGAGAGTTTTTTCAAAGTCGTATTTTTTCAGTTCAATAGATCCCACATCATTAAATCAGCTTCCCTTTTGCAGGTGAAAAAGCGCTCCTTTTCCCACTGTTTCCTATGGGATAAAGAAGCGCTTTGGTTCAGGAATGATGCTCAGTAACGATATCGTTTTCCTGCTTTAGAAAGAACTTGCGAAACAATTCCGTTCATGAGCATAAATTGAATAAGTTACGGCTTTTTCCAGAGCTCCAACGTTTCATCCGTGAATGTGAACTTGATGGGAGGAATCAGATCAGTAGTCGGCTCAAGGTTTAGTTTAACATACTTTTGTTTATCGTCCACAAAAGTGTACCAGCCGTTTTCATCTGCGAAATCATAAATATAATATTTAAAAGGATTGTATTTCATACAGTTGTTTCTCGTCACAGTGCCGTCCGCGTTAAAAGTGTAGGAGAAATGATCAAGACCTCTGTATCCACCCATCATCGTTCCCTGATATTCAAGAACGGTTTCCTCGCTGTTTTCAACAGAAAGAAAAAATGAATAGTCAAATTTATTATCCGCGGTTCGTTTAGAAAGCATGATGACTATTTTACCGTTTTCATAAGAAATATTCCAGCTGTCCCATCTCTTTTCCTTGTCAGGGAAAGGCCCGCTTAGCTGATCGCTATAGTTAGATTCTATAGGAACCAGCATTGTTGCCTTCGTAGCGTCTTTAATACTGGGAGGCACGATGATGTGCCTTGGAATGACAAACTCAAGCGGTTCCGATGCAGCAAACGCACAGCAGCACAGTTCAAACAGCATGATCACAGTCAGAAGCAGAACGATTGTCTTTTTCATGATGATTCACTCTCCTGCGTTTTTTTATATTATATTAGATCAATTTCTACATGTCAACATTTTTCTTCCGTTCTTTCGTTCCCCGCCTTGCCGTTCATCCGGTTTATTGGTATAATAAGCATAGATCAGGTTTGCGGACGAATAACAAGAAAGGACGGTTCAGGCATGCTGAGTAAAGACATAGAAACAGCGAAAGCGTGGGCGTACCGGCTCCATGCCGGACAGGTGGATAAAGCCGGGCTTCCTTACGTCACGCACCCCGAACGGGTGGCTGGCAGACTGTCGTCACAGGAAGATCAGGTAGTCGCCTGGCTGCATGATACCGTGGAGGACACCGGCCTGACGCTCCGGGAAATAGAAGAGCAGTTCGGCAAAGAAACCGCCGCGGCGGTGGACGCCGTCAGCAGGCGGGACGGCGAGGACTGGGATGATTATCTAAGCCGCGTGAAGCGCAATGAAACCGCCCGGCGCGTGAAAATCAGCGACCTGATTGATAACAGCAACCTATCCCGCATACCGCACGTTACGATGCGGGACGTGGAAAGACAGCGGAAGTATAATCAAGCGCTCAGGTTTTTGATGACAGAATAAACCGAACTGCCGCCATGGATGTGGCGGTCTGCCACGGTGCCCAAAAAGCGGGCATGTGGAACCCGACGCTCAGCAAAGTGTTCAAAGCGAATGATGCCCGCAGCACGCCAAACGCGGCGGAAAGACTCTCGCGCTTTCTTCGGACAGATGACTGATAAGGAGGCTTTTTCCTATGTCCACACATATCCTTGAAAACGAACACCTGCGGGTGACGGTTGCCGACGCAGGCGCGGAACTGATCAGCGTATACGATAAAGACAGGCAAACGGAACGGATCTGGACGGGCGACCCGGCTGTCTGGAACCGCCACGCACCGATCCTGTTTCCCTTTGTAGGCAAGGTTGCGGACGGAAAATACCGTATCGGCGCGACCGAGTACGCTATGAAGACGCAGCACGGCTTTGCCCGTGACATGGATTTCGCCTGCACGGAGGAAACGGCGGTTTCAACAGCGCACTGCCTGGCGGCCAGCGCCGCGACGCGGGCGGCCTATCCCTATGAATTCAGGCTCACGGTACGTCACCTGCTGGAGGGAAGGCAGCTTCGCGTGGAATGGACGGTCGAAAACAGGGGCGATGAACGGATGTATTATTCCATCGGCGGGCATCCAGGCTTCCTGCTCCCGGACGGGATTCGCAAAGAAGACTGCTTCCTCCTGTTCCCCGGCGCGGACGCGCTTTCATACATCAGCGTGAACAAGGGGGGCTACGCGCTACCCGAAAAGAAAACGCTTTCCCTGAGCGGCAGCGCTGTGCGTTATCAGGAAGATATTCCCGATACCTGGATCTTTGAAAACCGTCAGGTACAGCAGGCCGGCATCGCGACGCCTGACGGTCAGGTATACGTCCTTTTGTCCTGCGAGCAGTTCCCGACGCTGGCTGTGTGGGCGAATCCGAAAGGGCCGTTCATCTGCCTCGAGCCCTGGTTCGGACGAACCGACGACGCGGGGTTCAGCGGCGCTATTGACCAAAAGCAGGATATACAAAGCCTGGAACGTGGCGAAAAGAAAGAGATCGCGTACACCATTCAGTTTTGCTGAGTCCGTGACAAAGCATAATAAGCCAGGCGCAAAAACAAAGCAGAGGGCTGAAAACCCCCTGCTCTGTTTTTGTATTGGATTGAACGGTTAATTCACAAGCGCCACCTTCAAAACATCCTCAATGTTCTCCGTCAGCACGATTTCAAATTCTTTGCGCACATGCTCAGGCACATCCTCCAGGTCTTTCTGGTTTTCCTTGGGGAGCAAGATGGTTTTGATCCCGGCGCGGTAGGCGGCGAGCAGCTTTTCCTTGACGCCGCCGATGGGCAGCACGCGGCCGCGCAGGGTGATTTCCCCGGTCATGGCCACGTCCTGGCGCACCTTGCGGCCAGTCAACGCGGAGACCAAAGCCGTCGCCATGGTGACGCCGGCTGAGGGGCCGTCCTTGGGCACGGCGCCTTCAGGCACATGGATGTGAATGTCCAGGTTTTTATGGAACTCGGGCTGCAATTCAAATTCCTTCGCGTGGGCCCGCACCCAGGACAGCGCGGCCATGGCGGATTCTTTCATCACGTCGCCGAGCTGCCCGGTCAGCTTCACCTGCCCGGTGCCCTCCATGGTGGCACACTCCACAGCCAGGGTTTCGCCGCCTACGGTGGTGTAGGCCAGGCCATTCACGATGCCCACCAGCGGTTCCTTCTCCGGGGCTTCCCGCAGGTAGCGCGGCGCGCCCAGGTACTTTTCCACAACCTGCGGAGACACGCTGACAACTTCCTTTTCCTCGTCCAGCATTTCCACCGCCGCCTTACGCACCACCCGGGCAATGGTGCGACTGAGAGTACGCACGCCCGCCTCGCGGGTATAGCCCTCGATCAGGTGCTTCATGGCCGCGTCCGACACCTTCACGGATTTGGGCGGCAGGCCGTGCTCCTCTGTCTGCTTGGGCAGCAGGTGTTTTTTCGCGATGTGAAGCTTTTCTTCTTCCGTGTAGCTGGGCACCTCGATGACCTCCATCCTGTCCAGCAGCGGGCCGGGGATGGTGTCCATGGTGTTGGCGGTGGTGATGAACATGACCTTGCTCAGGTCAAAGGGCAATTCCATGTAGTGGTCGCGGAAGGCAAAGTTCTGCTCCGCGTCCAGCACCTCCAGCATGGCGGAGGCGGGGTCACCCCGGAAATCGTGGCTCATCTTGTCGATTTCGTCGAACAGGAACACGGGGTTCATGGTGCCCGCGCGCTTCATGCCCTCGATGATGCGGCCCGGAATCGCGCCGACATAAGTGCGCCGGTGGCCGCGAATCTCCGCCTCGTCCCGCACGCCGCCCAGGCTCATCTGCACGAACTTGCGGCCCACGGCCTTGGCGATGCCCTTCACGATGCTTGTCTTGCCCACTCCGGGCGGGCCGACGAAGCATAGGATGGGGCCCTTCAACGCGCCGTCCTCCGTGTGCATTTCCTTCATGCGGCGCACGGCCAGGTATTCGATCACCCGCTCCTTCACCTTTTCCATGGCGTAGTGGTCTTCGTCCAGGACGCGGCGGGCGCGTTTTAAATCCAGGTTGTCGGTGGTCGTTTTGCCCCAGGGCAAGTCAAGAATCCATTCCACATAGGTGCGGCTGACGCCGATTTCCGGGGTGCCGGGAGCCATGCGGGACAGCCGGTCCAACTCCTTGTTGGCCTTTTCCCGGGCTTCGTCGTTCATGGGCGTGTCGGCGACCTTTTTGCGCAGGTCGTCCACGTAGGTTTCGTCCTTGTCGCCCAGCTCTTCCTGGATGGCTTTGATCTGCTCCCGCAGATAATAGTCCTTCTGGTTTTTATCGATCTGCTTTTTCAGGCGGCTCTGCACCTGTTTTTCGATCCCGGCCAGTTCGGTTTCCCGGATCAAAATTTCGCATAGCTTTTCCAGCCGCTTTTCCACGTCGATTTCTTCCAGGATGGCCTGGCGGTCTTCTACCCGGGTCAATACGTTGGCTGCGATGATGTCGGCCAGCTGGTCGGGCCTGTCCACCTCGCTGACAGAGCGCAGGGTTTCCCCGGACACGCGCATGGACGCCCGGGCGTATTCCTCAAATAAATCATGGGTCGCCCGCACCATCGCCTCGGTTTCCGGGGTGTCCGGCAACTCCTGGACGGGGATTTCCACATCGGCGATCCAATAGGGCTCCTCCTGCGTAATCGCCCGCAGGAACGCCCGTTGCTCGCCCTCCACCAGCACGCGGATGGTGTCGCCCGGCAGGTTCAATACCTGCTTGATGGCCGCCACCGTGCCCACGCGGCACAGGTCTTCCATGGCGGGCTTTTCCACGTCGCCGTCCTGCTGGGCGACCAGGAATACCTGCTGATCCTCCATCATTGCCTGCTCAAGCGCCGCCACGCTCTGCGCGCGGCCCACGTCGAAATGCAGCACCATATGGGGAAATACCATCAGCCCCCTGAGAGGAATCAAAGGCAGGCGCAGCATGTTCTTTTTCTTTCTTGGCATAATTGCTCCCTGAAATTCGGCTTATTTTTCCGGAATAAAACGGCATTTTCCGGCAATATAAATTATACCCGATACCGCCCGAAATTGCAACCTTTTCGCCTTGTACGGCAAAGTTAGCGTATTGAAAATTTTAATTGGATGAGGTTCAAACAAAGGGTACGCTGAGGCCTCCGCGGCCTCAGACTCCGCGCCAAAGGCCTTCGGCCTCTGGACTCCAATAGCGGAATTTGCCCGACACGTTGAGCTTAGTATGTTCCCGCTGTTGCTCAGAAGAAGCGACCCAGCTTGCGACGTTGTGCTTCTGGCCCGGCGTCTGAAAGACGCCAGCCCGGACGCTTCGCGTCCGGGAAAAGCCAGGGATAAATCCCCAGGGGAAAGCTCGCTTTCCCCTGGGATTTTCCCAGGCTTTCTTGGGCCAGAAGCCTCTAACTTATCGTAACCCCGAATCGACTGGCGAAAGGTGTTTTCTCTGTCCAACCAAGTAATTTCGCCTATTGGAGTCCAGAGGGTGAAACCCTCTGGTCGGGGGTTTGGGGGCGGAGAGCCCCCAACGTACCCCCTGCTCCATAATCAGACACTTGTTTAGCGGCGAGGGAATGGGATGACGGTAAAGCGCTTTCCGCCACCGGAGACTGCGCCTCTGCTGGCAGCAGCATTTCCCGCAGAGCGTCCTGGAGGGTGTCGATGAGAACGACCTGAATGCCGGCGTCATGAAAGCGCTCCATGGCGTTTTCGCGGGGAATGAGCACCCGTTTTAACCCGGCCAGCCTCGCAGCTTCCACTTTGGCGGGCACGCCGCCCACGGGGAGCGCATCGCCCTGCACGCTGATTTCGCCGGTCACGGCGGCGCTGCCGTCCACGTGCTGGCCGGTCAAGGCGCTGACCGCGGCAACGGCCATGGCGACGCCAGCCGATGGCCCGTCCACGGGTGCACCGCCGGGGAAATTAATGTGCAAGTCGGTGCGTTCATCGGCATACCCCAAGCGGCGAAGCAGGGTGACCATATTTTCGGCAGAGGCGCGGGCGGTGGATTTTCGGCGCAAGGTATGGTTTCCGCCTCCAAGTTCTTCTTCCTCCACAATTCCGGTAATTTTGATCCTTCCCGTACCTTCAACCGCCACTGCTTCGATCTCCATGACCATTCCATGGTGGCTTCCACCCACCGCAAGCCCATGTACCCGTCCCAACCGGTTTTCCAGGCAGGCGTTTTTTTCGGGCCGCAGGGGGTAATGACCTGATTCGATCACCCATTCCATGTCAGCCCGCTGAATCTCTTTTCGGTTTTCCAGCTGCGCCGCGCCGGAGGCCATCTGCACCATGTTCACCGCATCGCGGCCGCAGGAAGCGTACTGCCCCGTTAGCGTCGCCGTTTCCCGGCTCATGGCGAAACCCGCGCGCTGGGCCGCTTCATAAGCGATGCGGGCGATTTCATCCGGGTTCAAGGCACGGAAGAAGATTTCCATGCACCGGGAGCGCAGGGCCGGGGGCAGTTCCTCCGGGCTGCGGGTGGTGGCTCCGATCAAACGAAAGTCAGCGGGGAGGCCGTTTTTGAATATTTCATGGACATAGCGTGGCGTGCCGCTGTCGTCCGGGTTATAGTACGCCGACTCAAACTGCACCTTCCGGTCTTCCAATACCTTCAGCAGCTTGTTCATCTGGATGGGATGCAGCTCCCCGATCTCGTCCAGAAACAGCACACCGCCATGGGCCCGGCTCACAGCGCCGGGCTTTGGCTGGGGCACGCCCTGCACGCCCAGCGGCCCCGCGCCCTGGTAGATGGGGTCGTGCACGCTGCCGATCAAAGGGTCAGCGATGGCGCGTTCGTCAAACCGCACGCAGGTCGCGTCCATTTCGATGAAGGGGGCGTTCTGCTGAAACGGCGTGCCGGGGCTTTGCTTCGCTGCTTCCAGCGCCAGCCGCGCCGCGCAGGTTTTCCCGATGCCGGGCGGGCCGTAGATGATCACATGCTGGGGGTTCTTTCCGCACAGAATGGCCTTGAGCGAACGAATGCCCTCCTCCTGGCCGATGATGTCCGAAAATCTTTGTGGCCGCACATGCTCGCTCAGCGGCTCGGACAGTGAAATCGCCCGCATCCGCCGCAAGTTTTCCATTTCTTTGGCGTTCTCCCGTCCGTTCCTGGGGTGGGTTTGCTGCTGCCGCTTTAGCTGCGTATAAAAGTATATCCCCATAACCGCCGTCGCCAGCAACTGCACCGCGCCGAAAATCCAACTCAAATTTCGTTCCCCCCCTTTTCTCTGCCTTTATCATGCCAAACCCATGGAAAAACCATGCAGGAAAACTTTCGGGAAAAGATATTACTGGGGGAACCGCTCTTTGGTGCCCAAAGAGCGGTTCCCCCAGACCCCTTCCGAGAAAAGCTGTAGAAAGGGAAAGGGTTTTACTGTAAAGGCCCAACCTACTGTATTTGTTTTCCTTTATAGCTTTCTTGGAAAGGGGTCTGGGGGAAACCATTCTTTGGGGCCGAAGCGCCCGGAAAACCTGCCCTTGGGCTGGTTTTCAGCGGAGGCCGGGCCGGAAGGCCCCGGACAGCAAAGAATGGTTTCCCCCAGATATATAAATGGTAACTGAATCCATCTTTTTGCCTGCTGTTTTCTTTGCAAAACGGTTGCATTTTCCAGGCATAGATGGTACAATTTTTGATGGCTGAAGCCGGGGGAAAACCGGCGAATACAACAGGTTCACAATAGAATGACGCATCATAAAGAAGGAGAGGAACGCTTTATGGATTTCAAGAAAACCGCCCTGGGCCTGGAATTCGGCTCCACCCGCATCAAGGCCGTATTGATCGACGAGAACAGCAAACCCATCGCCTCCGGCAGCCACGAATGGGAGAACCAATTTGTGAACGGCGTGTGGACCTATTCCTGGGACGCCATCCATGCCGGACTGCAAGCCTGCTTCGCGGACCTGAAAAAAGATGTAAAAGATAAGTTCGGAGTGACGCTGACGGAAACGGGCGCCATGGGTATTTCCGGCATGATGCACGGCTACCTTCCCTTCGATAAAGACGGCAATCCCTTGACCGAATTCCGCACCTGGCGCAACACCATCACCGGCCCCGCCGCCGCCGAACTGACTGCACTGTTCAATTTCAATATTCCCCAGCGCTGGAGCATCGCCCACCTGTACCAGGCCATCCTGAACGGTGAAGAGCATCTCCCCCGCCTCGCTCACATCACCACCCTGGCGGGCTATATCCACGAAAAGCTGACCGGCAAGAAGGTGCTGGGCATCGGCGAGGCCAGCGGCGTATTCCCTATCGACCCGGAAAAGCCGGTGTACGACGCGGGCATGATGGAGAAGTTTGACAAGCTGATCGCCGCCAAGGGCATGACATTCAAGCTGGAAGATTTGATTCCCGACCTCTTGATCGCAGGCGAGAACGCCGGGTATCTGACTGAGGAAGGCGCTTTGTTCCTCGACCCCACCGGCGAATTCAAGCCCGGCGTGCCCTTCTGCCCGCCCGAGGGCGACGCTGGCACCGGCATGACCGCCACCAATTCCGTGGCCGCCCGCACGGGCAACGTGTCCGCGGGCACCAGCGACTTTGCCATGATCGTGGTGGATCACGGCCTGGGCGTGCACCGGGAAATCGACATGGTCACCACTCCCGCGGGTCTGCCCGTGGCCATGGTGCACTGCAACAACTGTACCAGCGACATCAACGCCTGGGTGAACCTGCTGGCCGAGTTCGCGGGGCTCATCGGCGCGGAAATCAGCAAAGACGCTTTATACAAAAAACTGTTCAATAAGGCCATGGAGGGCGACAAGGACTGCGGCGGATTGCTCAGCTTCAACTACTTCTCCGGCGAGGGCGTCACCGACCTGGACGAGGGCCGGCCCGTGTTCGCCCGGATGGAGAACGCGAAGATGACCCTGGCCAACTTCATGCGCTGCCACCTGCTGTCCGCCCTGGCTACCCTCAAAATCGGCATGGACATTCTGACAAAGGAAGAAAACGTGCCCATCGACAAGCTCTACGGCCACGGCGGCTACTTCAAGACCCCCGGCGTAGGCCAGACCCTGCTGTCCGCAGCGGTGGGTTCTCCCGTGTCCGTGATGGAAACCGCGGGCGAGGGCGGCCCCTACGGTATGGCGCTGCTGGCGGGCTATATGCTCTGGAAGAAAGACGGCCAGCCGCTGGAAGATTACCTGAACAGCGCGGTCTTTGCCGACGCCAAGTCTTCTACCGTCATGGCAGACGCAGCGAATATCCAGGGCTTCCAGGAATTCCTGTCCCGCTATAAGAACGCCCTGCCCATGGAAATTGCGGCCATCAAGTGCCTGTAAATCCGCGCGAATACGCCTAACCCGGAAAAACAGGAAGAGTTTTCTGGGGGAAACCATTCTTTGGAGGCCAAAGAATGGTTTCCCCCAGACCCCCTTCCAAGAAAGCCATAATAAAGGTTTCAGACCTTCTGCCATTTTGCGAAGATTCTCACTCATAAGGATTTAAAAAGGAGAAGATTCTTTGAGCGATCTTGAAAAGTACAGGAAGTATTTCACGAAAGATTATCTGATGGGGCCTAATTCATTCCGGCTCCTGGACGAACTGATCCGGAGAAAACCCGCCGACGCCGATTTTTGCAGGACGCTGGATCTGGGCTGCGGCTACGCGCTGACGTCGTTCTTCATCGCGAATGAGACGAATGCCAGGCATGTATACGCTCTTGACCTGTGGATTCCTGCGACGGACAACTATCTGAGAATACGGGAAAACCAGCTCGAGGACAAGGTCATTCCGATTCACGGCGACGCGATGGATATGCCCTTCGCGCACGATTATTTCGACGCCGTTGTCAGCGTTGACGCTTATCATTACTTCGGCTGCAAAGAAGGCGTCTTTTCGGAAAAAGTCCTTCCGTTTGTCAAAAAAGGCGGCTATGTGATGATTGCCATCCCGGGTCTGAAAGAACAGCCGCAGGGCGAATTGAAGCAGCTGTTTGAAACGTGGGCTGAAGGAGATGACTCCCAGCTGTTTAAATCCGCCGCGTGGTGGGAAGCGCTGCTGAAAGATGAATGCGGCGACAGGTGCGAGGTCACTGTGAAGGAAGCGGAATGCTTTGACGCGGCCTGGCAGGAATGGTTTGATTCAGGACATGAATACGGGATCCGCGATCAGGAATTCCTGAGCAAGGGACTGAATAAGATCCTGAATTTTATCCTGATCTATGTGAAGAAAAACTGAACCGGAACGTCTTTCGGCGTCCGGTTCGGGCATGACGCAAGAACGAGGTGATAAGAATGTTGGAGCAATTGAAAGAGCAAGTCTGGAAAGCAAATCTGCTTTTGCCAAAGTATAATCTGGTCACGTTCACCTGGGGCAACGTCAGCGGCATTGACCGGGAAAAGGGCCTGTTCGTCATCAAGCCCTCGGGCGTGGAATATGACAGCATGACCGCCGATGACATGGTGGTGATGGATTTGAACGGAAAAAAAGTGGAGGGCAAATGGAAGCCCAGCAGCGACACGCCCACCCACCTGGAGCTGTACAAGGCTTTCCCGGAATGCGGCGGCATCGTGCACACGCATTCCCGCTGGGCCACGTCCTTCGCCCAAGCGGGCAAGGACATCCCCGCCATGGGCACCACCCAGGGTGATTACTTCTACGGCGCTATCCCCTGCACCCGGCCCATGACCGACGATGAAATCAAAGGCGAATACGAAAAGGAAACCGGCGCGGTCATCATCGAAACCTTCCGCAGCCGGAACATTGACCCCGCTCAGGTTCCCGGCGTGGTGGTGTTCTCCCACGGCCCCTTCGCCTGGGGCAAAGATGCCATGGAAGCCGTGCACAACGCCGTGGTCATGGAGGAAGTCGCGTTCATGGACTTCCACGCCATGATGCTCACCCCCGGCCTCCCCGCCATGCAGCAGACGCTTCTTGACAAGCACTACCTGCGCAAGCATGGCAAGAATGCCTATTACGGACAGACGTAACGTAAATATTTTTCTGGGGGAACCGCTCTTTGGAAGCCTCATCCGGCGCTTCGCGCCGCCTTCCCCTGCGAAGGGAAGACGGTAGGTTCCCTCCAGATCCGCAACCTCAATCGTCGCAACTCCGCTTCATGCGGACATTGCTCGTTTCGGTTGATCTCACAGCCGATGAAATATCCGCCACAGGCGGTCATCGGCTGTTCGTCCCCTTCCGAGAAAACTATAAGAGGAGGCGGGAAAGTTGTTCCCCAAAGATCCCTTGATGCTCCTGAGCATGATCAATATGAAACTGCGTGACCAATATTCCAGCCTGGACGCCCTGTGCGATGACTTGGACGAAAGTAAAGTGGAAATCGAGGAAACGCTCGCCAAAGTAGGGTATCGCTATGACGCAGTGCATAATCAGTTTATTTATTGCTCGCCCAACTAAATCATGAATTATCTGCGGGCGATAAATCGGTCCATCCTGCGTCACTCAACCTTGAAATATCCTTCGGCCCTGGGCTGCCGCCCGGCCTCCGCTAAAAACAATCCACCGGATTGTTTTTC
>JAFWQM010000091.1 GCA_017509065.1 Clostridia bacterium
GGAAGCCGGCAAGAAGTACTTCTCCGTGGCTTCCGGCGGCGGCACCGGCCGCACCCTGCATCCCGACAACATGGCCGCCGGCCCCGCCTCCTACGGCATGACCGACACCATGGGCCGCATGCACTCCGACGCCCAGTTCGCCGGCTCCTCCTCCGTGCCTGCCCACGTGGAAATGATGGGCTTCCTGGGCGCTGGCAACAACCCCATGGTGGGCATGACCGTGGCCGTGGCCGTGGCTGTGCAGCAGGCCATGAACAAGTAACTTATCAAAAACACACGGCTCCCGAGGGTGACTTCGGGAGCGCTTTTTCTTACAGAGCGGAGAGTGAAAAGTGAAGAGTTGAAAGTTAATATGAAATCGTGTTTATCACAAAAGAATCCTATTGATTGACTATATAAATCTCAACTCTCCGCTCTCAACTCTAATCCGGAGGTTTCTATGGATCACGCGGCAGAAGCAAAGCGCCTTTTTCTGGAGGGCTACAACTGCGCCCAGGCGGTGTTCTGCGCCTTTTGCGATCTGACGGGCATGGACATCGACGCGGCGGCGCGGCTGTCCTCCTCCTTCGGCGGGGGCATGGGCAGGCTTAGGGAGGTGTGCGGCACGGTCAGCGGCGCGCTGCTGGCTCTGGGCATCCTGCGGGGGTACGACGATCCCAAGGACCCCGAGCAGAAAAAGGCCCATTACGCGCTGGTACAGGAATACGCCCGGCGCTTCCGGGAAAAGAACGAAACCATTGTCTGCCGGGAACTGCTCAGGGATGTGCCCGTCACCCCTGGCGGCGTGCCGGAAGAAAGAACGCCGGAGTTTTATGCCCGCCGCCCCTGCCCGCGGCTGGCGGAGGAAGCGGCGGCGATCCTGGATGAAATGCTGGCGGAAACGCAGGCGATCGAAGAGAAGGAGGAAAAACCATGATCCGTCATATCGTACTGTTCAAAATCAAAGATGAATATAAGGAAGAAATCCCGCAGCTGGTAAAGAATTTTTATGGCATGAAGGGAAAAATCGAAGGCATGCTGGACCTGGAAGCGGGGCAGGACGTGCTGCACAGCGAACGATCCTACGACCTGGCGCTGATCACCGTGTTTGACGGCATGGATTCCTTCCAGGCGTATCAGACCCATCCGGTGCATTTGCCGGTGAAAAAGCGGATGCACGAGGTGCGCAGCGCGTCGGTGGCCTGCGATTTTGAATTTTGATCCCCGCGCAATACCGAAAAAAACAGTGTGTTGGTTTGCAAGCGGGCGTGGATTTTGGCAAAAATGAACGTTTTTTCAATATTTGCGGCGGCAGATGCGTAACCCTCATAAACCTGGAAAAAAAGATTGACTTTTGACAATGCGGCAGTTATAATAACTTTGTAGCAAAAGCGTGTTGCTATACGTGTTTTGCTATTGCTCACACGGTCGCTTGTTCGCTTCACGGTGATAAAAGCCGGCCGAAGCGCCGTCTTTTCCGGATAACGCGTACAGGAAAGCGGGGGTGATGCCTTGAGGAAAACCTATCGGTTGCAAAAGCGGGATATCCTCGTCATCATGACGGTTGTGCTGTTGGTATTGGTGGGGCTGTACATGGGCGCGCAATGGCTGGAAAACGAAAACGCGAACCCTGAGCCGCGCGGCGATTATCAGCTTCATTATGAGAACGAACAGCTGACCATAAACGGGCATACCTACCGGCAGCGGAAAAACCTGACCACGATCCTTTTTATGGGTATCGATCAGGATGAAGATACCGAAGAATTACCATCGTACCTCAAGTATCTCAGCGGCGGTCAGGCGGACTTCCTGCGCTTGGTGGTGATCGATTCGTCAGAAAAAACCATCACGCAAATCGAGATCGACCGCGACACCATGACGCCCATTACCATGCTGGGCACCATGGGCGCGAAGCTGGGCTACAGAACCGCGCAGATCTGCCTTTCCCACAGCTTCGGCGACGGACGGGAGCAAAGCTGCGAATTCACAGTAGAAGCCGTGTCCAACCTGCTGTACAATGTGCCCATCAAGTACTACGCCGCCATGAACCTGGACGGTATATCCGTCCTCAACGATATACTGGGCGGCGTGACGGTGACGCTGGAGGACGATTTTTCCCATATCGATCCCAGCATGACCAAGGGAACGACCATGACCCTGGTTGGCGGACAGGCGGAAGTCTTTGTCCGCAGCCGTATGAGCATGGCTGTGGGAACCAACGAAGCCCGCATGAAGCGTCAGCAGCAGTATGTGAGCCAGATGACGGAATTGCTCAATGGCAGGATCCACGAGAGCAGCGAGTTCATCGGCAGCCTGTTCGATGAGCTTTCCCCTTATCTGTGCACGAATATGAGCCGCGCGCAGATGATGAATGAAGCGTGGTTATCGAAAGACTATACCCGTCTTCCCCTGGCGTCGATTGACGGCGTCCATGAAACGGGAGACGACGGGTACATGCAGTTTCTGCCCGACGACGCTTCGCTGGAGCAAGCTATCCTGGATGTGTTCTACAAAAAAGTGAAGTGAAGCCCCAAGGGGTTTTTACTGATACCTGCGGCGGCGAAGCCGCCCGCCTGTATGAAAGGAGAAAAAAACATGAAAAAACTGATTAGCATCATTCTCGTCCTGGTGTTGAGCCTTGCCGCCGTCTCCGCGTTAGCAAGTCCCGTCGGGCTGGATATCCTCACGATCGACGGCTCCAAAATCAAAGCGCTGACTGAAGGCGTAAAATTTGAAGAAAAGATTTCTCAGCCGAGCATCGATCTGGCGAATGCCATCACGGTTGGGTCGCCCGTGACCATCATTTACGTGGGCGGTGATGGCAAAGAAATCGGTAATCCCGAGTCGGGCAATCAGCTGAGCACTTTCTGCATCACGCCCCTGCCCCAGTATGACCGTGCGGAGGATGCGGCCGAAGGACCCGCGAAATTTGAAATCCCCGTGAGCGCGTATACCGCGGGCTATCTCAAGGAACACCTGGAGAAGAAGGATCTGGTTGTTTACTTCGTTTTCCAGGACGGAGACATTATCTATAAGTATGAGCTGAGCGACATGTCTGTCGTTACGAAGGATGACGGCACGAATGCTTTCGCTTTCTCTATTCCCGATCCGGTAGCGAAGGCAGCCGCGGATAAACCTCTCACCCTGGAGTTTGACATCCGCGTGAAGAAAGCGGAATAAAAGCGGAGGGTTTTCCCGGCCGCGGCCGAGGAAAACGCATTCGGGGAATGGGAGTGGGTTCCCGCTTCCGTTCCCCGTTTTCCCGTTTAGCCATCCAACCTGAGTTGAGATCGGAGATAGAAATATGTCAGAACCACTAAAGACGCGGAACGGTATTTCGCCGGCGGCGCCTTCAGCCCTGCGGCAGCCCAATAATGTACAGACGATCGATCTGGTGGATCTTTTCTATCGGATGCTGGACAATTGGAAGCTGATCGTATGCCTGGCATTGGTGTTCGCCGTTGCTTTCGGTGTTTATACCACTTATTTCGTTACGCCTCTATATCGTGCCACCTCGATCATCTATGTATTGAATACCGATTCTATCATCAATGTGTCGTCCCTGCAGTTGGGCAGTCAATTGACCAGCGATTATAAAAAGGTATTTGACCTGTGGGAGGTTCACGAGGAGGTTTTATCCAATCTCAACCTGGATTATTCTTACGGCAAGATGAAAGGCATGCTGACGGTAACGAACACTTCCGGTACCCGGATGCTGGATATTTCCGTCACGTCATCTTCCCCCCAAGAGGCGGCCGACATTGCTAACGAATATGCCAAGGTTGTCAGCGAGTACATTCACGAAACCATGGGTGTGGATAAGCCGAGCATCATGTCCGTGGCTTTGGTACCGACCAATCCCGTCAGTCCCAACAGGGTCAGGAATATCACTATGGGCTTTGCCCTTGGCGCCGCGCTGGCTGCCGGTATTGTGTTTTTGCGCTACATGATGGACGATAAGCTGAAAACATCCGAAGATATCCGTGACTTTGCAGGTCTCGCCACACTGGCCGTGGTGCCGATCGAGGACAGCGAGAACGCGGATTTCAAGTCCGATAAAAAGAAGAAAATTCAAAGGAGGAAGACATGAACAATCTGTCTATCAATCTGTTTTCTCCTTTGAGCTATGCCGGGGCGGAAGCAGTGAACATGCTGTGCACCAACCTGTCTTTCTCCGGTGAAAACGTAAAAAAAATCCTGATAACCAGCTGCCATGCTGGCGAGGGCAAAAGCTATCTGTCCATGAATATCATGCGTACCATGGCAAAATTGGGCAAAAGCGTGGTGTTGGTGGACGCCGACTTGCGCCGGTCCACGATCGCGCAGAAATTCAGCGTTCAGTTTGCTTCGGGAGAACAGGCGGTGGGCCTGTCCCATTTCCTGGCGGGTATGGCGGATGAAGCCAGTGTGCTTTACGAAACGAATATTCCCGGCGCTTACATGGTTCCTGTGGGCAGAAAGGTTTCCAACTCACTGCCGTTGCTCAACTCCCAGCGTTTCCAGCTGCTGCTGGACGATTTGGCCGGGCAGTTCGATTATGTGATCATTGACGCGCCGCCCATCGGCATGGTGATTGACGCCGCGCAAATCGCCAAATTCTGCGACGGCACCGTGCTGGTGGTTGGGTATAACACGGTTCGGCGTCAGGAATTGGTCGACGCCCGAGACCAGATCGCGCAAACCGGGTGCCCCATTTTAGGCGCGGTAATGAATATGACGGAATACGATCATTTCCTCAGCAAAAAGTATTCTTATAAGTCCTACTATTCGCATTACGGTTATTATACGAAGGATGACGACACCAAGAAAAAGCAGTGATCCGACAGCAACAGCGGCATGAAGAGGCTGGCGCGGCCCTCCCGATCCGGGAAAGGGTGCAGCGCGGCCTTTTTTGTTGAGATTTTCCTTGATGGTCCCGGCAGCCGAAAATGGTGGTTGTCGGGAAATGGAGGATTTGGTATAATGCAAACGATTAAAGGAATGGAGCATTTGCATTGAATGATCTGCGTCAGCCCGTTTTTTCGTTACCGCAATCAGCGGTGATCCGGAAAACATCGAGCTGGCAAAAGAACAGAAAGCAAGGAGATTACAGGAATGGATACAAAGATCATCATTGAAATCATTGGCTATATCGGTTCCGCGCTGGTGCTGATATCCATGCTGATGACCTCCGTTATCCGGCTGCGCGTCATCAATCTGACCGGCAGTGTCATTTTCGCGGTTTACGCGCTGATGATCCGCTCTTACCCAACCGCCATCATGAACTTCTGTCTTGCCGGGATCAACATCTATCATCTGCGGCGGCTGCTGATGGAGCAGAAACAATATGATTTGATCCCCGTAGACACGCGGGACGGGTATTTTTCTTTTTTGATCCAGCACAGCGAAGCGGATATCCGCCAATGGTTTCCCGCGTTTTCGTCGCGGAATGTTTCGGCAGATCTGGCTCTTCTGGTGTGCTGCGATGGCAGCCCCGCATGTCTCTTTATGGGGAAACTGACGAAACATGGCGTGGTGGAGGTGGTGCTGGATTATGCGCTGCCGGTCTATCGCGATACCTCTGTGGGGCGCTTTTTATACCGCTGGCTCGCTCGGGAAGGATATTCTTCCCTTATTTTCCGGCAGGACGCCCCGATGCATACGCCGTATCTGGAAAAGATCGGATATCAGCAAAATGGGGAGGGCGATTATGTGCTGAACCTGTCGGATTTCCTACTTTGAGCAGCGCGCGCTGGTGGTTAGTACGATCCGCTTCTGCCTGACCTGGATAAAGGATGCAGGGAAAATAGAAGCGTCGCGCGGCCCTTGTCCCCGTTTGACAGAATCAATAGAGGGATCATACGATGTGCGGACGTTTTTTTATTGACGAAGAAGACGGCGAATTGCTTGCCGCCATGATCGAAGAAGCGGCCAGGCGGCAGCAGGCGATCATGGGCGAAAGCACGATTGCCAAAGGCGAAGTGTTCCCCTCCGCGATGGTTGCGGCGTTAGCCATGGGGAGGGATGGAAAAATCGGCGCGTTTCCCTTTCAGTGGGGATTCCATCGGGCCGATCACAAGGGCCTGATCATCAATACCCGCAGCGAAACGGCGCTGGAAAAACTCACATTCCGCACCTCCATGCTGGAACGCCGCTGCCTGATCCCCTGTTCCTGGTATTTTGAATGGGAAACGCGGGACGGCCAGGAAAACATGCTGGACGGTATTTCTTCCCTGCAGATCCAGCGGGAAAACCTTTCCAGGGGGCGGCCCCGCAACATACAGAAAATCAAATACGCCATTCGTCCCAAACGCAAAGGGCTCATGTATTTAGCGGCGATTTATCGCTATGAAGAAACGCAAAAGCTTCCTGTCCTTTCTATCCTGACGAGGGAAGCCACAGAAGAAATCGCCTTTATTCATGACCGGATGCCCGTCATTTTCACCGAAAACACCGGGGCCGAGTGGCTGAATCGGGCCGCTGATCCCCGCGCTGTGCTGAATGACTGTGAAAAAGAAATGGTTTACACAACACATCCATAAGACAGGGGAAAACGGGTTTCGTTTCATCCTCAATGAAACAGCGCCCGGCTGGGAAAGAATCCTTCCAGCCGGGCGCTTGCTTCATATTTGCCTTGTTTACAGCGCTTTTTTCACGCTCAAGGCGGCTTGCTTGCCGTTGATATCGCAGTCCTGGGCGAAAGCGCCGTCGGAGGCGGGTTCGTAGGAAACGCTTACAGCCAGCACGCCCTTTTCGATCATATCCTGGTAAGCGCGCATGGCGGAAAGCACTTCCTCATCGCCCTGGGCGGTGACGGCGATGCGGTCGGTCACGTCAAAGCCCGCGTCCTTGCGCATGTTCTGAAGCTTGGAAATGACCTCGCGGGCGTAGCCCTCCTGAATCAGTTCGGGGGTCAGAGTGGTATCCAGCACCACGGTCAGCTTGCCGTCCACCTGGGAGGTGAAGCCCTCTTTCTTGATGGCCTCCACCAGAATATCTTCCTTGGTCAGGATGATGTCGGTGCCATCCATGGTGAGGGTCACGGTTTCGCCCCGGTCAAAGGCGGCCACCACTTCGCCGCCGTTCAGCTTTTGCAGCTCGCCCCGCATCCGGCCCAGGAATTTTCCGTAATTCTTTTTCAGGGTCATGAAGTTGGGCTTCAAATCATAGTTGACAAATTCGCCCGCGTCGTCGATGAACTGCACGTTCTTTACGTTCAATTCATTCTCCACCAAACCCTGATAGGCTTCCCCGAAGTCCGCGCCGGACACGTAGAGCATCTTCAAAGGCTGGCGCACCTTCATGTTGGAAAGCTGGCGGCAGGAACGGCCCAGCTGCACCACCGTTTCCACGGCGGCCATCTGACGTTCCGCGTCCGCGTCGATCCACTGCTCCTCGCACACCGGGAAATCGCACAGATGCACGGATTCGGGGGCGTCCGGGTTCACGGTGCGCACCATGTTCTGGTAGATTTCCTCCGCCATGAAGGGCATGTAGGGGGCGATCAGGCGGGTGAGCTTTTCCAGCACGGTGTACAGGGTCATGAACGCGGCTTCCTTGTCCGCCGCCATGCCCTTGCCCCAGAACCGTTCGCGGCCTAAGCGCACGTACCAGTTGGACAGCTCGTCCACGAAATCGCTGATCTTGCGGGTGGATTCGGTGATGCGGTAGGCGCTCAAATCCTCGTCCACGCCCCGGATCACGGTGTTCAGGCGGCTCAGCACCCATTTGTCCATGAGGGTGAGGGCGCACTTGGAAAGGTCGTGCTTCGTGGGGTCGAACCGGTCGATATCGGCGTACAGCACGTAGAAGGAATAGGTGTTCCACAGGGTGCTCATGAACCGGCGGGGGCCCTCGTTCAGGGCGTCCTCATGGAAGCGGCAGGGCAGCCAGGGGGCGGAGGAAGAGTAGAAGAACCAGCGGATGGCGTCGGCCCCCTGCTTCTCCAGCACCACCTTGGGGTCTACCACGTTGCCCAGATGCTTGCTCATCTTGCGGCCGTCCTTGTCCTGCACGTGGCCCAGCACCACGCAGTTTTCAAAGGGCGCGCGGCCGAAGATCAGGGTGGAGATGGCGATCAGCGTATAGAACCAGCCGCGGGTCTGGTCGATGGCTTCGGAAATGAAGTTGGCCGGGAAGCGCTTTTCAAAGACGTCCTTGTTCTCGAAGGGATAGTGCCACTGGGCGAAGGGCATGGAGCCGGAATCGTACCAGCAGTCGATGACCTCCTTGGTGCGGGTCATGGGCTTGCCGCAGCAGGGGCATTTGATCTTTACTTCGTCGATGTAGGGCCGGTGCAGCTCGGGCAGGTTCACTTCGCCGATGGCCATGTCCAGCAGTTCCTGTCTGCTGCCGATCACATGCATATGGCCCTCGTCGCACAGCCAGATGGGCAGGGGGGTGCCCCAGTAGCGCTCGCGGGAGAGGCCCCAGTCCACCACGTTTTCCAGGAAGTTGCCCATGCGGCCTTCTTTGATGTTGTCCGGGTACCAGTTGATGCTGCGGTTGTTGGCCACCAGCTCGTCCCGCAGGGCGGTCATTTTGATGAACCAGGTGGGGCGGGCGTAGTACATCAGCGGGGTATCGCAGCGCCAGCAGAACGGATAGTCGTGGGCGAAGGGCACGGCGGCGAACAGCAGGCCCCGTTCCTTCAAATCCTTTAAGATCATGGGGTCGGCGTCCTTGATGAACACGCCGGCCCAGGCGGTTTCTTTGATAAACTTGCCCTGGGTGTCCACTAAATTCACGAAAGGCAGGCCGTTTTCCCGGCACACCCGGTTGTCGTCCTCGCCGTAAGCGGGGGCGATATGCACGATACCCGTGCCGTCTTCCATGGTCACGTAATCGTCGCTGACCACGAACCAAGCTTTTTTGTCCGGCTCCACAAAGCGGTAAAGCGGCACGTATTCGGTGCCCACCAGTTCGGAACCGGGCATTTCGGCCACGATCTCCGGCTCCTTGCCTTCCAGCACCTTTTCCACAAGGGCCTTGGCCATGATGTAGGTGACGCCTTCATTGGTCTTCACCCGGCAGTAGGTTTCATGGGCGTTGACGCACAGGGCCAGGTTGCTGGGCAAGGTCCAGGGGGTGGTGGTCCAGGCCAGGAGGTAAACGTCCTCTTCGCCCTTCACCCGGAAGCGCACGAAGGCGGACTTTTCCTTCACGTTCTTGTAGCCCTGGGCCACTTCGTGGCTGCTCAGGGCGGTGCCGCAGCGGGGGCAGTAGGGCACGATCTTATGGCCCTTGTAGATCAGGCCCTTATCCGCGATGGTCTTGAGGCTCCACCATTCGCTTTCGATGTAATCGTCGTGGTAGGTCACGTAGGGGTGTTCCATATCCACCCAGTAGCCCACCCGGTCGCTCATTTCCTCCCATTCGTGCAGGTACTTCCAAACGGATTCCTTGCACTGCTGGATGAAGGGCTCGATGCCGTACTGCTCGATCTGGGGCTTGCCGTCCAGGCCTAACTTCTTTTCCACTTCCAGCTCCACCGGCAGGCCGTGGGTGTCCCAGCCCGCCTTGCGCAGCACGTTCTTCCCCTTCATGGTGTAATACCGGGGGATCAGGTCCTTGATGGCGCGGGTTTCCACGTGGCCGATGTGGGGCTTGCCGTTGGCCGTGGGCGGACCGTCGAAGAACGTGAAGGTGTCCTTCGCGTTATCCCGGGCGTGGAAAGACTTTTTTACGATGTCGTTTTCCTTCCAGAACCGGATGGTTTCCAGTTCCCGTGCGGCGAAATTCATGTCGGCGGTTACTTTTTTGTACAATTCCCTCTCCTCGCTTTCTAAGAAGAAAAGCCCGTCCCAAATAATTGGGACGGACTGATTCTCAACAATCCGCGGTACCACCCAACTTGACGGTTTCCCGTCCAGCTTGCGCGCCCTCTATCGGGGACGAAACGCCGGCCCTTCGGCCGGAGGCTCCCAGGTGATCCGGCGCGCGGCCCCCTTACCGGCTTGCACCGAACGCCGGCTCTCTGGAAGAGGGATTCGCGGGCCCGTCCTGTTCACAGCCCGAATGCAGATATTATACTGGAAACGCGGCGTTTTGTAAAGCCCTGAGCTGCGTAAATTGTTACATGTTTCAGCGTGGGCGTTTGTTGCTTTTGCGGGATTTTTCGATTATAATGCAAAACGGATGCCGCGCGCGGCGATGAAAGGAGAACCTACCATGAAAAAGAAAGCAATGATGGGATTATTATGGCTGATGCTTTGCCTGACTCTGCTCCAGTCCACGGCCCTGACCGAGACGCGCCAGGGGGTGATCGCCCTGGAAGGGATGGAAGAGGTCATTGAAGAAACGCTGTTTGAAAGCTCGCTGGGCTTTTCCTTCTGGTACCCCAACGACAGGCTGGAAGCGTATCAGGATGTTGTGCATAACATCGACGGCGTGTATGTGGGGGCGCTGTATTCGGATGATTATATGATCCTCTCCATGATCACGGAAGAGGACGCCGAGGAGTATACCGAGGATTTGGATGAAAACATTGTGGAACAATCGGCTTCGGCGCGGGTGCAGCTGGATGTGTACCGGGAACTGGAAGATGGAACGTATATTTTCCTGACCCTGATCGCGGAAAACGGGCAGTATTTTCGCGCGGTAGGAGCATATTCCCAGGAAGCCGCCGAGGGGAACGCCAAGTTTTTCCAGCGGGTGCTGGACAGCGTCGCATTCGTCTCCGACTACGACGCGGAATTTCTGAAAGTACTTCCGGGCCAATGGGCCGAAGAATACGAGGGGGCAGGAACGGTCCTCACATTGGAAGAAAACGGAAAAATGTCCCTGTATTGTTACGGCGTGGACGGAGGATTCGCGTATACCTGCGAAGGAACCTGGTCGTATGAACCGGTGCCGAACCGCTGCAGCGAGCTGACGCTGCTGTTTACGTCCACGGACAATCCTTCGTACGAAGGACGCGAATACAGCGTGGAATGTGAGTATGCCGCTTACACGGAATCCTGGGTGGAGAATGACACCCTGATCACCTGTCTGATCCTCAATCCTCCAATCAGCTGCAGCGGCGTTTCTCCCTTTGAGGAGGTTTACGGCGAAGACATGGCCGCGCTGCACAGAGAGCAGGGGCCGAACATGCGCGTGGTCAAATGCAAAGAGTTCGTTTCCCTGCGGGAAGCACGGTCAACGTCCGCCAAGCGCCTTGCGAAGGTCCCACTGGGGGCGCTTGTGCTTGCTTTCCCGGAGTATGGCGAGGAAAACGGGTTTATCTATTGCGTCTATCATGACGAAGAAGGATTCATTCTGGCGGAATATCTGTCGCCGGCCGACTGAAACTCTACGCTATGACGATGCGGGCCCGACCGCTGTGGACGGAATGCCCTGCCGCGAAACATGATTGTATATTCATTGTTTTTTAGGCGAATAGAAACCTTGGTATCATTGACATCGGTGGATTTGGTGTTATAATAAACCCAAAATTTCCAGGGAGGAGGAACTGGGGATGAAGCATTGCCTGCGTCGGTTATCCGCGTCCTGTCATGATGCGAAACGCGTCATGTCTGTTCCTTTTGCCTATTATTGCGCAGCGCGATTTATCATCGCCCTGCGCTTTTCCTTTTTGGTGGTTTTCTTTACACCGGCGCCCATCTGCGGGAACTGCACGGAATGAACAAAAGCGTTCATGAAGGCGGCTCTTCCAGATGGAGGGGCCGCCTTTTTGAAAATATTTTTTGGGAGGTATCTCGAAATGAAGAAACTGCTTGCTGTCCTGATCGCCGTATTGCTGCTGATCAGCACCGCGGCCATGGCCGAAAAAACCTATCACGTGGGCGTTTGCCAGCTGGTGCAGCATGTGGCGCTGGACGCCGCCACCCAGGGCTTTATGGACGCGCTGAAGGATAAGTTAGGCGACAGCGTCACCTTTGACGTGCAGAACGCTTCCGGCGATTCCAACACCTGCTCCACCATCGTCAATAACTTTATTTCCGGCGGCGTGGATCTGATCATGGCCAATGCCACGCCCGCGCTGCAGGCTGCCGTGGCCGCCACCGGCGACATTCCCATTTTGGGCACCAGCGTGACCGACTACGCCACCGCCCTGGATATTGACGATTGGAACGGGGCCACGGGCATGAACGTAAGCGGCACCAGCGACCTGGCTCCCCTGGAGCAGCAGGCCGAAATGCTGCATGAGCTGTTCCCCGAAGCCAAGAAGGTGGGCCTGCTCTACTGCTCCGCCGAACCCAATTCCAAGTATCAGGTGGATGTGATCACCGGCTACCTGACCGCCATGGGCTATGAATGCGCGGAATATACCTTCGCGGATTCCAACGACGTGGCTTCCGTGACCCAGAATGCCTGCGATGGCAGCGACGTGCTCTATGTCCCCACCGACAACACCGCCGCCTCCTGCACCGAAGCCATCCGCAACGTGGTGGAACCTGCCTTGAAGCCTGTGATCGCGGGCGAAGAGGGCCTGTGCACTGGCTGCGGCGTGGCCACCCTGTCCATCAGCTATTATGATTTGGGCTATGCCACCGGAGAAATGGCCTATGAAGTGCTGGTCAACGGCGCGGACGTGGCGGCCATGGCCGTGCGTTTCGCCCCCAACGTCACCAAAGAATACAATGCGGAATTGAGCGCGCTGCTGGGCGTGCAGATTCCCGATGATTACGTGGCGATTCAATAATGCTTTAGGGGGAAGGGAATGCGCGGCGCATTCCCTTCTCCGGGATCACTTGGAGGCTTTTTCATGAACTTCACCGCTCTTTTCAACGCCATGCCGGGCGCCGTCGCCCAGGGGCTGATTTGGGGTATCATGGCGATCGGGGTGTATATCACCTATAAGGTGCTGGACCTGGCCGACCTGACCGTGGACGGCACCATGGCCACCGGCGGCGCGGTATGCGTGATGCTGATGCTCAACGGCGTGAACGTATGGATCGCGCTGCTGTGCGCTGTGCTGGCCGGTACGCTGGCGGGCCTGCTGACGGGCGCCTTTCACACCGCCATGGGCATTCCGCCCATATTGGCGGGCATCCTGACGCAGCTGTCCCTGTATTCCATCAATCTGGCGATCATGGAATTCAAGGCCAACCAGGGCATCAACGTGACCAAATACGCGCTGATTGTCAGTCAGCGGAACGTGCGGACGGCAGGCCTGAATAACCCGATTTTCACGGCGCTGATTTTCCTCGCGCTGCTGATCGGCGTGCTGTACTGGTTTTTTGGCACGGAGCTGGGCAGCTCCCTGCGCGCCACCGGCGCGAATGAAGCCATGTCCCGGGCCCAGGGCATCAACACCAATACGGCCAAGATCATCGGGTTGATGATTTCCAATGGCATCGTGGCCCTGTCCTCCGCCCTGCTTTCCCATTACCAGGGCTTTGTGGACGTGAACATGGGCCGGGGCGCTATCGTCATCGGCCTGGCCGCCGTGATCATCAGCGAGGTGGTTTTCGGCAGGCTGTTCCGCAATTTTGCCTTGAAGCTTACGGGCGTGGCGCTGGGCGCCGTGCTGTACTATATTGTGATCCAGGTGGTGCTGTGGCTGGGGCTGAACACCAATCTGCTGAAGCTCCTTTCCGCGCTGATCGTGGCCGTTTTCCTGGGCATTCCGTACTGGAAAGCGCACGTGAGCACACACAGAGGAGGCGGCCGCCATGCTTGAGCTGACGAACGTGAGAAAGACCTTCAACGCGAAAACAGTCAACGAGAAAATCGCCCTGGACAGCGTGAACCTGCATCTGAACGATGAGGATTTTGTCACTGTCATCGGCGGCAACGGCGCGGGAAAATCCACCATGCTCAACGCCATCGCCGGGGTGTGGCCCATTGACGAGGGCAGCATCGTGATCGATCAGACGGATGTTTCCCGCCTGCCCGAGTACCGGCGCGCTCCCTTGCTGGGCCGGGTTTTCCAGGACCCCAAGGTCGGCACGGCGGCCACCATGCAGATCGAAGAAAACTTAGCCCTCGCCGCCCGGCGCGGGGAAAAGCGGACCTTAAAGCCCGGCATTACCCGGGCGGAACGGAATCAGTACCGGGATCAGCTTGCCGCCTTGGGCCTGGGCCTGGAAGACCGCATGACTACCAAGGTGGGCCTCTTGTCCGGCGGCCAAAGGCAGGCGTTGACCCTGCTGATGGCGACCTTGAAAAAGCCCAAGCTGCTGCTGCTGGACGAGCACACAGCCGCCCTGGACCCGCGCACCGCAAAAAAAGTATTGGAGCTTTCGGAAAAAATCGTCACGGAAAACAAGCTGATGACCCTGATGGTCACCCATAACATGCGGGACGCCATCCGGTACGGGAACCGACTGATCATGATGAACGGGGGAAAAATCATCCTGGACATCGCCGGGGAAGAAAAACAGCGCCTGACCGTGGAAGACCTGATGGCCGCCTTCTTCAAAGCCAGCGGCGAAGAATTCGCCAACGACAGGGCGTTGCTTTCATAATGCTTATAACGTCAAAAACCGCCCGAGCAGAGCGGTTTTTGTTTTGTATGCCGTTATGTGGACAGCATTTCCATCACATCGATGCCGGTGTTTTCTCCCCGTTCGTCAAGCCACAGGGCGGGCAGATCAGGCGTGATGTCCTTGGTCCACGGGGGGATCTCGGCGGGAAGCTGCAATTGGATCGGTTTCCGGTTCAGGATCACGTCCACATAATCCTGGATGGAGCGCAGCGGCTGATCCAGGATCACGCCGCCTAACCTTTCTTTTGTCATGACGTCCGCCCAGTGATTATCCGATCCGGCTGTTATGGGTTTGCCGGTGATTTGCGCGTAGCGCATGGCCAAAATGTTCCAGTTCATTTCGTTCCCCGCGTTAAAGCCTTCCACGGCGTCCGACAGGTGGGGAGATAAGTAGATGGTGTGATTGTAGCTTCTGGCGCGGAAGGGATGGGCCTGTACCACGCAGCCGCCGGCGGCGCGAACATAATCGTACTGCTCTTTTCTGGTCCAGCGCGGCATATCGGGATGCTCCATCATCCAGCTTTCGTCCGGACCGTAGATCAGGTATTCGTCGCCGTCCACGTTTTCTTCCCAGCCGAAGAACACGGGAAAGCCCCGCTTCTCTCCTTCATTGCGCGCGTCCTCGAACCCTGCGCAGAAGCGATGAATGAATTCCTTCCAGGGAAGAGAACGGTCCACGCCGCAGTTTCCCCGGTAAAAATGATCCGTGATGATGATGCCGGAATACCCCGCGTCCATGTATTTTTGAATATAATCTTTGCCGGGCGACCGGCCGCAGGCGCTGGCCTGATTGGTGTGCATGTGCGTTTCGTAGATGTAAGGCATGTGCGGCTCCTTATGGATGTTCAATCGTCAAGAAGAGGCTGCCGGAGCGAACGCTTCCGGCAGCCTGAGCAATAAGCGGGAATTACTTGAAGAATTCGTTGTTCAGGTCGGTGATGACGGGCTCCCAAATCGCCTGGTTCTGGGTCAGGAAATTGTTCCATTCGGCGGCCACGTCGGCGTCCTTGAGCAGGATGATGCGGGTGATTTCATCCTGGAAATCCAGGGAGAACTGGGATTTGGCGTCGCTGGCGAAGAACTCATAGTCGTAATCCAGGGGGATAATGAAGCCCCGTTCCTTGGCGGCGTAGACCGCTTTGATCTGCTCCACCACCAGCTTTTCATTGGAGGGATTGACGAAGGAATAGTCGTCCGGCAGGATGCCCAGGGAACGGAAAATGTTGTAGCTGTTGTACAAGTCGGGGGTGGAGGGATAGTTGCCGTTGGCGTCCTTTTCGGTCAGCATCTTCACGTCGCCGTTTTCATCGTATTCCCAGGTTTCGCCGGGAACGCCCACCACGACGGTCAGCTGGCCGTCCTGGGTGCAGGTCCAGTTCATGATGGTCAGGAGCCGGTCCAGTTTTTCTTCGGAGATGTCGGGGCTAAAGAAGGTGGCGCTCCAGTAGTTGGCCGCTTCGTTGGTATGGGCCACGCCGTCGTCCGTCGCCATGGCCGCCACGCCGATGCATTCGTCGGAGCTTAAGCCCGTGCTGGAGTCGAAGGTGACCTTATAGCCATGATAGGAGGAAATGGCGCCGTTGTGCATCATGCAGGCGGCGATGCCGGAAGTGAACTTGTTAGTGGTATCGGAAATGGCGTTAAGGTAGAAGTCCGGGTCCACGATGCCCTTCTCATACCAATCCTTGCCGAAGCTGATCCAGTCGATCACCTTGGGATCGGAGGCCGACAGCTTGTAATGGCCGTCCTCCTTCATGAAAGCGTCATAGTCCACTTCGGCGAACTGCATCAGGAAGTTGGAATAGTAATCGGGATCGGTGCTGAAACCGATGGTCGCGCCGTTGCCCGCCAGGTCGTTCTCCACCGCGCCTTTGCACAGCGCTTCGATCTGGGACAGGGTGACGGTATCGCCGAAGGGCTCCATGCCCAACTTTTCCACCCAGTCCTTGCGGTAATACAGCGTCTGGTTGCTCACCACGGTCTGCATGCCGCTGAAACGGGCGAAAGTGGCGTGGGGGATGGCGTACATCACGCCGTCGATGTGCAGCTTATCATACAGGCCGCTGACCTTCACCATCTGGTACAGGTCGGGATATTTTTCTTCCCAGCCCTCCGGCAGCGCGCCCAGCAGGCCCTGCTCGGCGTAAGTGGCGTATTCCTGATAATCGAAATTGCGCCAGGATACGATATCCGGCATGGTGCCGCCGTTGATCCAGGTGCGGATCTTTTCGCTCTGGCTGTCCTTGGAAACGGGATACACCTCATAGTCGAAATTGAACATTTCGGAGATGTACTTGTACATGCCGTCGCTGTTGTAGTCCATGGAGGAATTGGAGTGGGTGGAGTTGATGGTGAAGGAGATGTGCTCGTCATATTCCGCCAAAGCGGATACGCACGGCACCACCATCAGGAGCGCGAGGAACAGAGCCAGCCATTTTTTCATGAGAGTAACCCCTTTCCAAATGATTTTTATTTCCAACGGCTTGCCTGCCGTTAGTTTACATCTTGACGGAGCCGACCATGACCCCTTTGACGAAATACTTTTGCAGGAACGGATAGAAACACATGATGGGCACCATGGCCATCATCACGGCGGCCATCTTGACCCCCTGGGAGAACACGTCCAAATCGGCTTCCCCGGTGGATACGTCCGCCGCCGCGGAGGCTTCCGCCACGATGGAGCGAAGCACGGTTTGCAGCGTCATTTTGCTGGAGGAGTTGATCAGCAGCATGCTCCAGAACCATTCGTTCCAGTATGCCACGGCGGTGAACAGGGTAAAGGTGGCGAGCAATGGGCCTTGCAGCGGCAGCATCACGCGGAAGAAAATGATCAGATCGTTTGCCCCGTCGATTTTCGCCGCGTCCTCCAGATCGATGGGCGTCTGCTCGAAGCCGCTTTTCAGGATGACGATGTTGTAGGTGGAAACGCCCACAAACAGGATGATGCCCCACCGGGAATCGATCAGTTTCAGCGCTTTCATTTGCAGGTAGGTGGGGATCATGCCACCGGAAAAGAACATGGTGAACATCATGAGCAAAAAGATCAGCTTTTTCCCCGGGAATTTCCGCGAGAAAGCGTAGGCCATCATCACGGAAGCCGCCATGCTCAATACGGTGCCTGAGCTTGTGATCAGGATCGTATTCTGGAAGCCGATGCCAAGCTGCCCCTTGTCGATCAGGTACTGGTAGTTTTTGAGGGAAAACTCCGCCGGGTACAGGGAAACCGGGTGCAGGGCATAGGCCCGGTTGGTTTCCAGAGAAATCACCACGGCGTTATAGAAAGGCAGCAGGATCAGCAGCGCCGTCAGCGTGAGGATGATAAAGACGGCGTAATCGCCTTTGGTCCATTTTTTCCGTTTCGGTGTATCGCTCAGCGCCTTCTGCGGCACGGAAGTTTGCATCTTTTCTCCTCCTTCCCGTCAGCCCAGCAGGCCGTTGCCGCCTAAAAGTTTGATGATGTAATTGGCGCTGACCAGCATGATCAGGTTGATAACGGATTTGAACATCCCCACCGCCGTGGAGAAACCGTAGCTGGGAACGGCGTTAAAGGTGATGCTGTAAATATACGTATCCAGGATCTCGCTCACGCCCTTCACGCTGGGATTCTGCATATAGAAGATTTGCTCGAACCCGGAGTTCATGACGCGGCCAACCTGGAGAATGAACAGTGTGATGATGGTAGCCCGGATACAGGGCAGCGTCACGTGCCAGACCTGCTGCAAGCGCCCCGCGCCGTCCATGGTGGCGGCTTCGTAGAGCGTGGGATCGACGGCCGTGATCGCCGCGATATAGATGATGGAGCTCCAGCCCATTTCTTTCAGGTTATGGGTGAAGTACAGCAGCGGACGGAACAGGGCGGCGTTTGACAGAAAGCTGATCCTGTCGCCGCCGGTGGAAGCGATGATCGTATTGATCATGCCGTTATTGGCGAAGAAATTGGAAATGATGGCGGATACCACCACCCAGGACAGGAAATGGGGAAAGGTGTACACGGTCTGATAGATCCGCTTCATCTTTGTGCCCCGCATTTCATTGATGAGCAGCGCCAGCACAATAGGAACGGGAAACTGGAACAGGAGCCTGGAAAAATTGATTTCCAGGGTGTTGCGGATGGCAGTCACGGCGGCGGGCGTGGTGAAAATCCGTTGGAAGTTCGCCATGCCGACCCATTGGCTGCCCCAAATGCCAAGCTTGGCGTTGTATTTCTTGAAAGCGAGCACCAGCCCGCTCATGGGCGCGTAATGGAACACGGCAAAATAGACGATGCCGGGAATCAGCAATAGATAGATATACCGAGCCTGCCAGATGGAAACCCCAAGACGGCGCAACCGGCTGGACATGCCTGTCTCCTCCTTCCCGGGAGCAGCGCGGTATATCGGCTTTCCCGGCTGGTGATTGGGTGTCGACAAAGTCGACACCCAGCCATCGAAAGACAGCTAAAGCAGTCTTTCGATGGGATGCATCAATTTCTTGTAAAATGGCGTTTTCGCAAGCGAAAACGCTCATTTTACGGCCAGAAATTGATATAGGAAGCGGCTTTCAGCCGCTCCTCGGCGACGTACACGCCGCCGCCTGCGGATTGTTGATGAAGGGGTTGCGACCCCTTCATACTTCCCCAGGGGCTTTATCGACAGTCAGAGGAGAGGGGGAGACCCCTCTCCTCTGAACAGAGATATTATTTCATATACCGGTCATAGGCGTCCTGGTATACTTTCAGCACGTCTTTCAGGCCCATGCTTTCCACCTGGGCGGCGTAGGCGTCGAAGTGATCCAGGGGTTCAACGCCCATGATGAACTTGTCGATCATTTCATTGATATAGGTTTCGATTTCGGTGTACTTTTCGTTGATCACGCTCTGCTCGTCATTGGTAAAGGCGAGGGTGGGGAACGCGTCGCCGATGTGCCCTTCCTGCTCGTAGATGTCGCGGATGCGGTTCACTTCGTCGCTGACGAAGGCGCGCTCATACCGGGCGTCCTGCAGCAGCGTCAGCATGCTCTGGATACCGAAGGTGCGCAGGGCATCCTGGGGAGAAAGACCATCGGGATTGTTCATGATCAGATCGGAATATACGTAATCGCCGTCGATCACGTTGTAATGCTGACCCTCGACGCCGAAGTTCATCAGGATCATGCCTTCTTCGCTGTACAGGTAATCAAACAGCTTCATGGCGGCGGCTTTCTGCTCGGCGCTGGCGCCCGCGAAAATGCTGGCGTTCCAGTCTTCGTCCACCGTAATGGGCTGCAGTTGGTCGCGGGTCTCGCTGATGCCGGTGGGGCCTTCGGGAGGAACGGCGCCGACGATGTGCACGTCGCTGTCCTGACCCTTGAACAGGTTGGCAACGTTGTCAATGTAAGCGCTCCAGTCATAGCTCATGAACACCTGATCGTTGGTCCATTCGCTGTACCAGGCGGTCTTGTCGCGGGTCAGGTATTCCTGATCCAGCAGCTTTTCTTCATAGCAGCGGTGGAGCCATTCCAGCGCGTCCTTCATGCGGGGATCGGTGGCGCCGAATTTCACCTGGCCGTCCTCGGCAAAGAACGTTTCCGCGATGCCCCAGTTATGCACGAAGGGGATCACGTTGCCGCGGTTGTTGCTGCCGTTCTTGCGCACGGAGAAGGGCACTTCATCCTTTTCCCCGTTGCCGTTGGGGTCGCCGTCCCGGATGGCCACGAACACGTTGTACAGGTCTTCCACGGTCTTGGGCGTTTCCAGGCCTAACTTATCCAGCCAATCCTGGCGGTAGAAGTACAGCTTGCCCGCCGTGATAGCGGTGCGCTGGCCGATAAAACGCATGTTGCCGTCCGCGTCGCTGACCTTGCGGCGGATGTCGGGATCACTGTAGACCTTATAAAGATTGGGAGTATCGGTCTCGTTGATCATATCGTTGAGGGGCTGCCAGGCGTCCTTGTAGAGGAGCAGATCCTTGGCTTTGTACTGCACAATGGTGGGAATATCGCCGCCAGCCATCAGCAGGCCGTATTTTTCCGCCAAGCTCTCGGTGGGAGCGGAAATGATCTCGATGTTGATGCCCAGTCTTTCCTTGAGGATTTCGATCATCTGCAGCCCGTTGCGGAAAGGCATGTTTTCACGGTCAGAACCCCAGATGGTGATGGTGACGGGCTCCTCCGCCAGCGCTGTGCAGGCGAGGGGCAGCAGGGAAAGGACCAGCAGAATGGCCAGGAAACGGGAGAAGAGCTTCATGGGACAACCTCCTTTGTTTTTTTATCTTTTTTAGCCCCGAAGCCTGCGGGGCACTGTATCAAAATATATTACTCCTTCACGGAGCCGATCAGCACGCCTTTGACGAAATAGCGCTGCACAAAGGGATAAATGCACAGCATGGGCAGCATGGCCACCACGATGGTGGCGTATTTGATCCCTTCGGCCATCACGTTTTCCGTGCTGGAGGCGTTTTCCACGATCTCATTCATCAGCACCACTTGCCGCAGGATGATCTGCAGCGGGTACAGTTCCGGCTTGCTCAAATACAGCACGGCGGTGAAATAGCTGTTCCAGTGAGCCACGGCGTAGAACATGCCGATGGTCATGAGGCTGGCCAGGCTAAGGGGCAGCACCACGCGGAACAGCACCCCAAAATCACTGCATCCGTCCAATTCCGCCGCTTCCACCAGGCTTTGGGGGATGGCCAGGAAAAAAGTGCGCATGAGGATCATGTTATAGGTGCTCACCGCGCCGGGCAGCAGGATCGCCCAAATGGTATTGAGCAGCTTCAATTCCTTGATCACCAGGAAGGTGGGGATCATGCCGCCGTTGAAAAACATGGTGAAGGTGCACATCAGCATCAGGAACCTGCGCCCCACCATTTTTTTCTGGCTCAGCGCCCAGGCGCCGAATACGGTCAAAACAAGGTTGATCAGCGTTCCGAGGCCGGTATACAGCAGCGTGTTCCCATAGCTGCGCCACAGCAACGGATAATTGAACACTTTTTCATAGGCTTTGATGTGGGACCGCACCGGGAAAATCGATACATCGCCCTTCAAAATGGCCGTTTCCTCCGAAAAGGAGGCGGCGGTAACGAAAACCACCGGATACAGCATGGTGGCGCACAGCAGGAGCAGCACGACCGTATTGACCGCTAAAAACACTTTCCGGCTGGCGGATACCCTGATTCGGTTAGAACGCCTGGAAATTCCCACTGTCATGCCGTTTCCCCTCCTTTACCACAGACTGGATTCGCTGTACCTGCGACTGAAATAGTTTGCCATGATCACCATGGAAAACCCGATCACGCTCTGGAACATGCCCACAGCGGTGGCATAGCTGTATTCCCCGCCGCGCAGGCCCCTGCGGTACACATAGGTGCCGATCACGTCGCTGGTTTCCAAATTGGCGTTATTTTGCAGCAGCATAATGGTTTCATACCCGGCGTCCATGATGTGGCCCAGCCGCATGATGATCAGCACCACAATGGTGCTGGCGATGCCGGGCAGCGTGATATGCCACATCCGGCGCATATATCCGCCGCCGTCGATCATGCAGGCCTCATACAGCTCCGCGTTGATGCCGCTGATGGCGGCCAGAAAAATGATGGAATTCCAGCCGATGTTTTTCCACAGATTCATGATGGTGTAAATCGTGCGGAAGGAGCCAGCCTGCGTCATAAAGTATTGCCTTTCCCCGCCCAGCGAGGCAATGATATGATTGATGATGCCGCTGGAGGGAGAAAGGAACTGCACCACCATGCTGGCGATGACCACGGAGGAAATAAAATAGGGAAGATAAGTAATGGTCTGGGCGACTTTTTTGAAGCGTTTGTTCTGCACCTCGTTCAGCAGCAGCGCCAACATGATGGAAGCCGGAAAGTTGAACACCAGATCGTACAGATTGATCAAAAGGGTGTTGCGCACCAGCCGCCACAAATAAATGGAATGAAAAAATTGGTTAAAATATTTGAATCCCACCCACGGGCTTCTGTCAAAGCCTAAAAAAGCGTTATAATCCTTAAACGCGATCACCAGTCCCCCCATGGGGGCGTAGCGGAAAATCACATAATACAAAAAGACAGGAAGAAACATGAGATACAGGTTTCTCGCGGCCCATATCCTGCGGAATAAAAGCACACGCTGTTTTAAACGCATACCCCGTTTATTTTGCATCCGTTTCACCCCCACCGCCATGATAACACGAACGCGCGCGTTTTTCTATGGATCATTCCATGAATCGATTTTCCAATTCGATGAAAAGGCATCATCCATTCCGCGAATGGATCGACGAATTTGCTATTCTGAACTGTCCCGGCGTGATTCCCTCCGTTTTTTTGAAGGTGCGGATCAGCGTATTCTGGTTTTCAATGCCCACCATCTGCCCGATTTCCCGCAGGGTCAGATCGGTGGTCAGGAGCAGCCGCTTTGCTTCCGCGATCCGGGTATCCGTCAGGTATTTGAGGAAGCTGGTTCCAGCCACCCGCCTGAACAGCAGGCCGATGTAGCTGGGGGACATGGAAAGCGCTTCGCTGACCGTTTCCAGGGAAATATCGCGGCAGTATTCATCCTGAATATATTTTGTCAGTTTTGCGTACTGTTTCTCTTCCTGCGACGAAGCATCGGCGTTTAAGCAGTCCATCACCGAAAAAAGCACCTGGCACAGCCTTTCCTCCATATGCTGGTCCATGAGCATATCATCCGCCTGGAATCCCGCCTGCTCCAAAAATCCCGCGAATTGATCTTCCGCGCCCGCCTGGCAGGCGACGCGCCGGGCGGTGAACAGAAGAGCCCGCACCGTGCTGGAACGGGGTATGGAGGTTCCCGTATCCGAAGCGCAGAACGCGTGCAGCGTGGCGGCCGCCTCGTCTTTCCTGCCGCTGAGCATTTGATTGATCAGCTTTTGTTCCGCGTTCAGCGTATATTCCATATCCGGCACATCCGGGATTTCTTCCGCCAAACACAGGGCGTTGTCGCCCATCCCGTTTCCGCTGTTGAGCGCCGACATGGCGTCCACCAGCGAATCGGAAGCCCGCTGCATGCCGTATGCCCTGCCGACGCCGATGACGCAGGGGATGTCCCGGAAGATTTCCTGGCGGACCTGGTTCAGGAAAGCGTAAATGGTTTCGGGGGAGGGGTGCCCGGAATCGAGATTGAACAGCACCAGCAGCCGTCCGTCCATCCGCTGGGCGCAAAAGACGCGCATGGAGCCCATGTCGTTTTCCGCCGCCAGCGTTTCGATCTGATCGGCGGCGCGGACGCCCGCCGCTTTCTCCATGTGCTCCAGCGCCCGGGGGTTGATTTCCATCACGGCGATCTGGATCCGATCGTAGGGAAAGCTCACTTGCACCTTGGCCAGGGCCTGGGCGGCGTCGCCGCGCAAGCGTCCCTCCATCCAGTCGCTGAGGAGACGGTTTTTCAAAAGGCGGTTGATTTCCTGATTGCTCAGGGAGAGCGCGTGGTTTTCATCGGAAATCAAATGAATCGCGTCGTCCAGCAGTTTGTATTCGTTGGCTTTTCCTCCGTCGGGAAGGCCGATGCGCAGATCCTTCACGCTCTCCAGCAGTCTTTCCAAGGGCGTATACAGGCGTTTGCTGACCAGAATGGAACCGATCAGGCCGCCCGCCATGCAAAGGCCCATCACGAGCGTCACGATCCTGCGCAGACGCACGGTAGGCCGGAGCAGATCGCGGTAGGGAACGATGGCCATACAGGTAAGCCCGGCTGACGCCGTTTCCTTTGCCAGCACGCCGTATTCCTCGCCATGGACGCTGATTTGGTTCTGGGGAGAGGACATATAGAGGCGGCAGACCGCGCTGTACAGATCATCCGCATGGGAAATCACAGGGGTCCCCGACCGGTCGCACAGCAAAAGGACGCCGTTTTCGCTTTCAGGAAGGCAGGACAGCAAATTTTCCTCCGGCAGATGGAAAAAGGCGTAGCTTTTCCCCAGCGTGCTGTTCAAAGGAAGACTGCTGATAAAAACCAGCACGTGGTCGTTGCTGATGATCCGTGAAATGGTGGCTTTCCCCACAAAATCGCACAGGGCGATATGATTGGTCTGCCCCCGGATCTCAAGAACATCCGAAAGCGACAGCCCGTCGATCCGGCTGAAATAATCGTCCGACGGGTAGCTGCTTTCGGCTGTGATCACCATGTCGAGCCCTTCCGAATAAAAACCGATATCGCTGAGCGTGCTGCTGAAACCCTTCATTTTTTGCAGCAAGTCAATGATGTCTTTTTTCATCAGAATATTTTTTGGCGTTTGTTCCTTCAAATGCAGATACATTTCCACGCCGCTGTGGTTGCTCAGCTGCCAGGTAAAGGAGCGCATCTGTTCGATTTGCTGGTTCAGCGACATACACGCGCTGTCCAGCAGGGAAGCATGCTGCTCCCACGCGTCCCGGATGACCTGTTCGGAAACCTGCGTGTAAATGATCCAGCCTGTCGCCAAAGTGGTTACGATCGTAAAAATCAGCAAAAGAAGCGTCATCTGCACTTGCACTCTATAGCGAGGCAGCCACCGTTTCTGATCTCGTTTCATTTGAGCCTCCCAGGGGAAAAAGGCAAATCCTGTATCATTCAAACCGTATAATCCTGTCGGTTCAGTCGCTGACGACGGAATACTTGGATTATAGCATAAAAACAGCGTTTTGTCATTCCTTTTCTCACGAAACGGAGGGGACTGAAAGTTGCAAGTTTAAATGACGCAGGCATCTGAGAGAATGGAAGCAAGTTCAGATTGCTCAAAAGCAGAAGCATAATCCGGGGCTTGCTCAGCATGGAACAAGTCATTGCGGGCGAAAAAATCCCGCAGCGCCTCTTTTTCGTCCTCCATCACCGCCATTGCTCCCGAAAATGTTGGCTGGGTAAATTCCTGTGTCCCCTGAATCAACAGGAACGGAATTTTCAGCTCCGTAGCGCTCCGATCCCGCACAGGAATCATCCAACCCATAGCGGAGATACCGGCCAGCAAGTCTGGATAAGTTGAGACCAATGCGCCTGACAAGGCTCCGCCATTGGAGAAACCGGTCGCATAAATACGACGGGTATTTATGGGATACCTTTCGATCGCGTCATCAATAACCGTCTTGATATATCCGGTTTCTGACCAAGTTGCATAATCATTGTAGGTGGGAGCAACTACAATGATGTTTTCCTCCGCTGCAATGGTGTCCCATCCGTTGCCTGTAACCTCTCCCTGAGGATCACCGGTAGTGCAATTCAGGGCGATCACCAGCGGATAAGACTCTCCATCCTTCAGTATTTGGGGAAGATATGCGTAAACCGTCCCATGCTGATCCAAAACATAAGTATCCATTCTTGTTTCTTCCGCTATTGCTACGCTAAATGGCTGTACCGCACAGCAAATCAGCCATGCGGTCAGCAAAACGATGATTCTGTTTTTCATGTTATTGCACCGAGAGGGTGATGGTCACATCGCCGTTGCTCAGGAGCGTCCGCATTTCCTCGGGGGTCTTGTCAGTGATGTGTCCCAGCCGGGTATAGGCCCAGGAGTTGCTGCCGTAGAACACCACCAGCTGATTGCTGGAATACAGCACGATGTCTCCGGAAGAAGTGCTGGTCTGCACATCACTGCTGGGCAGGCGCTGGCCGATGGAGCCTACCTGTTCAAAGCCGCCGTACATGGACATCTGAATGGTCAGGTCGTTCGCTGCCAGTTCCTTCAGCGCGGAAACGGATTCGTTGTCTTCCCAGGCCACGGTGACCGGAGTATCGTTGATCTTCATCTGCATCATGGGTTCCTCCTCCTCTTCGCTTCCGTCAAGCTCGATCAGCACGTCATAGCTTCCGTTCAGAGCCGCGATGTCCGACAGCGGGCAGGTGATCACGCCGATATTCACCTGACTGCCGTAGATCTCGGATTCGTCCTGATCCTCAAACAGGATCGTAAAGTAAGGCGCGTCGGTGGCGTAGTCGATATCGCCGTTCAGCCAGCCGTAATGCTCTTCTTCCTCATTGTAGGGCAGGTCTTCAGTCACGCCGCAGAAGTCATGGGAATAGCGGCTCATGTGCTGGATGTAGGGCAGCTTGGCGATCAGCGCCTGGGCGGTTTCGCTGTCGTTCAGCACACCGGGGATCACAGTGTCGCCAAAGTGCAGCAGGATTTTCGTGCCGTTCTCCGGCGGCAGGCGGGTCGGCATGGTGGGATCCTCGGTCTGCATCTGTGCCCCGTCCTTTGCCACACGCTTTCCGCTTTCTGCACAAGTAGTCATGCACACAGACAGCATCATCAGAATCGCCAGCAGGATCATCATGGTACGCTTCATTTTAATTTCCTCCTCATTTTATCGTGCTTCGCACATATTCTCTCACTTCAGTTTCAGAGCTGCCGGGGTCAAATCCGGAAACCGCCACGCCTCGAACCACGGTGGCGTTCGGCTGCAACTGTTGAATCTTCTCCACGGTATCCGCAAAGCGGCTGCCACAGTGGGTGGTCATGACATAAACCGTTTTACCGGAGAGATCGGTTTCCTCCAGAAAAGCCCGCAGGGGTGTGCATACGGTGTAATGCCAGATGGGAGCAACCAGCCATACTGTGTCATATCCGCTGACATCCTCCAGATGAGAAGCCAGCGCCAGATCCACGTGATCGATATCCTGGCCTTCGCCTACCTGCACGGTCTGATCATAATCCGAAGGGTAGGTATATGCGGTCTGGATTTGGAACACATCCGCTTTAGTTTCCTCAGTGATCCAGCCGGCGATCATCTGGGCATTGCCGACCAGTGCGCCATCTTTGCCGCGGTTCAGGGTCGCACTGGAAACTACATCCACATCCGGATCAAACACGGTATTCCCGACCCGTGAGAACCAGACGACCAGTGTTCTGTGATTCTCTCCGGGGATCAGGCCGACAGGCTCCGCGGCCTGCGGGATATAATCTGCATACCGGGTGTAGTTACTGATCTCATCGTCACATTCCGCAAATGCGCCTGTCTGGAGTATTGCCAGCATCGCTGTCACCAGAATTGCGATCCATCTTTTCAATGCTTTCCCTCCTCTGCCGAAGAACCGTTTGTTTTTACGGTCCAGACCAAATAATCCAGGAGGTCCAGCTTCTTCTGTTCTGTATGAATCCTCTCCAGCAAGAGGCGGCGGTAATCCGCAAGCAGCCGCAGCTGTTCCTTCTGACGCCCGGAGCTCTGGCACGCTTCAAACTGTTTGATCAGTTCTTTGTTACAGCCCGCGTCCGCCAGGCATTCATAAACCTGCTCCTCGCTCATGGCAATCACATGCCCACCTCCCAGATCATATTATAAAGAACACCATTCAAGATAGCAAATACTTAAAAGATAATATGATTTTTGCTTATCAGGCAATAATAAATGTGGTATGATGAAATGGGAGGGATGTATATGGAACTGAGGGTGCTCAATTATTTTCTGACGGTAGCGCGGGAAGGCGGACTGACCGGAGCCAGCGAAGTACTGCACGTTACGCAGCCCACCATGTCCCGGCAGATCCAGGAGCTGGAGGAGGAACTGGGGCAGAAACTGTTTATCCGCACGACCCGCTCCATGGTGCTGACGCCGGAGGGCATGCTGCTCCGCAAGCGTGCCGAAGAAATCCTGGAGATGGCGGAACGGACGAAAGCGGAGTTTTCCTCCATGGGCACCGCCGTGGCCGGGGATGTTTTCGTCGGCAGCGGTGAAACCTTCGCATTGAAAAAAGTGACTGACCTGATGGCACAGATCAGGGAGGATCATCCGGGCATCCGTTTCCAGATCTACAGCGGCAACGCGGAAGATGTGATGGAACGGCTGGAAAGGGGCTTGCTCGACTTCGGCGTTCTGGTGGAACCGGCGGATGTGTCTCGCTACAACAGCCTTCGGCTTCCCGCAAAAGACACCTGGGGCCTGGTCTTGCGCCGGGATCATCCGCTTGCTCA
>JAFWQM010000092.1 GCA_017509065.1 Clostridia bacterium
AAAAGCCCGAGAGAAGCACCCGTCATACGTTTTCAATTTTTCAAAGAAGTAGGGAGGAATTCATTCATGTTGTATCCAAAAATCGGCATTCGGCCCGTCATCGACGGTCGCTGGGGCGGCATCCGGGAGAGCCTGGAGGACCAGACCATGGGCCTGGCCGCCGCCGCCAAGGAACTGATCGAAACCCTGCGCTACCCGGACGGGACCCCCGTTCAGGCGGTGATTTCCCCCTGCACCATCGGCGGCGGGGCGGAAAGCGCCAAGTGCGAGGAGTTTTTCTCCACCCAGAATGTTGCCGCCACCCTCACCGTGACCCCCTGCTGGTGCTACGGCATGGAAACCTTCGATATGAACCCCACCACCATCAAAGCGGTGTGGGGCTTTAACGGCACCGAGCGCCCCGGCGCGGTGTACTTAGCCGCCGTGCTGGCCGCCTACGCGCAAAAGGGCCTGCCCGCTTTCTCCATTTACGGCCATGACGTGCAGGACTTAGGCGACCGCACCGTGCCCGACGACGTGAAGGAAAAGATTTTGCTCTTCGCCCGCTGCGCCGTGGCGGTAGGCTGGATGAAGAACAAAGCCTACGTCAACATCGGCGGCGTGGCCATGGGCATCATGGGCTCCTTCTGCGATACCCAGGTGATGCAGAAATATTTGGGCATCCGGGCGGAATGGGTGGATATGACGGAGCTGCTGCGCCGCGTCACCCTGGAAATCTACGATCCCAAGGAATACAAAAAGGCCCTGGCTTGGATCAAGAAGAACTGCAAAGAGGGCTTTGACTGCAACGCGGGCAAGAACCTGCCTAAAATCGTCACCCGCAGCAAGCACATTCCCCCGGATCAGGACTGGGAATTCATCGCCAAGCTCACCTGCATCGTCAAGGACATCCTGTTCGGCAATCCCGCTTTGGATAAGATGGGCTGGCATGAGGAAGCCTTGGGCAAAAACGCCGTGGCGGGCGGCTTCCAGGGCCAGCGCCAGTGGACGGACTGGCTGCCCAACGGCGATTTCACCGAAGCCATCATGGCCTCCACCTTCGACTGGAACGGCCCCAAACAGCCCACGGCCTTCGCCACCGAAAACGACACCATGAACGGCGTTTCCATGCTGCTGGGTACCCTGGTATCCAACACCGCCCCCTGCTTCCACGACGTGCGCACCTATTGGAGCCCCGAAGCAGTGAAGCGCGCCACCGGCTGGCAGGCCGAGGGTGCGGCAGAAAACGGCTTCATCCATTTGATCAATTCCGGCGCCACGGCCTTAGACTGCACCGGCGCGGCGGGCGGCAAAATGAAGCCCTTCTGGGAAATGACCAAGAAGGATATGGACGCCTGCCTCAAGGCCACCGACTGGTGCCGGGCCAACTATCAGTATTTCCGGGGCGGCGGCTTCTCCAGCCATTTCAAAACCCAGGCTGAAATGCCCGTGACCATGCTGCGCCTGAACATCGTGGAGGGCGTGGGCCTGGTCATGCAGATCGCCGAGGGCACTACCGTGCTGCTGCCCGATCACGTGCACGATATCTTAGACCAGCGCACCGACCCCACCTGGCCCACCACCTGGTTCGCTCCCCGGCTCACGGGAGAAGGCGCGTTCAGGGACGTGTATTCCGTCATGGCCAACTGGGGCGCCAATCACGGCGTCACCGTATACGGCCACGTTGGCGCGGAATTGATCACCTTAGCTTCCATGCTGCGCATCCCCGTCGCCATGCACAACGTAGCCCCCGAAAAGGTGTACCGTCCCCACTCCTGGGCCGCCTTCGGCACCCAGGATACCCAGGCCGCGGACTACGCCGCCTGCAAGCATTACGGCCCGCTGTACGGGAAGCTGTAAGAGCATAAATGTAAAAGATTACGGGGGAAACCGCCCTTTGCTGTCCGGGGCCTTCCGGCCTTTCCGGAGCTGCCGCCCGGCTTTCGCTGAAAACCAGCCCAACCATCTATCATACTGATCTGGAAACCTGTTCCTGCCCGGACTTTGCCATGAAACAGGGCTATATCCCCTGCAAGCATATCCTTCGCCTTGCCATGGAAGCGGGGATCATCAATGCCAAGGCAATACGCCCCAGCAGCAGCGCCTTGCCGATATTGCCGCTTTGCGCCAGCAGATTGCGTCCGCCTATGGATTCTATTATCACTTTGACAGTCCAATTATGCAGGATAAAAAATACGATGAACTGAAAGCCCATCTTGCTGAATTGGAAGCATAATAAATGCCCCGCTTGCGCGAAAGGCAAATCCCAGCCAACACCAATCGAACACGGATCATTAGAACGCATAACATATTAGGGGACGGTTCTTTGTGCGCATCTATAATCCTGTATTTCAGCATAAGCCCCCTCCCCTTGTTGTGCACAAGAGGACGGGAAAGTGATTACATTTACTCCTGCTATGCGGAGAAGGAGCTAACATCATGCCAACGCAACGTTCTATTTCCCAAATGCGCTATGACAAAGAGAAATCACGGCATTACGGCATGAAACTGAACATGAGGACCGACGCGGATATAATCGCCGTGCTGGACGAACAGCCCAGTTTTCAGGGATATATCAAAGCCCTGATCCGCGCAGACATTGCCGCGCGTGGCATTCCGCGTTCGGAAAATCTGGAAGGAGACGCGGAAGACTGACACCACACGGCCATTTCAAGAAACAAGAGAAACACAGGGAAAAAGACACAGGGGGACGGCCCTCTATCCCGAAAATTGCGCATAAACAAAACATGTAGAACCTGCCCCTTTTTACATTTCGCTTGATAATCTCAGTGGCGTTCATTTTAACGCGTGTATGCCTATGGTGCTTTGATAGAGTACATAAGGGAACGAACGGAATCAGTGCGATTTCTGCGGCGGTTGTTTATCCTTCAGCTTTTCCGAATAGAAACAGCAGCCGTCCCGCCCATGATCCTTGACATAATACAGCGCGATATCCGCCTGACGGAACATTTCCACCGGGTCTTCTCCATCCGGGCAATACGACACGCCCGCGCTAAGCGTGATGGACGGAAGGCCGTCTTCTTCACGCTGCAAATCCTCATTGATCTTGATCACCTTGCGCGTGATCAGTTCGTTGGGATTCCCGGCCGTATGCACCATAAATACAACAAACTCATCTCCTCCGATCCGGCAAATATAATCGTCCGAACGGAAATTCTTTTTCAGCACAGCGGCAATCTTTTTCAGCACCCGATCCCCGGTTTCATGGCCGAACTGATCGTTGACGCTTTTAAACTGATCCGCGTCAAACAGCAGCATGGCTGTTGTGCTCATTTCCAGGCTGGTCTTGATCAGATCGAAACCAGCCCGGTTATATACCCCGGTCAGTTCATCATGGGAAGCCTTGAAGCTGAGGTTTGCGATGCTCTTTTTGTACGCGTTATACATCACGTTATAGGTTCCGGCCAGATAACGGAATTCAGAAGCCCCGATGATCGGTATTTTCTGGTCTTTCTTGATGTGGTCTACCGCGCTCAGTACCGGATTGACGCCAAGATGCGTGGTCACCCACATCATCGCAATCATTGCCGCGGACTGAATAAAGATCAGCGCCACCATCCAGCCCAGATCGTGATTCGTCCTGTCTTCGGTCTCCTGCTGGGCGCCATGTGTTCCGGATTTCAAAGCCTTAATGCATTCTGCCATGTTGTTTCGTATCTGGTTTTTTTGTTCAGAATACACTTTATCATGAACCATACGCTGTGCAAGGAGGATCTTTTCTGCCGGGGGCAGAGCGCTGTCCGCTTCCGTCAGCGTCACATTCTTCAGCGCTTGCGGCATATCGGCATCGTCCTGGGCTTCCATCATCAGCCGCATGGCGTAGTACTCCCGATTCATGAGCGACAGGGATTCCGCCATGCTTTCTTTCAGCTTGGCCAATGCGGGCGAATCCGGCATCGCTTCCTCCATGACAGAGATCGCGTGTTCACGGCGGAGAGTAACGTCCGCTTCCGTAAAATAGTTCTCCATGTGCGTCCGGTCTCCCAATACCGTAAAGCACTGCACTTCCTCGGTAAGATAATCTGAAGCCTGCATCAGCTCGTCTGCCGCTTCTTCCATTTGAATGAAATCATCCGTTGATTCTTCCATGTTCCTGAAGCTCCGGAACGTGCGGAAAGCCATAAACAGCAGTACCGCAGTAATGACCAGCGATACGATCATCATGATTATAGATGTAGTTTTTAGAGATAATCCTTTTTCTGCTGTCACGTTTTGGGTTTGCAATTTCTTTTCCTCCATATGAGGGTGATCCTTTTGTATAGGCGTCAGCTTCATTTTTTCCATCAAGGCGGGAAGAATCGCTCTCGGAGGTTCATCCTGCTCGCCAGATTCTATCATATCCGCTTCTGAAATGTCCACACCTTTTTCTTTCGGGCATCCCTTTTTCCTGTATAATTTGTTTGGTATTTTTTCCTCATCGTCCTTTCACATAAGCGTGATATATGCTTATCTGTTCCTGCGCAACAGCAACAACGCCGTACTCCTTCTGTTCCTGCCGGCGCTCACACGCACGGCGTCCATGATCCGGAAATGGTGGGCAAAGGCCGTGTTTTGCCTGTCTTATGCGGCGCTCCTGGTTACGCTGGCACAGGATGCATTTACCCACAGCGCTTTCACTGTCACATCAGAGGTCGGCTACGTTCACGGCCCGCTGATGCTGGCGTTTTATGGGATCGCTCTGCTCTACGGTCTTTTCGGATTATCCTACTGTATTTACTGCCGCCGCTATCTTCCGAAAAACAGATAGGCTTCGCTGCTCACCGTATATTTGCTGGTTCATCTTGCGGTTTTGATCCATTTTTTCCATCCGGAGCTGCTGGTGGAGATGTTCTGCACCGCTCTGGGGGAAATGCTGATCATGCTATCCATCATGCGCCCGGAGGAACGCATGGACATCTCGGTCGGCATATTCCTTTGAAGCTCATCAAGATCGACAAAAGCATGCTGGACGATGTTCGTTCCGAAAAAGGGCGGAAGATCCTTGAGTACACAGTGCGCATGATGCAGAGCATCGGCAAGCTGATCGCGGTCGAGGGCGCGGAAACCAGCGACGCGGTCGAACTCCTAAAACAAATGAACTGTGACTATATTCAGGGGTTCTATTTCTCCAGACCTTTGCCCGCGGACAAGTTCATAGGCTTCATAGCGAAAAAAACACAGGGGATGGTTCTATGTGCTGATAACCGTGCTTGAAGCATCGCGCACAGAACAAAACCGTCCCCTGTTCCTTTACTTCAAAGAGTACAGATAGCTATTGCCTGTTTCCCCTGTGAGCGGGTCCTTATGGCCATTCCGGATGACGCTCACTCTTTCAAAGCCAAGCTTTTCCGCCAGCCTCTGACAGGGCAGATTCTTTTTCCAGGTCTTGATCCGGATTTCCTGAACGCCTATCTCACGCAGCATCTTGACGATGGCGCTTATTGTTTCAACTCCATATCCCATATGCTGCTTTGCCGCGGTCATCGCGAAACCCAGGGAAACCGCCTCCGCTTCATTCTGTAGCATATCATCGGATGCTGTCACCTGATTTGTGAGGTTTTCAAGCATTCCCCCGTGTACCGAATCGGCGGCGATGAGTTTGTGGCGATCTTGCAGGGCACGGACTTTGATAACCGCCTCGCCCTTGTTGAAACGCTGAAACAGCGGTATGAAGACTGTTTGAAGAACGATCAGGCGGAGCCGTGGGAACAGTATTCCGCCGCGGTCGGCATGGCGGAACTGGCGTCGGATGACCGGACCGTTGATTTGGTGTTTAGGCGTGCCGATAAAGCCATGTATTATGATAAAAAGCGGATCAAAGAACAGCTTGGGAGCTATCGATAATCCGGAGAAAACACGGGGGACGGTTTTTTGTGCCAAAACCGCGCTTGAAGCAGAGCACACAAAACCGTCCCATTTTTTATGTTCCATTCTTCAATGAATACAGATAACTGTTGCCCCCTGCGGGCGGTCCTTATGGTCACTCGCTGTCGCGGATTTCATCCAGCGCCCGATTGATCTTTTTTTCGTCCTGCTTATCCAGCCAGTGGTTGGAAAGCCAGACGAAGGCATAGATGACAAAGAAAATGGCGCTTACGCCGATGAAGCCTTCCGCGTCGTCGTACCATTTGAAAATCCAGCCCGCGCCGGTCACGGCGGCATAGAGCGCAAGGCAATGCAGGGCGACCCTGAACCAGAGCGTTTTCCTGTCCCATTGTTCCCAGTCCAGCAGCAGTACGGTGGGCAGGGCGCAAAGGACGCCGGTCAATACAATGGAAATGGGATGATACCATTGCAATACGATGTCGTTTCCGGCAAAATGCTGAATCACCGCGTTGATCCCGTTGAGGAACAGGATGGAGGTGGAGATGATCATGCTCTGCACAAACATTTTTTTCGCGGCGTTCATTGGATACCGAGCCTCCTTTTGATCTCTTTCACATAGCTTCTGGAGATGATCGCGCGCTCTCCGTTCAGGAGCACGGCCACCATTCTTCCGCCCGGCTCCGCGCTGACGTTCTGAATCTTGCGCAGGTTCACGATCATGGATTTGGAGATGCGCACAAAGTAAGCGCCTAACTTTTCTTCCAGCTCATACAGGCGTTCCCGGCATTCGTAGCAATCGTCCTTGGTATAGATATAGGTGTGCTTATCCACGGACTCGATATAATAAATCCGCGTTAGCTTGCAAAAATAGGTGCTTCTGTCCTTGGTGACGGTAATGCCGCCGGAACCGTTTTCCAATAAATCCATGGCGCTTAAAATATCCGCGGTTTTCTCCACCGCGCGGATCAGCGCCTGTTCCTTTTCCTTTGCGTCCACCTGCTCAAACCGAACCCGCATGACAGCCGTCCCCCTCAGATCGCGTCATTTTCTCGCTGCAATTATACCACATTTGGCGTCCGGCTGGAACCGAGAAAACCATCCGCGGAAGATCCCGCCCTGGAAAACGGAGAAGATGATAAAAAAGATATCCGCGAACAGGATGAAGATAAAGGAGGGCACCATGATGCGGGTATACCGTTTTCCGGCGTCCGTGCCCTTGTTGATATGCAGCGCCAAACGGACGGCATAGGCGATGATCCCGCAGGCCAGGATCAAGAGTTCACCGAGACTGATGCCGAAGGAGCGGACCGGATCCAGCACGTTTTCCCCTTGCACGGCGCGAAGCAGCATGTTCAGCAGCATCAGCCAGAACATCACGGTGATCATGATTCTTTCCACGTTCAGCATCACGCCGCCGCCGATGCCGACGCCGCCGCACCAGGAAAGCCCCGCACGGGCGCAGAAATTCTCCGCCACCTGCATCAAAGGTTCATTTTGCTTTCCTTCGATGAAGCCGTTGTTGGCGATCACATAGACCTTGAGGTTCAGGCCGTTTTCCTTGCAGAATCCTTCCATTTCGCTCAAGAAGGGCAGCACGTGGGAAGGCACGCTGTCCACATACAGGGGCGTGACAAATACCACCTTTCCCGCGGTTTTCAGCGCGTTCAAAATCGGCTTCCGGTCCGCCGGAGCGCGAAGCTGAAAGTATTCCTTTTCGCCCCGGATCATGAAGCCCTCGCATTTCATGATAAACCTTGAAATGCTGAGCTTCTTCTTCGGGCTGCAATTGATCAGCACCGTCTTTTCCATCATGCCATCCTCCCCGCTTCTTCCGCGTCCGCGCAGAAAACTACGCTGTGTTCCCGGTATCCCATGTTGATGGCATTGCGCTCCGCCATCAGCTTCAAGGTACTTTTTTCCGCGTCAGTGATATTTCCATAGACGATCACGCGGAGACTGTTCCGCTTCCCATAACGAAGGGTGTGGTGCATCTCTCCCCTTCTGTACGTGCTGAACGGGGTGGAACTCCCGATGCTCCTGTCCAGCAGGTTCTTGATGGCCGCGCTGTAACCGCCGTACAGGTTCTTCGTGATGATGGTCAAATCGTCGGAGTTTCCCAGCACTCGGCAGGCATGGTGCAGCGCGTCCTTCATCGCGCAGGCGGCGGGGTGCTTGGTCCAGCATTTGAAGCACCCCTGGCAAGGCGCGTACCGTCCGTCCGCGCAGACGACCTGATCCGCTAAAGCAAGCAGCCCGCCGTTTTGTTCTTTTCCGAAATCGTGAATGATCGTTTTCATGTTCCGCCTTCTTTCCGGTCGTTCTCTTTGGTTTCCCGCGATCACAAAACAAATGATACAGCAATCCGGAAAAAGTTCAAGAGGATCACGACCAGGATGCACGCTGGCGTCACCAAGATGCACATGGAACGCCCCCCAGCGTGAAGAGAATCCCTCGAAGTTTTTCCGCAAGAAGGGCGATATGGGCGTATTCTTCTGAATAGGTTGTGAAAGTTGATAGGACTGCCCATTCGTATCCTTCTTCCGCATACCACCGTAACTGTAAGATCATATTATTGCGAGATTAGCTGATTGTAACCTTCAAAATTTTAAGCGGCGGTGAACGTGAAAAAATAGCGTTGACAGCCGTTTTAATAATGAAGACAATTTGGATCAGCCGGATCCATTGGAAAGAGGCTGATCGCAAAAACAATAAAGCCGCCAAGCACACACGAAGAGATTGACGGTTAGTCGGACCTTTGAGAATGCAAAATATGGTCAGATAATTTTTTAAATTTGACCATAATATACATTTTGATCTATTGACATTTCAAAATACGGGGATTATAATGTAATAAATGGCAGAGACCATGGAAAATCTGACTATTTAGAGACAAACAAAAGGATGTAATGAGAATGCACTACACCAATCCTATTCTTTACGGAGATTATTCGGACCCCGATGTAGTACGGGTAGACGGGGACTTTTATATGGTTTCTTCCTCTTTTACTTATATACCGGGGCTTCCTGTGCTCCATTCAAGGGATTTGGTGCATTGGGAATTGATTGGCTACGCCGCCCGGCGTCTGCCCTTCGCCAGATATGACCGGCCTGCCCATAAGTGCGGCATCTGGGCCCCGAGCCTGCGGTATCATAATGGGACGTTCTATATTTATGTGTGCATGCCGGACGAGGGGCTGTTCGTCTTTACCACGAAAGATCCGGCTGGGGAATGGGAATGCCATTATGTGAAAGATGTGACGGGGTGGATCGACCCCTGCCCCCTGTTCGACGACGATGGGCGTGCATGGCTGATCCATGGTTTTGCCGCGAGCCGCGCGGGGATCAATAATGTGCTGTACGTGCATAAATTATCCCCTGATGGTTTGACGGTTTTGGATAAAGGCAGAATGGTATATGACGGCGCAGATCACAACGATATTACCGTGGAAGGCCCCAAGGCCTATAAGCGGGAAGGGGTGTATTGGATCCTTTGCCCTGCCGGAAGCGTGAAGCCCGGCTATCAATTGGCGCTGCGGGCGGAAAATATTTATGGTCCCTATGAGCGCCGGGTCGTGCTGGGCCAGGGCAAAACCCCCATCAACGGCCCGCACCAGGGCGGGTGGGTGAACGATGGTCACGGCAAGGATTGGTTTATCCACTTTCAGGATATGGACGCCTACGGGCGGGTCACGCACCTGCAGCCTGTGGATTGGAGCGACGGCTGGCCGGTGATGGGCAAAAAAGGCTCCCCGGTGCTGGGAGGGCAGATGGACCTGGCCCCCTTCTCGGCGGAAATCCCCACTTCTGATGATTTTAAAGACGGCTTGGGCCTTCAATGGCAGTGGCAGGCGAATCCAAACAAAGGCTGGTATACGGAATTAAAGCCTGGACTTCGGCTGCACGCCGCGCCTTCGGAAAACCTGTTTCATGCGGGCAATTTCCTCTCGCAGCTCATGCAATGCCACGATTTTGATATGGATGTACTGTTCAGTTCTCACGCCCAGGACGGCGATATCGCCGGGGTGGGCATGATGGGCTATACCTACTATTTCATTGCGCTTGGTCAGGGCCGGGTGAGCCTGAAGATGGGCATGGCCATGGAAATCAATCGCTGGGTGCCGGAGCGGGTAACGGAAACGCCCATTTCGGAAGTAATGTGGTCCTACGCCGAAGTCCTGCTGCGCATGAGGGTGCGGCGGGGCAATGTTTCATTCTTTTACGGCGACGGCCCCCATTCCCTGCGGCCCCTGGGCGGCGAATACCCCATGACCTGCGGGGGCTGGACCGGCGCCCGGCCTGGCCTGTTCGTGCTGAATACGCTGGGGCGCTGGGGCGGCTGGGCGGATGTCAGATATGTGAAGATATCCAATGAATAACGGGGGAGGCGCGTCCGGTGAAACGTATTGCGGAAATGATGCTGGTGATATTCTGCCTGACGGGCGCATGCCGCGCCCAGGGAGAAACGGCCGACGGCGGCTGGGACGATCTGTACGCCATGTTTGTGGAAACCGCCGTGGAATACGGCGATTTGCAGGAAGAATGGGCAAAGCTGCCCGACGTATACGCTCCCGCCCCACAGGGCGCGGCGATCCCGCTGGAGCCCGCTTCGGCGCTTCTGTCGGGCGATATCCGCCTGATCCAGGACGTGGGGGCGGAATTGGGCGACATCCCCTTCCTGTATGAAAAAAGCGGCGAAGAACAGCCTCCGGAACAGGGAAGCCGGATGGCGCTGTCCTCCGGCGACAGCGACAGCGCCGCCGTGTGGCACATCCGGGTGGAGCAGCCCGGCCTGTACGAATTGCAGGTGACCTATCTTGCCTTAGGCGGCAACGAAGCAAAGGTGCAGCGCAAAATCACCATCGACGGGGAAACGCCGTTTGAAGAGGCCAACAACCTATGCTTCTACCGCGTGTTTGAGGAGGACGTGCAGGAAAACGGAAAAATGCGCGTGAACGCCATTGGCGACGAGGTCTGGCCGCACATGCGCGAAAAACAGGTATGGCAGACCGTGCGGGTGGTGGATCAGCAGGCGATTTATGTGGATCCGCTGCGTTTTTACCTGTCGGAAGGCGAGCATGAAATCAGCCTTAGCTATGTGGATCAGCCCGTGATATTGCTGGAGGCGGGCTTCGTTTCCCCGGGCATATATCCTTCTTATCGGGAAAAGCTGGCGGAATGGCAGGCTTCGGGCTATGCCCCCGTATCTTCGGATGCGCTTGTGAAGCTCCAGGCGGAAAACAGCGCGTGGCGCAGCGAAAACGTGATCCGGCGCGAATCCGACGCGGATCCGCTGACCGAACCTCGCTCCGGCGCGGAACGGGTGCTGAACATCGTGGGCGGCTACCGCTGGCGGCTGGGCAACGCGGCGGTCAGCTGGCGGATCGACGTGCCGGAATCCGGCCTGTACGCGATCCATTTCAAGGTATTGCAGACCACCGATCCCGGCATGCCCTCCTACCGGCAGATCATGATCGACGGCGAAATCCCCTTCGAGGAAATGAAGCTGTATTCCTTCCCGTATGACAGCCACTGGTACGGCGAGACCCTGCGGGATGAAAACGGCGCGCCCTATCAGTTCTATCTGGAAAAGGGCCCGCACACCCTGACCGCCACGGTAAAGCTGGGGCCCATCGGGGAAATCATGCGCCGGACGGAAAAGGATACCACCTCCCTGGGCCGGCTGGAACGGGAGATCGTGAAAATCACCGGCTCGGAACCGGATTTCAATTATGAGTACGATCTGTACCGCACCATGCCGGAGCTGAGCGGACAGCTGACCTATCTGGCCGGGCGGCTTAAGGAAAGCGCCGATCTGCTGGCTTCCATCTCCAGCGAAACCACCTCAATGGAAAACAACTACCGGCAGATCATCGACCAGCTGCTGTTCTTCGCGGAGGACGTGGACCGCATCCCCAAAGCGCTGAGCGATCTGGACAACGCCCAGAGCAACCTGGGCACATACATTTCCACCATCGAAAAATGCCCCATGGCGATGGATTATCTGATGCTATCCTCCCCGGACGTGACCATGGACATCGCCACTTCCAACTTTTTTCAGCGCATGGCGGTGACGGGCGAAAACTTCCTGGCCTCCTTTACCAAGGACTATGACAGCGTCGGCCTGATCGTGGACGATGCGGGCAAAAACGCCGAAACCACCGTATTGAACGTATGGATCGCCCGCGGCACCGAATGGGGCGAGATCCTGAAGGAACTGGCGGACGAGGATTTTACCCCCCGCACCGGCATCGTGATCAACCTGCACGTGCTGCCCACGGGCCAGCTGTCCACGGGCTCCGTGAACACCATTATGCTGTCCGTCGCCAGCGGCACCGCCCCGGACGTGGCCCTGTCCGTGGAATACAATCTTCCGAATGAATTCGCTTTCCGGGACGCGGTGGCGGATTTGAGCCGGTTCCCGGATTTTGAGGAAGTGACCCGGAACTTTTATGCGAGCAGCCTGATCCCCTTCAAATACAACGGCGGCGTGTACGCCCTGCCGGAGACCATGGATTTTACCGTGATGATCTACCGTCAGGACGTGCTGGCCGAGCTTGGGGTTCAACTGCCCGAAACCTGGAGCGATCTGTACCAGAAGGTGCTGCCGCGCCTGTACGAAAACAACATGAGCTTTTCCCTCCCGGTAGACACCTCCGTATCAAGCAATTCTCCCGGCGCGCTGCGCGGGTTTACCATGCTGCTGCTGCAAATGGGCGGCGATTATTATCAGGGCGAGGGGGAAGCCTCCGGCCTGGATACGCCGGAAGCCTACAGGGCGTTCAAGGCCTGGACGGATATGTACGCCAATTATGAGATCGACGCGGAAAGCAACTTCTTCACCCGCATCCGCACGGGCACCATGCCCATCGGCATCGGCAATTTTACCACGTATATGCAGCTGATGACCTCCGCGCCGGAGCTGTACGGCCGCTGGAGCATCGCCCCTGTGCCGGGCACAGAGCAGGCGGACGGCACGGTAAAGCACACGGTGGGCACTACGGCGGCCACCGCGGACATCATCCTCAGCCAGAGCGAAAAAAAGGACGCCGCCTGGGAATTCCTCAAATGGTGGAGCAGCGAGGAAACGCAGACCCGGTATGGCCGGGAGCTGGAAGCCATCCTGGGCATGGGCGCCCGATGGAACACCGCCAATGTGAACGCCTTTTATTCCCTGCCCTGGGACGCCCGGCACGAACGGGTCATCCGGGCGCAGATGGACGCCGCGGAGGAGCAGATGATCGTGCCCGGGGGCTATTTCACGGGCCGTCACATCATCAACGCCTGGAACCGGGTGTGCATCAACAACGAAAACACCAGGGACGCCCTGGAAAAGGCGGTCAAGGACATCAACAAGGAGCTTCACAATAAACGGGTGGAGTTTGGACTGGAATAAGCGAAAGGAGTGATCGCCTTGCAGGCAGCGGTAAAGAAAAGCGGCTTCAGGGAATGGCTGCGCAAAAACGGCACGGGCTATGCGTTTCTGCTGCCCTTCCTGATCTTGTTCGCAGTATTTGTGATCGTGCCGGTCGCCGTAGCCATGTATTACAGCCTGACCAATTACAACATGATCCAGCCCGCCCGGTTTGTGGGCATCAGCAATTACGCCCAGCTGATCCTGGATGATGACGTGTTTTTGATTTCCCTCAAAAACACCATGATTTTCGCCGTGATCACGGGCCCCATCGGCTATTTCGCGTCCTTTTTGATGGCGTGGCTGATCACACTGGTAAAGCGGGGCCGCGGTTTCTTTTCCCTCATGTTCTACGCCCCGTCGCTGACCAGCGGCGTCGCCATGGCGACCATCTGGCTGATCCTGTTTTCCGGCGACCGCTACGGCTACATCAACAATCTGCTGCTGCGGACGGGCCTGATCCTGGAACCGATCCTGTGGACGAAGGACGCCACGTATGTGCTGCCGGTCATTATGATCATCGCCGTATGGATGAGCATGGGCACCGGCTTCCTGGTGTTCCTGGCGGGCCTGCAGAACGTGGACCCCGCCATGTACGAGGCCGCGCGGGTGGACGGCATCAAGAATAAATTCCAGGAGCTGCGGTATATCACCCTGCCCATGATGAAGCCCCAAATGCTCTTCGGCGCGATCAACGCCATCGTGAGCGCCTTCGGCGTATTCGACGTGGCGACGGCCGTGGCGGGCATGCCCAGCCCCAACTACGCCGCCCACACCATCGTGGCGCACCTGTACGATTACGCGTTTACCCGTTTCAACATGGGCTACGCCAGCGCGGTAGCCATGGCGCTGTTTGTGATCACCTTTACCCTTGGACGCATCTGCATGCATGTGTTCAAGGATAACACCTGACGGGAAGGAGGCGGAAAAATGACGACCAAAGCCGTTTATAAGCCCCGGCGGTTCAGGTTTCGCCTGAAAAAGCTGACCTTTTCCCGGTTCATGCTGTATGTGCTTTTGACCGTGCTGGTGATCATCGCTGGGCTTCCCCTGTTCGCCATGGTGTGCCGCAGCCTGATGCCGCTGGACGAACTGTACATCTATCCGCCGCGGCTGATCGTACATAATCCCACCCTGCGCAATTTCAGCGATCTGCTCACGTCTCTTTCTTCTTCCACCGTGCCCTTCACCCGGTATATATTCAATTCGCTGTTTACGACGGTGGTGACGGTGGTGATCAGCGTGGTGGTATGCAGCATGGGCGCTTACGGGCTGGTCAAGCATAAGCCCGCGGGAAGCGGCCCCATTTTCGCGGTGGTGCTGGCCGCCCTCATGTTCTCCACCCACGTGACCCAGATTCCCAATTATCTGGTGGTCAACAGGCTGGGCCTGGTCAACACCTACCTGGCGCTGATCATTCCCAAGATCGCTGTGGCGTACAATTTCTTCCTGGTCAAGCAGTTCTGCGAGCAGCTGCCGGATTCCATCCTGGAAGCCGCCCGCATCGACGGCGCCAAGGAGCTGCGCGTATTCTGGACCATCGCCATGCCGCTGCTCAAGCCCGCCTGGACCACCTTAGCCGTGTTTTCCTTCGTCAACAACTGGAACGATTACTTCTCTCCCCTGATTTTTATTTCCAGCAACGCCCTCAAGACCCTGCCCCTGGCCCTGCAGACCCTGTCCGGCGGCGCGGGTGTGGTGGCGAGGGCCGGCACGGTGGGCGCGGCCACATTCCTGACCACGGTGCCCTCCATTCTGGTATTCGCCTTTATGCGCGGCAAAGTCATGGAGACCATGTCCTTCTCGGGCATCAAGTCGTAAGGAGGGAAGCGCATGAAACGAGTATTTTTCCTTCTGACGGCGTGCATTTGTCTGTGGACTTCTTCCGCTTTTGCCGTGGTGGGCATGGACGCTTTCGTAGTAGATACCGACACCACCGCCGGGGGAAATAATTTCATCCCCATCCCCGCCTGCTATGAGGTATATACCACCATCAAAAACTTAGGGGAAAGCGGATTCATGAATCATCCGGAGGACCTGTTCCTCGCCCCGGACGATACCATTTACGTGGCGGACGGCGAAAACAACCGGGTGCTGCAAATGACCCGGGAAGGAAAGGTGATCCGGGAAATCACCGAAGGCTGCGGCGCGAAGCTGAAAAAGCCCCGGGGCGTGTATGTGCACCCCGACGGCAGCATCTGGATCGCCGATACGGGGAATCTGCGCATCGTCACCCTGAACGCCGACCTTTCCGACCGCAAGGTATACGTGAAGCCGGATTCCAGCCTGCTGGGCGCCAATTTTACCTTCGACGTGCAGAAAATCTTCGTGGCCAACACAGGCTATATTTACGCCCTCAAGGGCGCGAACCTGATCGCCCTGGACGAGGCCAACAATTTCCGCGGCTATCTGGGCGCGGACAAGGTGGGTTTTTCCCTTTCCCGTTTCCTGATCCGCCTCTTCGGCAGCAAAAGCCAGATCGAACGCACGGTGAAGCAGGAGCCCGCCAGCTATTCCAACTTCTTCATCGGTGCGGACAACATGGTATACGGCATCCTGTCCAACAAAAACACCGCGCAGATCAGAAAGCTCAACTCGGTGGGCACCAACACCTATCCGGAAGAAACCTACGGCTTTACCCTGCCCAACCGGGCGAGGGGCGCTGAAAAGAAAGAACTGGAGCCCACTTTTTCAGATATTACGGTGGAAGACAACGGCATCATCACCGTAGTGGACCGGGGCACGGGCCTGATCTATCAATACGATCAGGACGGAAACCTGCTTTGCTGCTTCGGCGGTCAGGGCGACGCGGGCGGGCTGTTCCAGATTCCCGTCAGCATCGACGCGGACAGCGAAGGCTATCTGTACGTGCTGGACTATCAAAACAACGAAATCACCGTGTTCAAGCCTACGCATTTTATCCGGCTGGTGCATCAGGCGGTCACGCTGCACGGGGAAGGCCGGTATGACGAAGCCCTGACTTATTGGCGGCAGGCCCTGGAAATCGACAGCAACTACGCCCTGGCGCACCGGGGCGTGGCGAAAATCATGGGCAAGCAGGAGGATTGGGAAAGCGCCCTGCGTTCCTATGAGCTGGCGAACGACAGAGAGGGCTATTCCGAAGCCTTCGCCGAATACAGGCACGAGTATTTCCGTCATCATTTCCTGCTGGTCATTGCATTGGCCGCGGCGGCGCTTTTCTGTGTCGTGAAGCTGCTGGCCCTGGCCAAAAAGAAAGCCGATCAGTGGGCCGACGACGTACAGATGGGGAGGGGATTGAAATGACGGGCCTGAAACTGTGCGTCATGATGCTGTTCCACCCCATTGTGGTGAGCGAACACATCAAGCGGCAGCGCGGCGACGCGAAATTCAAGCGCCTGACCGTGGTCCTGGTGCTCTCCATTTTAGCGCTGGCGCTGGGCGTGAATATTTTTTCCATCTATTTCACCCATTACCCCCTGGCGACCGTTTCCGTGCGCAAGGCCAATCTGCTGCTGGAATGCGGCAAGCTGTTCGTGCCCGTGCTCACCTGGGTGCTGGCCTCCTACGCCATGACCACCATTCTGGACGGCGCGACAAAAATCGGCGAAGCCATGCTGTATAACGCCCTGGCGCTAGTGCCGTATGTGCTGTTCACGGTTCCCGCCGTGCTTTTATCCCGGACCATGGACGGGGGCCAGGCCGGCCTGTATTTCGTTATGACCGGCGGGCTGCTGCTGTGGGTGGCGCTGCTGATGGTCGTCGGCATCAAGGAAATGAATGAGTACACGATCCGGAAAACCCTGCTGGTGGTGCTGCTGACAGTTTTCACCATGGCGGTGATCTGGGCCACGGCGGTGCTGCTGTTCACGATCAGCTCCCAGTTCGTGACCATGATCCGCGAAGTGTATTACGAAATCATTTATCGCCTGTAAGGAAGGAGGGCGCGGCGTGAAAAAAACGATGCTGATCCTGCTCTGCTGCGCGGCGCTTCTGCTTGCTGTGCCCGCCCCGGCGGAGAAGGAAGGAACGGAAAGGCTCCTGGTCGCCGCCAACGACCGCCTGAGCCTGTATCTTTCTCCCGGATGCTGCGCTGTGGAGATCGAGGACGCCCTGACCGGAAGAACCTGGTCCTCCACCATGAACGATGAAACGGCGGAGGGATTGAAGATCATTCCCGCGCAGCAAAAGAGGATCACTTCCCTGCTGGCGGTGAACTGCACCAATCTGCAGACCGGCCTGGGCGTGGTGAACAATACGGCCCTGATGGCGGAAAAGGAACTGACCGCGTCCTATGAACTGATCGATAACGGCGTGCGGCTGACCTATTATTACGGCACCTATCAGGTAGGCGTACAGATCGAAATCCTCCTGGACGGCCAAAACCTGCTCGTGCGGGTGCCCTACGATGGGATCGTGGAAGACGGGGATTTTTCCCTGGTCAGCTTAGATGTGCTGCCCTTCCTTTTTTCCGCGACAGACAAAAGCGAGGGATTCTTCCTGTATCCCGATGGCTGCGGCGCCATCATGGAATTCCAGGATTACGCCCATTACAAGGAACCGACGCGGCTTTATCAGGTGTACGGCGATTATCAGAAGCAGCCCGCGCTGCTGGATATGTTCGCCCAGGAATCGCCGGAGACGCTTTTCCCCGTGTTCGGCATGAACCGGGGCGGAAACGGCATGCTGGCGATCATCGAAAAAGGGGCGGAAACGGCCCGGGTGTCCGTGAACAGTTCCAATAACATCATCGGCATCAATTATCTGTTTGCCAATTTCCAGTATCGCCGTTCCTTTGAGGATAAGCGCGTTACCACCCGCGATATCAAGGTGTTCGATAAGGACGATATCAAGGTGGATTATCAGATGCGTATCCTGTTCTTAGCGGAGGAAGACCCTGATTACAGCGTGATGGCGTGCGTCTGGCGGGATTATTTGCTGGAAAACGGCGTAGTGGCCCGAAAGGAGCATACGCCCTCCGTGGCCATTGATCTGTTCATGAACGCACCGGAGGAAGGACTGCTCTTTGACGTGCCCCGCACAGTGACAACGCTTTCCCAGGCGGAAGAGATCCTTCTGTCTCTCGACAGCTTAGGCGTTCGGAACATCCGCGCCTCCATCAAGGGCTGGACGGCGGACGGCTACGGAAAAACGCCGGACCGTTTCCCCATCAGTGGCGCGGTGGGCAGTGACGGCGATTTAAAGCGGCTGATCGAAACGGCCCACAGGCTGGGGGCTACCGTTTCCCTGACGGCAAATTTCTTAGAGGCCGCTTCCGATCAGCGCGGTTATTCGCACCGCAACGACGTGGTGTACACCGGCAATCATATCATCATGACCGATCTGGAAGAAACGGTGTTCATGCTGAGCCCCGACGTGGCGAAAAACAAGCTGACAGACTTTTTGAAAAAAGCGGTGGATTTCGATTTAGACGGCGTGCGGTTCGAGCGTATGGGCCAGTATGTTGCCTACAATTACGGAAGCCGCCGTTACCTGACCGCGGAAGATACCTTGGGGATTTACAGGGCCATGACGGACGAAGTGAAGGCCGCTTTCGGCGCGGCCGAAGCGGAGGGCGGGGATACCTGCCTGCTGGGAATGGCGGATTTCTTTACCCGCGTGCCTTATGAGGATTTCGGCTATCAGATCACCACCGCTTCGGTGCCCTTCTATCAGATCGCCCTGCACGGCCTGGTGGAATACGCGGGTCAGCCCGGCAACCTAAGCAGCGATCTGGAAAGAGAAGTGCTCCGCTGGGTGGAAATGGGGTATACGCCTTTCTTTGAACTGACCTACGATAACACCGAGGAACTGATGTATACCAATTATCAGAGCCTGTTTTCCGCCGAGTGCACCGCGTGGCAGGAGCGCGTGGCCTGGGCCGCGAAACAGTTTACCGAAGGCCCCCTGGCCGAACTGCATGATCAATTGATCGTCCGTCACGAGCGGCTCAGCGAAACGCTGGTGAAAGTGACCTATGAAAGCGGCGCGGCGGTCTATGTGAATTACGGCAGCCAGCCTGTGCTTCAGGACGGCGTTGAAATCGGCGCGCAAAGCTGGGCGGCTGTTCCGCCTCAGATGTAATGGAGGTGCGGCCCATGAGCGTTCAGGAAGGATCGTCTGCCCGGAAATCCAGAAAGAAAATGGGGATCGACAAAAGGCGTTCCCTGGAAGCGTATATCTTTCTGATCCCGTGGCTGATCGGTATCTGCGTTTTCTTTGCCTATCCCATTCTCACGTCCGTGCGCCTGTCTTTTTCCAAGATTACTTCCTTCAAAGGGCTGGTCACGGAATGGGCGGGCCTGACCAATTACGAATATATCTTCTTCTTCGATATCAATTTCGTACCGATTTTCCTTCAAGTGGTATACGATACGCTGCTGAACACACCGCTTTGCATGGTGTTTTCACTGGTCATCGCCATCCTGATCAATCGGAAAATGGTGGGGCGCGGCTTCTTCCGCACGGCGTTCTTCATTCCCGTGCTGCTGGGCAGCGGCTATATCATGAAGCAGCTGCTGGGCATGGGGGCAGATGGCACCACCATCACCACCGGCATCATGGTGCCCAAGCTCATCAGCGATCTATTAGGCGTGAGCATCACCTCCGTGGTCCAGGGCTTCCTGGACCGGATCACCGTGGTGCTGTGGAAAAGCGGCGTGCAGATCGTGCTGTTCCTGGCGGGATTGCAGGGCATTTCGGGCTCCCTGTATGAAGCGGCCAAGGTGGACGGGGCCACGGAATGGGAGATGTTTTGGAAAATCACCCTGCCCATGATCACGCCCATCATCCTGATGAACGTGGTGTATACCATTGTGGCTTTCTTCACCGACGGCACCAATCCCATGGTGGATTACATCTACAAAATGAACTTTACCAACCAGATGTACGAAAACGCGGCGGCCATGAGCTGGGTTTACTTCGTGTTCGCCCTGCTGCTGTGCGGCGCGGCCATCCTGCTCATGAAGCGGCACGTATACGATTCCGGTTCCAAAAACTAAAGGAAGGAGGAAAGCGAAATGGACAAAGCCCTGATCAAAAAGAACAGCAGGAAAAGCAAAGCGTCCCGGTTTGCCAGAACCTTCACCATTCGCCTGGGCTTCTATTTCCTGCTGCTTGCCCTCAGCTTCATTTTCCTCTATCCCTTCATCACCATGATCGTGAAATCCCTGATGACGGACGACGATCTGTATAATATCACGGTGAAATGGCTGCCGTCCCAGGCCACGTGGAGCAACTATGACATCGCTTTCCGGCGCATGCGTTTCCGGGCGTATGTATGGAATAACGTGATCGTGTGCGGGGCCGCCACCATCGGCCACGCCATTTCCTGCTCCCTGACGGGGTACGCCTTCGCCCGGTACAAGTTCAAGCTGAAAAACCCGCTGTTCGCCCTGGTGATTTTGATGATGATCGTGCCGGTGCAGGTGATCATCTTCCCCTTGTACAAGCAGTATTCCGATTGGGGATGGCTTAATTCCTTTTTGCCCCTGATCGTTCCTACGTTTTTCGGCATGGGATTAAACGGCGGCTTCTTCATTTTCCTGTTCCGGCAGTTTTTTATGGGCCTGCCCTACGAAATGGAGGAAGCGGCCCGGGTGGATGGCTGCGGCCCGTTGCGCACCTATGCCCGCATCATGCTGCCCATGGCCCAGGCCCCGCTGCTGGTGTGCGGCGTGCTGTCCCTGGTGTGGCACTGGAACGATTACTTTGAACCAGGCGTGTATATCACGGCCCCCGCCTATCGCATGCTGCCAAGCGTCCTGCCCAATCTGTACGCGCTGCTGAATCAGGAAAACCACACCATGATTCAGATGAATGAACTGGAGGGAATCGTGTTCAACGAGGCCATGCTCATGGCGGCCACCTTCCTGTGCATCATTCCCATCCTGATCGCTTATCTGTTCCTGCAGCGGCGGTTCATGGAAGGCGTGGAGCGTTCCGGCCTGACCGGTATGTGAAGGCGAAACCTGTACTTTTTTGTAAAGCTGGGAAGGAATAACCCCCGCGGGAGAGAATTATTCAAATCATCGATGGATAGAATCAGACCGTTTCCGCTGACCTCGTTCCTAAGCGGCGGCAAGCCGCTGGAAATATTAAAAAGGAGGTTTTCTCGTATGAAGAAAATCGTGGCTCTCGTGTTGGCTCTGATGATGCTGCTGGCGATGGGCAGCACCGCCTTGGCAACCGACAAGGTTACCTACTATGTGCGAGGCGGCTCCGCCGAGTACGAACCCTACATCTATCCCGGACTGGTCGGCCTGCTGAAAATTCAGGAGATGGCCGACGTGGAAATCGAATGGACTGTGGTCTGCGGCAGCGGCGACGAAATCAAGGCCCAGTACCTGGCCATGCTGTCCAGCGGCAAGTACCCGGACGTGATCCAGTGGGTGCATCGCTATGATTATGTGGGCGACGTGCCCCAGCTGTACGCCGACGGCATCATCATTGCCCTGAACGATGTCATCGACAAGTACATGCCCAACTACAAGGCCCTGCTGGAAGCCAATCCCGACGTGGCCAAGGCCCTGAAGGATGATGAAGGCCGCTATCTGTACTTCACCCCCATCAACCCCCTGAATACCCCCGATGAACGAGTTTCCGCCACCTGGCAGGGCCTCCAGGGCCGCAAGGACTGGATGGAGAACGTGGGTATCGAAGAGCTGCCCACCACCATCGACGGCTGGTACGAAATGCTGGTCGCATTCCGGGATCTGGATCCCAACGGCAACGGCGAACAGGATGAAATCCCCTTCGACGCCGGTCAGAGCGGTCTGCGTTACTTCATGCCCGCCTTTGATATTCTGAACGGCGCTTACATCGATCCCGACACCGGCAAGGTGGGCTTCGGCGAATACAGCCAGAATTACAAGGAATTCCTGGAAACCATGAACAAGTGGTATTCCGAAGGCCTGATCAAGGACATCTGGACCGAAGACGGTTCCCTCGCTCCCGCCGAAGTGAAGGACGCCGCGATCTACGCCGACCTGGCCGGTTCCTGGCTGGGCCTGAGCAACTATTGGGAGCAGCGCCTGCCCCAGGTTCTGGAAAAGAACCCCAACGCTGACTTCGTGGCCTTCCCCTGGATCGAAGACGCCCAGGGCCGCGTGTTCGCCGGTGACTACGATATCGGCTACGGCGACAAGTACAGCACCTGCATCTCTGTGGACTGCCAGAATGTTGAAGCGGTGGCCCGCCTGATCGACGCCATGTTCACCGAAGAGGGCACCAACTGCACCACCTGGGGTATCTTAGACGGCGATCCCATCCTGACCTCCCGCGAAGACACCGCCTGGACCAAGGGCAACGGCACCTACACCGTGGACGAAAACGGCGTGAAGCACGAAACCGAATGGGCCAACCAGATCACCGAAAACTTCTATGACGGCGTGTTCGCCAACAAGTACCGCTACTCCATGAGCCACGTATCCTTCCCCCGTTGGGGCGCTGGCGATTACCTGGCCGCCACCCGTGAACCCCGCTTTGTGGCTTCCGCCAAGCTGTGGGGCGAGGCCGACAACGGTCTGGAATATCCTGCCGCCATCGTGCTGAGCGTGGACGAGCAGAAGAAGGCCGCTCCCCAGCTGGACGACATCAACGAATACATCGCTGACATGACCAAGAAGTTCATCAGCGGCGAAGAACCCCTGACCAACTTCGACAGCTACATGGATCAGCTCCAGAAGATGGGCATCGAAGACCTGATCGCCGCCTATCAGGGCGCCTATGACAGGTTCATGGCCCGCTAATCAAAGAGCACAGTAACCAACCCTTCGCCGGGGCTGTCGGATTCCACCTGCAGCCCCGGCATTTTGTGGAAGGAGCCGCGCGGCGCGGCTTGGGCGGCTTCTTCCACAGAATCAAAAAAAACAGCGCAGGAGGAAGATGGACCATGACCATTTACATCTGCGGCGATTCCACCGCCGCCAGCTACAAGCCGGAAGAAGCGCCGATCACGGGATGGGGGCAGGTGCTGAATGAATTTGTGCCGGGTATTCGGGTGGAAAACCGGGCCATGGGAGGCAGGAGCACCAAATCCTTCCTGTCCGAAGGCCGCTTGCAGAAGATCGAAAAAGAGATTCAGCCGGGGGACCTGGTATTGATCCAATTCTCTCATAACGACGAAAGCGATCTGGTGTGGCGGCATACCGATCCTTGGACCTCATTTTATCACAACTTAGAAATCTATGTGGATACCGCCCTGCTCCACGGCGCGCGGCCCGTGCTGATGACGCCCATCTGCCGCCGGATGTGGCGGGACGGAAAGCTGCTGGAATCCCACGGGGATTACCCGGACGTGATCCGCACGCTGGCTGCCCAAAGAAACGTGCCATTGATCGACATGTACGAAAAAAGCCTTGAATACGTGCGGGAATTGGGCGACGAAGCAAGCAAAAAACTGTACCTGCACTTTGAAAAGGATCTTTACCCCGCCTTCCCCAACGGAAACGCGGACGACACCCATACCCAGCGCGCCGGGGCGGAAGCCTATGCCCGCATGACGGCGGAAGCGCTGAAAGCGCTTGGATTGATCTGAAAAGGAGGGCGTATTGATGTACATCATCGCCAAAGACGGCAGCGGGGATTTTACCTCCATCCAGCAGGCTATCGACGCGATTCCCGGAGGTGGGCGCGCGCCCGCCATCCTTTTGCTGCGCATGGACGAATACAAAGAGCGCGTGGTGGTGAACAAGGACAACGTGCGCATCATCGGGGAAGCCCGGGACCGCACGGTGATCACTGCCAAGGGCTGCGCCAAGGATCTGAACCCTGACGGCACGGAACGGGGCACCTTCCTGTCCGCCACCTTCATGGTAACGGGCAACAACGTGGAGGTGGAAAACCTGACCATCCGCAACGACGCCGGGGACGGGCGCGACGTGGGCCAGGCTGTGGCTGTTTACGCCGCCGGCGACCGGGGCGTGTGGCGCAATGTGCGCATGATCGCCCACCAGGACACCCTGTTCTGCGGCCCGCTGATGCCGAAAGTCGTGAATTTTATCGCGCCCCGCCAGGGAAGGGCCGAGGTGGTGGAATCCGTCGGCGACAGCCCCGTGACCTCCAGCCGTCAATATTTTGAGGATTGCTATATCCAGGGCGACGTGGACTTCATCTTCGGTCCCTACCGCTGCTGGTTCGAGCGCTGCACCCTGTTCATGAACGCCCGGGGCGGCATGTATACCGCCGCCAACACCGCCGAGGGCCAGCCCTATGGTCTGGTGTTCCACAACTGCAAGCTGACCGGGGAATGCGAGGAAGGGCAGGGCTTCTTGGGCCGCCCCTGGCGCAGGTTCGCCCGCACCGTGTTCCTTTCCTGCGATATGGACGAGCACGTGGCTCCCTTGGGTTTCAGCGATTGGGACAATGTGAAGGTGGTCACGGAGCGCTACGCCGAGTTTGGCACCACCGGGGCCCGGGCGGACCAGAGCGCCCGCCACCCCGGCCAGAAGCGCATGACCGCCGAGGAAGCGGCGTGCCTGACCCTTCCCGAAGTCATCGGCGGCTGGGATAACTGGCGGCCCGACAAGCGGGTGCCCACCTGGTTCCTGTGCGGCGACAGCACCATGGCGGATTATCCTTTGGACCGCTATCCCATGATGGGCTGGGGACAGAAGCTGCAAGCGCATATCACCGATAACGTGTATGTGGAAAACTGCGCCGTGAACGGACGCAGCAGCAAGAGCTTCATCGCTGAAAAACGGCTGAACTTCATCGAACTGTGCCTGCGCAAGGGGGACAAGCTGATCGTTTCCTTCTCCCACAACGATGAAAAGCCCGACGCGGAACGGAGCACCGACGCCCGTATCACCTATCCCGAATACTTGGGCATGTACATCGACGCGGCCCGGCGGCAGGGAGCGGAACCCGTTTTGGTCACGCCCATCGCCCGGCGGCTGTTCAACGAAGAGGGCAAATTGACGCCCACCCATGGCGCGTACCCGGACGCCATGCGGAACCTGGCAGCCTATCGCGGCGTGCGGCTCATCGACCTGGAAAAGGCCACGGCCCAGCTGTTCAGTTTGGCGGGGGTGGAAAACACCAAGCGCCTATTCTGCCACGTGCCCGCGGGCAGCAAAAACTATCCCGACGGCCTTTCGGACAACAGCCATTTGCGGGAGGAGGGCGCATCCCGCATCGCCGCGCTGTTCCTCTCCCGCATGCAAAATCCCCGTTGGACGGAGGAAGAGTTGGAAAACGTGGAGCCTAATGATTATCTTGACTTGATCGCCAGGGAGGACAGCGTGCTATGCTAAGCGCGTACCTGCCCCGTTCAGCGGAACTTCTGGCGGACTGCACGATCCAGCGGAATGGCCTGCTGAACAAAAAATGGAGCTACGATTACGGCGTGGTCTGGCGGGGCATGGAAATGCTGTACGCCCTCACCGGGAACGAAAAATATTTTGCCTATATTTTCGGCGCCCTGGACGGCATGGTGGATGAAACGGGCGTGCCCACTGGGTACGACAGGGAAGCTTATAATCTGGATTACCTGTGCATTGGCCGTCAATTGATCTATCTTTGGCAGAAAACGGGCAAGGAAAAATTCAGAAAAGCAGCGGCCCTGCTGCGTTCCCAGCTGGACGGCCAGCCCCGCACCTCGGACGGCGGCTTCTGGCACAAAAAGGTATATCCCTGGCAAATGTGGCTGGACGGCCAACACATGGCCGTCCCCTTTTTCCTGCAATATGAAGCGGTTTTCGGGCCGGACGAGGCGGCGCGGAACGACGCGGCGCGCCAATTGATCTTGGCTTACCGCCACACCCTGAACCCGGACACCGGATTGCCCTGCCATGGCTGGGACGAAGCAAAAAAACAAGTTTGGGCTGATCCGGTCACGGGCCGGGCGGCGCGCGCCTGGGGCCGGGCTGTGGGCTGGTATATGACGGCTTTGGCGGACAGCCTGGAACTGCTGCCCAAGGAAAACGCGCACTATCAGGAAGTGCTGGACATATTCCATGAACTTTCTGAAAAGCTTCTATCCATACGGCAGGAGGGCGTATGGCTTCAAGTGCTGGACTGCCCCGGCAGGATCGGCAATTATTTGGAATCCTCCGGCTCCTGCCTGATCGATTATGCCTTGCTCAAAGGCGCGCGGCTGGGCCTGCTGCCTGAAAAATATGGCGCGGAAGCCCAAAAGAGCTTTGAAGCCATTCAGCTTCATTTCGTGGGACGGATGCTGAACGGCGAATACTTCATCGTCCAATGCTGCCAGGGCGCGGGCTTAGGCGGCAGCAGCGGGCGGGATGGATCTTTTGATTACTATATCAGTGAGAACGTGGTCAGTTTCGATTTGAAAGCCACAGGCGCTTACATCCAGGCAGCCTGCGAGGAACAGCTTTTGCGGGAAGGGAGGACTTCTTATGCCGGATAACCGTTTGGGAGAACGCGTGCACCGTTTGGTGGAACGGCTGAAAAAGGAGGACGTGAACATTCACGGTTTCATCCTCACCGTGGACGGCCAGGAAAAAGCGAGGGCGTATTATGCCCCCTTTAAGGAGGGCCGGCCTCATCGGATGTATTCCGTCAGCAAAACCATGACGGGCATTGCCGTGGGCATGCTCATTGATGACGGAAAGCTCGCCTTGGACAGCCATATCACCGATTTCTTTCAGGACTGGCTGCCGGAAAATCCGGACGGGAAACTGCTTCGGCTGACCATCCGGGATATGCTGCGCATGGCTACCTGCTACCGCTGGACCACTTATCGGGAAGGTATCGACGAAAACTGGGCAAAAACCTTCTTTACCGGCACGCCCACCCATGAGCCGGGTACGGTGTTTTATTACGACACCGGCTGTTCTCAGGCCTTCGCGGCCCTGGTGAAGCGCCTGTCCGGCCGGGAAGTGATCGATTTCCTGGAAGAAAGGCTGTTCAAGCCCCTCGGCTGCCAGGACGAGCGCTATTGGCTGCGGGATCCCTCCGGCTGCTGTCAGGGCGGCACGGGCCTGTGCATGAGCCTGCGGGACATGCACAGGGTGGCGCTGTGCATGCTGAACGGGGGCGAAGAGATCGTGCCCGCCTGGTTTGCGGAAGAAATGGGAAAAAAGCACATCGAAACGCTGCTCCAGACCAACGAGGAAGAGTGCTACGGCTACGGCTGGCAATGCTGGCGTACCAGGGCGGGCTGGTCCATGTACGGCCTGGGGGGACAGCTTGCGGTGGTGTGCCCGGACAAAAAAACGGTGCTGTCCACGATTGCCGATACCCGGCTGGACCCCTGCGGAGTGCAGCGCATCTACAACGCCTTTTTTGAGGAAGTTTATCCCTATATCGGGGAAGAGGACATGGAGCCCGCGGCCCTGAAACTGAAAACCCATGCCGTGCCGGATCACAGAAAATACGGCATCCCGGAAACGAGGGCTTACGCTTTCCCGGATCATAACCAGCTGAATCTTAAATCCTTGTACCTGAAAGGTAACTGCCTCTATTATGAAAATGACAGGGGCAGCGTCTGCCTTCCCTTTGGCCGGGGCAGGAATGAAAAAATTCCTTATCCCGGCTGGCTTTCCGTGCCCGCGTTAGCATCCGGCGGCTGGGTGGAGCCCGATTTGCTGCGCGTCCGCTGCTACGCGGTGGGGGAAGCTCCCTGCGGCTTTGATATGCTGGTTCGCTTTGGGGAAAAGCAGGTTACCGTGCAGTGCCGCAGATCCCACGATCCGGTGACGGCTGGGTATGATGGAGTCGCTTCCGGATTCCTGATGACAAATACAGGATTGAAGGGAAGACTCCCCTAAGGACTTTTTTGTTTTACCCTCTGATTTCCCTCACGATTTCCGAAGCCTCACGAACCAGTTTTTCGATTTCATCAAACTTTCCGTTCTTGATCAGGCTCCCGTTCACCATCCAGCTGCCGCCGCAGGCTACGATACGATCGTATTTCAGGTAATCCCTGACGTTTTCTGCGTTGATGCCGCCGGTGGGCATGATTTGCAGATTCACATAGGCCGCACAAACGGCCTTGATCATTTTTAGACCGCCGGAAGGTTCGGCAGGGAAAAACTTCAGAACGTCCAGTCCAAGACTCATGGCTGCTTCGATTTCTGTGGGTGTGCATACACCGGGTGTCATGGGCACTCCTTTTTTCAGCACATATTCCGTTACTTTGGGATTGAAGCCGGGGCTGACGATAAACTTCGCGCCGGCGTCAATGGCCCGGTCGGCCTGTTCGGTTGTCAAAACAGTGCCCGCGCCTACGATCAGATCAGGATAAGCTTTTACCATCCTCCGAATGGATTCTTCCGCGGCAGGCGTGCGGAAGGTCACTTCCGCGCAGGGCAGGCCGCCTTTCATTAAGCATTCCGCCAAGGGTACGGCATCCAGGCAGTCGTTCAGCACAACGACTGGAATAATGCCGATGTTTTTCAGCTGAAGCATCATTTCTGTCATAAATCATTCTTCTCCTTCTCTTGTTGTTCACTGAAAACAGGCTGCTGATCTATCTATTTCGGCATAATCAGCAGCTTGTTTTCGTCAGCAGGTGAGTATTATTTGAATACCACGTCAAACGCGTTGTAGAGATAGAAGCGGGTCATGAGGGTCTGATGGATTTCATTGGAGATGCTGTACCGTTTTGCCTCCCTGGCTGTCATGAATGACCTTGTGTGCCCTATTCTGTCGTTTAAGAAAAAGCTATCAAAACGCTTTTTCTTTTTCAACAGGTACATCGTAACTGGGCGTTTTCCCATCGTGAATGGACCAAAGCGCTGCTTCGCGTCCAATGAAAAGCCTGCCCCGGATTCATGGGACAGGCTTTTCGTCTGGTGTCAGGGGAGTGATTCAGCGGATCATTCGGCCTTGACGAAAATGTAGGCGAAGGCCACGTCGCCATCCTTCTTGACCATGTTGTCGTCGCTGTAGCACACGATCAGCTGGCCCGCTTCGTTCATGCCCATGTACTTCATGTTTTCATCGGAAATGGCTTCGTTATCCACACCGGACACCTGGCAGAAATACAGGCTCTTGTCATCGGCGGACACCTTGCTCAGCTTGCCCACGCCTTTGGAAGTATAGGAGCCGCCTTCTGTCCAGCCGGTCCATTCTTCGTCCTTGGTCCAGTCCCAGCCATCCCAGGGCAGCTTCAGCTTCGCTTCATCATCGGTGATGGAAGCGTCGAACTGCAATACGGCTTCGATGTCATACACATGGGTGTGGATATAAGCGGCCTGATCCACCATCACGCCCGCGTCGGAGCCGGTGGCGCTGCCGTCCAGGATGGCCTTCACGGTCATGGTAATGGCATTTTGGGGCACGGCAATGAGGCCGTTCACTTCAATGTCGTTTTCATCGGCAAAGTCTTCCCCGATGTAGGCGGCAGCCAGCACCCATTCGCCTTTCCAATCGGTGATGGGCGCTTTGCGGTTAAAGGACAGTACTTCTTCGGGATCAGCTTCCAGGATGTTTTCGGCGAAAGCCACGCAGGATACCAGCAGCATAGCAGCCAGGATCAGGGACAGGTACTTTTTCATGACACGCACTTTCCTTTCATATTTTAATGATTATCCATAGTATACCATACATCAAGCCGAAATGTAAGAGGACGGAAGAAAATTTACACGCCGGAGTACGCCGCAAAGCCGCAGTCGATGGGCAGCACCACGCCGGTGATGGCGGAAGCGGCCTTATCGTCCGTGAGGAAGAACACGCCGCCCAGCAGTTCTTCGGAATCCACGAAGCGGCCCATGGGGGTGCCTTTCAGGATTTTTTCGGAACGGGCGGTAGGCGTGCCATCCGGGTTAAAGAGCAGGGCCCGGTTCTGGTTGCTCACCAGGAAGCCGGGAGCGATGGCGTTGGCCCGGATGCCGCTGCCCGCGAAGTGCGTCGCCAGCCATTGGGTGAAGTTGGAAATGGCGGCCTTGGCCCCGGAATAGGCGGGAATCTTGGTCAGCGGAATGTAAGCGTTCATGGAGGAAATGTTCAGGATGCAGCCGTGCTTTTTGGCTACCATGTCCTTGGCGAAGGTCTGGGTGGGCAGCAGGGTGCCCTGGAAGTTCAGCTTGAACACGAAATCCACGCCGGAAGCGTCCAGATCGAAAAAGGTCTTCTGGCCTTCCTTGGCTTCATGCTGGTATTCGTTATCAGTGGTGGCCCGGGGATTGTTGCCGCCCGCGCCGTTGACCAGAATATCGCAAGGGCCCAAATCCTTCAATACCTGCTGATGCACCTGCTCCAGCGCTTCCGCGTCCAGCACGTTGGCCTTGTAGCCTTCACAGGTGTACCCCTGGGCTTTGAGCTCGTCCGCCAGCTTTTTGACGGCTTCTTCGTTCAGGTCCAGCGCCGCCACCTTCGCGCCAGCCTGGGCGTAAGCCCGGGCCATGTCGCCGCACAGTACGCCGCCCGCGCCGGTTACAACGACTACCTTACCGGTAAAATCCACATTCAGGGGAAGATTCATAGAAATTCACTCCTTTCAAATGCTGCGCTTTGTTCTCTGTACTCTCAATCCTTGCCAGGCCACTTTTCCATGGCCTCTTCGATGGTCATGCCCTCGGCAATGCCCTGCTTGCGGGCGCTGTTCACTTCCTGGATTTCCTTCATCTTTTTCCCGGTCAGGCTGTAACCGTGCATGGCCCAGAGTGTGGCGATCCACGCCAGCATGGGGATCACGCAGAACATCACGATGACGGCGACCTTGATTCCACTTGAGAAGGGCGTGGCGTCGGTGGGCAGGTCGCTGAGGCCCGCGAAGATCAGGAAGATGAACGCCACCAGCGTCTGCGCCAGGGAGGAAACCAGTTTGTCCACCAGGGAGAATAACGTGCCCATGATGCCGGGAATGTACTTGCCGGAACGGTAGGTTTCATAGTCCGAACAGTCCGCCACCATGGGGATGGGCATATCCGCCGTGGCGTAGTACGCGCCGTAGCCGACGCCGAAGAACAGAATGAACAGGATGGTGTACAGGTTGATGGCCCCGCCATCGTTGTAGGGGAAGGACAGCGTCATGGCCGCGTTCTGATTGTTGGACAGGATCAGCAGCGCCAGCACGCCCACATAGCAGATCAGGGCGACCGCCACATAGCGGGTGAGGGACGCTTTCTGGCCCAATTTCTGGCTGGTGCGCACGGAAAGCAGGAAGAAGGGCACCGCGAACACATAGCCCAAAATCATCATGGGCAGATACAGGCTGTCGTAATTGCCCATCATGATGCCGTACAAAGCCAGCAAAACGGTGGTGTTGGTGGCGATGGCCAGGGCCAGCTTGCAGCCCGCGCCGGCCACCATCAGGCGCTGCATGGGCTTGTTGTGCCTGATGATCTCGGCGTACTCGGAGAATTTGACCTTCTCCTGCTTGCCGCCTAAGCCGTAGAATTCGGGCCGGTCTTTGGCGGCGATGCCGATGATGGCGAGGATGGTCAGCCCAACGGATACGGCGATGCCGATGGGGGTGATGATGCGGTACAGCTCAGGCCGGGCGTAGCCGGATACGATCACCTTGCCCGCTTCGTCCAGGATGTTATAGTTGTTTTTGATCATGGGGATTAGAAACTGCATCACGCCCATGCCTAACATGGAACCCACGGTGTTGAAGATGGTGAACAGGGGGCGCTGGTTGGGGTCGTTGGTCAGCACCGTCTGGCCCGCACGGGTTACGGAAGTCTGGAAGGTGTAGCCGATGACCCAGATCGCATAGACCACAATGAAAGCCGCATAGCGCAGCCACATCATGGTTTCGGGGATCAGAGGCGTAAGCACATACAGGCAGATCACGCTGACCGCCATGATGACGCTGCCGATGATCATAAAGGGACGGAACTTGCCGATTTTCGTGCTGGTCCGATCCATGAGCGCGCCGATGATGGGGTCGGTAATGGCGTCGAACACGCGCATGAACGTGACCATCAAAGAGGCGAACATGCCCAATTGCAGCACGCTTGACCCAAACTGCGCCACATAGGACAGGATCAGCACGAAATACACGTTGGTCGCCCCGTTGTTCAGTGGGAACAGAGCCAGCTGGTACATTTTTGCCCGATTCACCCCGACGGGAGCGGCGGTTGTTTCTTTTGCCATGGGAATTCCTCCTCACTTCGTCCAGTTCGCGCCTTTATCTCCGGTTTCCCGGAGCTTATAGGCGGGATTGGGCTTGTCTGCATGCCGGAATTCGGCGTAATCGCCGCATTCGCCGCTGGTGACGCGAACCTTGGCCTTATCCTCCAGGGGCACGGTGAAGGTGAACACGTTTTTCCCGTACTTCGTTTCCTTCTTTTCCCCGTTCAGGTAGAGCGTCACTTCGTTCTGGTTGGAATACACCTTCACAGTGACTTTCTTTTCCGTACGATCCCGGAAACCCTTGGAGCAGATATGCACGAAGGGTTCCTTGCTCCAGTAAGCTTTATAGAGATAGAAGCTGTCCTTTTTCGTTTTGCGGTCAAAGGTGATCAGGCCCTTGTGGTTCATGCCCGGTTCACCGCCCTGATCCCGGGCGTCGGCGGCAAAGTCGAACATGTTCCAAACGTGGGTAGCCCACATATAGGGATTACGCTCAAAGCACTTGAGCAGGTATTCATGATAAATGGCCTGGTATTCTTCGGTGTGGTCGCCCCGGCGGGGATGGGCGGAATGGAGGTTGGGCATCCCCTCGCAGCCATATTCGGAATACCCTAAGCATCGGCTGGGATATACCAGATGGAAGAAGCGCATCCACACATCGTTGAGCCACAGGCCCGGCACGTACCAGCCCAAATACAGGTTCCAGCTTACCACGTCGGTGATATGGGCCACTTTGTTGAAGGGGCCGCACATGGCGTAGCAGGCCAGGGTGGTGAATCGGGTCTTGTCCATTTCGTGCACCAGGTCGTTGAGCACATGATGGTTGTCCAGCATGTCCTTTTTATCCTTGGTGGAAATGGTGATTTCATTGCTGACGCCCCAGCACACGATGGAGGGATGATTGTAATTCTGGATGATCAGTTCCTTCATCTGGCTGATGGTGTTTTCCCGGCCCTTGGGCATATGCTCGGAAATGTAGGGGATTTCCGCCCACACCACCATGCCGCGCTCGTCACACAGGTCATAGAAATATTGATCGTGCTGGTAATGGGCCAGGCGGATGGTGTTGGCCCCGATCTCGCAGATCAGATCCATATCCTCTTTGTGCATTTCCTTCGTCAGCGCGTTGCCCACGCCTTTCCGGTCCTGATGCCGGGAAACGCCCCGCAGGGGATAGGATTTACCGTTCAGATAGAACCCGGTCTTGGGATGATAGTGAAAATCCCGCACGCCGAAGCGGCTGGAAATTTCGTCGACCGTTTCCCCGTCCACCGTCAGAGTGGCGACGGCGGTATACAGGTACGGGCTTTCCAGGCCATTCCACAGGTTCACGTCAGGGATGTCCAGGCGAAGCTGTTTCCCCTCGCCCCGGGCCACTTCTTTTCCATCCGCGTCTAAGATGCGGACGGTCACGGTTCCCTCTTCGCAGTTCGTCCAGGTGTTGATCTCCACATCCCCCCGCTTGTACCCCTCGCAGGGCTTGGCGGTGATCTGGATGCCAGGACCGGAGAAATGATCCATGTCGAAGTGCTTTTTGTTCACCACGATCAGGTACACGTCCCGGTAAATGCCGCCGTAGAAGGTGAAGTCCGCTTTTTGGGGATACACGTGGTCGTTCACGCTGTTGTCGGCGATCACCGCCAGGGTGTTTTCGCTTTTATGCAGTATGGATGTGATTTCCTTACGGAAGGTGGAATAGCCGCCATCGTGATGCAGGATTTTCTGTCCGTTCAGCGATACGTCGGCAGTGGCGTTCACGCCCCGGAATTCCAGGTACACGCATTCCGTTTCCGGGTCATAGGCAGGCGCGTCAAATATCTTGGTATAGATGCAGCTCCCCCGCCAGTAATCGTTGCCGCCGTCCTGGCCGTCCACCGCGTTCCAGGTGTGGGGCAGATTGACAGAAATTTCCTTTTTGTCCGGCCCGATGAAAAGCCAGCCCTGGTTCAGGATCTCACGCTTTCTCATAGCATTTGCCCCTTTCAAGCTTCCACGATGTGCTGGGTGAGGCCGTTGATATAGATGGGCGTCAATTCCGCCTGGATGAGGGGGCGGGCATAGGTCAGGAATGCTGGCAGCATATCCGTGCGGGCTTCGTTGATCCATTCCACGGGGATTTTCTTTTCAAAGTTAGCGACTTTATCAATGTCAACCAGTTCGGTGGTGCATTGATACGGATCGTTGGAAAGGCGTTTCAGGGCCACCATCTTTGCGGTAACGCCCTCGAAAGCCGCTTTGGCTGCCGCGCCGCCCACCTGGTACGCTTCGGTAATGTCCGTGCGGGAAGCCAGATGCGCCCCGCAGCGCTGGAGAATAGAAAGCTCCACAGCGCGGGTCTTGGTGGGCAGGTTCCGGGCCACCAGATTGGAAAGGTAACGGGCGGTACCGGTCAGGTTGATGTGTCCGAAAGCGTCCACACTGCGGGCGTCGTCGGAAAGCTCGCATACGAAACGCCCGTCCGGTAGCTTCACGCCTTCCGAAACAGCGATGACCACGCTTTCCCGCTCCTTCTGCATCCGTTCCACCTTTTCCAGGAAGCGGTCGGTATGGAAGGGCAGTTCAGGCAGGCAAATGAGATCAACGCCCTCGCAGTCCTCGCCCCGGGCCAGCGCGGCGGCGGCGGTGAGCCAGCCCGCGTTGCGGCCCATGACCTCCACGATGGTCACATAGTTGGTGCCGTACACCGTGGCGTCCCGGATGATTTCCTTCATGACCACGCCGATGTACTTGGCGGCGGAGCCGTAGCCGGGAGTATGGTCGGTGAGCATCAGATCGTTGTCGATGGTCTTGGGCACGCCCATGAACCGGATCTCGCTTCCGACCTGCTTTCCATACCGTGCCAGCTTGTTGATGGTGTCCATGCTGTCGTTGCCGCCGATATAGAAGAACCATTCAATATCAAGCTTTTTCAGAATGGCGAACAGCTTTTCAAAGGTGGCTTCATCTTCTTCCGGGGCGGGCAGCTTGTAGCGGCAGGAGCCCAGGAAAGAAGAAGGCGTGCGCTTGAGCAGTTCAATGTCGATATTGGATCGCAGGCGTTCCGTCAGGTCGCAGACCTTTTCACTGAGCAGGCCCTGAATGCCGTGGAGCATGCCGTATACGTGCTTTGCTCCACGGGTCTGGCACGCCTGAAACACACCCGCCAGGCTGGCGTTGATCACGGAGGTGGGGCCGCCGCTCTGTCCTACGATGGCGTTTGCCATGGTTTTTCCCTCCTTATGGCTCAGCGCTTTACCCGGGCGCTGCCGTTCTTCATGATGGATTCCACTTCTTCCCTGCTGGCCATGGAAGTATCGCCGGGGGTGGTCATGGCCAAAGCGCCGTGGGCCGCGCCGTAATTCACGGCCAGTTCGGGATCGCCGGTGGTAATCAGGCCGTAGATCAGTCCGGAGGCGAAGGAGTCGCCGCCGCCCACGCGGTCCAGGATCTCCAGGCCGTCGTAAGCCTTGGACATATGCACCTGGCCGTCGGCCCAGCAGATGGCTTTCCAGTCGTTCACGGTGGCGGTCTTCACGGTCCGCAGGGTGGTGGCGATGGCCTTGAAGTTGGGGTACTGCCGGGCGGCTTCCGCGATCATCTTGTAGTAGCCGTCTAAGTTCAGTTCCTTCAGGTTTTCGTCGTTGCCTTCCACCTGCAATCCTAAGCAGGCGGTGAAGTCCTCCTCGTTGCCGATCATCACGTCCACGTACTTCGCTACTTCCTTATTGACTTCCCGGGCCTTTTCCAGGCCGCCGATG
>JAFWQM010000093.1 GCA_017509065.1 Clostridia bacterium
AGGTAACAAACATAGTGATTGCAAAAGGAGGCATGACTTATGTTACCGAGTATTTTTGGAGAGAGTTTGTTTGATGACTGGTTTGACTTCCCGTTCAGGGGCTTCGAATCCGATGTGGACCGCAAGCTGTATGGCAAGCATGCAGCACGGGTGATGAAGACGGATCTGAAGGAACACGACGAAGGCTATGAGCTGAAAGTGGACCTGCCGGGCTTCAAGAAAGATCAGATCGATCTGCAGTTGCAGAACGGCTACCTGACGATCACCGCGTCCAAAGGCCTTGAAGAAGAGGGCAAGGACAAGAAGGGCAAGATCGTCCACCAGGAGCGTTATTCGGGTTCCATGACCAGAAGCTTCTACATCGGCGAGAATGTCAATGAAGAAGACGTCAAGGCCAAGTTTGAGGACGGCGTCCTGACGCTTGACTTCCCGAAAGAGAAGCCGGTGGCGCTTCCGGAGCATAAAACGATCCAGATCGAAGGATAAAATAACCACCACAGCGCCCTGCCATCCGCGGGGCGCTTTCTATTTCAGAGGGGATGTTTGAAATGAAAGAGAATTTGTTGTAGGAGAGCAGTTGAGAGGAAGCGCGTTGGAAGAAGGTAGAAGTTCAGGACGATAATGGATGTCTTGGAGGCAGGTACTGCTAACCTTTACATTGGTTACATTGATTGCCTGGCAATACTGCTGCGGATGATTCCATTCACCATTTTGGGGAGTCAATATATGAATTCTTAACCATAGCTTGATCCATTTGTCTTCATCATTCCACTGATTATTTTTGATATCGGATCGTTCTAATTCGGTATTTGTTTGATATCCGATACCAAAGTTGGTGTTATAAGAATAATCATAAGATAGAAGATCGGCTTGAGGTAAATCGTTTTCCGAACGTGAGGATGCAAAGAAAGTTAAGAATAATGACGCTATCATACATGCTGAAATGATACGAAATTTCATTTTTAATCACCTCCTAAAAGATCGATTACATTTTGAATATTTGGCATGTTGTGATTCATTAGAATCACATCAATCCCATATTTATTGTCAGCATTGACCTCTTTGTTTTTCTGCACATTACTGTTGCCACTCCTGCTTTCGGCTCCCATTCCTGAATATGTGGATGCAGAATCAAACAAAACAACATGGACCTGATTTACATCTGGATTGTAATTTTTATTAGGGCAATACCGTACTGCGTGTGACCACGAGAGGCAATGGGCGGATCATATTAAAATCAACGACAGAAACTTTGGAAGCGTAGCCTTCCGTTCTGAAAAATGGGCGGCTGCATCGCTGACGATTCCTCAAGGCCATCCCCATGCCGCGCTTTGTCTGACGGTAACGGAGGGCAACTTGGATATCCTGTCGCTGCATTTTTCCCCAGAATTGAATGAATGAAATACTTCCTTGCAATCGATATCGGCGCGTCCTCCGGACGGCACGTTGTGGGCTGGCGGGAGGACGGCGAGGTGTTCGGCATTCTTGGAATGCTTTTCAGCGTCCCTGTCTGCGCCGTGCTGTACAGCCTCTATCTGGAGTTCATGAAAAATCGGACGCGACATGACACTCCTCTGAAATGAAGTCAGGTAAAACGAAGATACTGCAAACTGAGAGCTCAGCATAGAAATGCTTCAGCTTTTTTTCGGTTCGTTCGATGCAGCGCCTGAGGCTGCTTCACTATTCTGCTGATTCAGCCGCTTTTCCAGCGCCGACTGCTTGGCCAGAATGGCGTTGACCTTGTCGTAGAGATCCTCGATCATGATCTCGGTTTTCAGGTTGACCTTGTAGTCGTTCTCGGCGCGGCGGCGATCCTTTTCCTCCTGTCGATTCTGGCTCATCATGATCAGCGGCGCCTGAATAGCCGCGATGCAGGACAGCACAAGGTTCAGCAAGATGAACGGATACGGATCGAAAGCGCGGGTTGCCAGCACCGTGTTGATGACCATCCACAGCACCAGCCCGCCGGTGAACGAGAAGATGAACGCCCAGCTGCCGGCAAACTTGGCGATCGCGTCTGCCGCCCGCTGGCCGAGGGTGTACTTTGCCTTTTCCTCAGCCGGATTGACGGATACGCGGCTGTCCGCCAGCAGCGCTAGCACCTCTTCGTCCGTCATATCCTTCTGAACATCCCGAAGCACTTCCTTGAGCAGCTTTCGATTTTCCTTCATATTTTTCGTCCTTTACAGTTTATTCCGCGTCTGCGGTCAGATCAGGCCGGGGCATCGCGTCCGTGCGACCGGTTACCTCAAGATAAAAAGCGGCCTCGGCGGCGTTCTGATAGGGTGCGAGCCAAAGATACCCAATGCCCAGCGTCAGCACACACAGCAGGCTCCAGCCAATGAAGCTCAGCTGCAGGCAGAACAGCCGCCCCTTGTTGCCGTCCATCAGCTCCTTGGAGCGGGCAATGGCCTCCATCACGTCCATATCCGGGTTCTCAGCCATTAGATAGGGCGCAAGCGCATAGCGATAGCTTGCGATAATACCCGGAACAATGAACAAAAGCGACCATAGAAAGGTCAGCAGCGTGGTCATGAAACGCAGGCCAAACGCCCGTCCCCAAATACTGAAGCGGGAAAACAGCGTGGCGAAGGCGGGCGGGTTTTCATGCGTGAGCAGGTCGAGGTTGTAGCGCTTCAGTCCCAGCTCGATTGCGCCGCCGATCAGCAGCTGAATTACCGCCAGCACTGTGATGACCGGCACAATTATGGTCAGCGCGCGGGTAATTGCCGGCGTATTCAGAAAGGTGCGCGACATGCTGAAGCCTGGTTCCTCAATATAGACGCTGTAGTATTCGCCGGGATCCTGATAACTGTGGGTTATGCGCCCTCCGGAGGCACTGCCGGATGCGAAATCTACCCCGCTGCCCAGCAGCGCGGCCAGCAGCGTTACGCCGATCGTCAGCGTCCAGAAGCCGCGGAGCGCCTTGCGGGCAATGGAGCGGAAATGGCCTGACAGATACATCGAAATCATCCTTCCATGCTCTTTGTGTGTGAAACACTTTCAATATACCGGATTGATTTTATTATATCAGCCCGTCGTTATCTTTTCAAGCAAACCGGCGACTAACGGCGCGTTATCCCCGGAGAAGCTTTTTACCGATGACTGCAATGCCTGCCAGCATTTCCACAATGGATAGCCCCATCAGGAGCCCGGATACGAAGTCCTGCACCTCGGAGCCGCCGGTGGTCGCGGAAAGCGCGCTGCAGGCGATTCCAAGCACGATCAGTATCAGGCCGTAGAGAACGCCCTTCTGCTTTTCCAGCTCCTGCGTGCGCCGCAGCAGATCGAGCATCTGCGTGTCGTCATAGACCCGCACGCTGTCCTCTGCCGCATCCTCGCCGTCCATCAGCTCGGGAAGCGTTATGGACAGCGCCTGACAGAGCGCCTCGATCACGCTGTAATCCGGCATACACTTGCCGTTTTCCCATTTGGAGATGGTCTTCCTTAGCACGAGTGTATGGCTGTTGTAGAAGGGCCATAGCAAACCACGGCAACGGGAAATGCACCCTGCTTTCCCAAAATGCACCCTGTTATTCAGAAATGCACCCGACTCTCGGGAAAATGCACCCCGATTTTCAGGAATGCACCCTACTCTCCGAAAAATGCACCCTGCTTTTTCGGAAATGCACCCTGAAAAATCTAAAATGCACCCGAGTCTTTTTTTTGGTGCATTTTTCTATCAAGATATGAGTACTAAGCCAACAGAGAGACAGGGATACGTACCTACACAAATAATAGAGAAGAGAGAGATACTCACGGTCCGAGTATCTCTCTCCCACTTTTATCCAACCCTTATCAGACAGTTACCAAGTCATTTTTGCTTCAAAACTCTCTTATGGGTGTTGGCACAAGGGATCGCCCCTCTGTCTGTTTCCCCGGCGGCCGGAAAAAAAGGAATGGGAAGCCATCGGCCGCTATAAATAATTTTAAATAGCTGTCACGGCCCCCGATATCAAAAATGGAAAGCACTGGAAGCCCCAAAGACGGTGCGGAAGAGAGAGCAGACCAGGGGCGGGAAATAAAAACCGGGCCCGGACGGCGTTTGCCGTCCGGGCCCGAAACGATTGCGGATAGTTGATTACTTGATAGCGCCGGTGACGAGGCCGAGCAGAGCCATACGGAGGTACATGCCGTTGTGGGCCTGACGGAAGTAGGCGGCGCCGGGGTAGGAGTCGACCTCCACGGCGATCTCGTCCACGCGGGGCAGGGGGTGCAGGATGGTGATGTCCTTCTTGGCGCACTTGAGCAGCTCGTTGTCCAGGATGTAGCTGCCCTTGCAGGCCAGGTAGCTCTCCTCATCGGGGAAGCGCTCCCGCTGCACGCGGGTGACGTACACGAAATCGGACTG
>JAFWQM010000094.1 GCA_017509065.1 Clostridia bacterium
AGATAGACATATGATGTTCCGCTGACGAACTTGATTGTAATCTTACCGCCTGTATCGGGGATTTTGATTCTGCAGTTCAGGTACATCTGCGGCCTCCTTTATTGAGTGTTAATTGTCCTCAATAATTATACCGCATTTTTCCCTCAAATGCAACAGAAAAATGCCGGAACATGTTGATTTTTCTGGCATTCTCGGTAATGAAAACTGAGTGCCAATGGTTTGAGTGCCAAATGTTCAGGAAGTTAAGGAAAATGATGTTATGGAGGAAATTGCCCGGCATGAGCCGCTTGCGGCCTTTCAGTCCGCCATTGTTCCCATTGTTCCGCCGCAGACGATCGAAGGAATCAGCTCGACCCAGGTTCGGAAGCATTTGTTTGACGTGGATGCCGTTGCCGATATGCTGCATCCCGATGTGGTTTCCATACTGCGGCAGCTCAAACCCGAAGATTTCCCGGAAGAAATCATCGGGTTCAAGGACGGCTTTGCGTTTCTTTCAAACGACTATCCCGTTCCTGTGTCCTATGAAGGGCTGTCCTATCCCTGCGCGAGCTCCGCGTTTCTGGCCTCCAAGTATGCCGACGCCTCAAAACGCGCTGAAATTGCCCGCATGAAGCCGGAGAAAGCGAAGCAAAAGTATGGGGCAGGACCGGGAGACGCGGACTGGGAAAGCCGGAAAATTGCCATCATGGACGAAATCGTCAGAAATAAGTTTTCACAGCATCCCGATTTATCGGAGCAGCTCGTAAACACCGGCAGCCGTAAGCTGATCGCAGGCGGAAAAAACGGCGGCTTCTGGGGCGTCGATCTGTATACCTGGAAAGGTGAAAACAGGCTTGGCATCTTATTGATGAACCTAAGAAAAGATTTGAAGGAGGAAAAGATATATGAAGTATAATCGCGAATGGGCCGTTGAAAAGTACAATGCGGGCGAAGACATGCAGGTGATCGCGTTCTGGGGACACACGCCGAACCCCAAAAAGATGACCAAAGCCTGCTGCAGCCAATGGTACGATTTCCTCCTGTGCGGGATCGTTGAATCGGTGTTTTTTTTCGCCCGCAGGCAGTTACTATCATATCACAAAAAAAGGAAATAGAAAAGCAATTGACGATGCGTCCAGCGGGCCATCGTCTTTTTTTGATTTTCTACTCAAAGTAGACAGGGCCGGAAAAAAACATGCTATGCTATACACGTACCAAGGAAAACCACTTCCGCGAAAGGAGCTGATCCCATGAACACGATTCCAATGAAGTACACCGCCGCAACGAAAAAGGCCCTGATCGCGGCAGCGGGCTGCGGGCCGCTGAGCACTTTCTCCAGCGTAGCGGACGTGGCGACCATTACGGGCATCTGGGGGACCTATCTTTACACAGTCGCCCGCGGGGAGCACGTGGAAATGAATAAAGAAACCGCTGTGCAGATTTGCAAATCGGTTCTTCTGGGGGCTGCGGGCTACTATGCCGGCTACAAAATGGCCACCAGGCTGTTTTCCCTCATTCCCGGAGCGGGCACCCTGCTGGGTATGGGCATCAGCGCCTTGACCAACATCCTGTTTACTTACCGCTTCGCGCTGACCGCATGCACAGTTTTTTCCGCGAACAGACCAGGGACGAAAGCGGGCCAATGGGCGGTGGAAATCATCTCCGCTTTCCGGGGAAACGGCACCCTCCGGGACGTTATGGAAATTGCTGTGCTGTGGGCCAACGGATAATTGTTTCCGATAAGAACGGTCGTCTACTCCCGGTAGACACCCGGAAAACGCTCATCCCTTATAATAAACATGCAAGCAAGGAAAGCAAGGAGGAAGAAACCATGACGGAAAGCACGAAGAACGGCATGAAGGCGGCTTTAAAGCATACCGCCGCCAAGGCGATGATGAATCCGAAAATGCTCATTGCCTCCGGCCTGCTCCTTATTGAAGCAGCCCCGGCGCTGGCAGTGGCAGGCGCGGTGGGCGCGGCCGGATACGGCATCGCCCGGCTGATCAAAAAGAATGGGGAAAACAAGCAGGAAACGGTTTAAAGAGATCTGCGCCATAACAAAAAACGATCAAACATAAGGAGGAAAAAAACAATGTCTCAGCTCGCAGCGATAATCAAGCAATTGACCCCCTACATCATGGGCAAGGCCTATAACACCGAAAACAAGATCGAAAAGATCATCCTCACCCACTCCGTTACAGCCGCCACCGTGGGCCTGGCGGGCGGCTTCCTGCCCGGCGCAGGCGCGGTGATCGCCACGGTCGCCTCCACCGGCGCCATCTGGAGCATGTACTACCGGCTGTGCCAGGAACTGGGCATCAAGATCTCTCAGAACATTCTGAAAACCCTCTCCTCTGCCATCCTGACCAACATTGCCACCAACCTGGGCATCCTGCTGGTGGGTGAGCTGGCGGCCAGCTTTATCCCCGGCGTATCGCTGGTGGTGTCCGCCGCGGCGTGCTACGGCATCACCTATCTGGCAGGCTATCTGTTCATGAAGCTGCTGGTGAACCTGTTCAAGGCGGGTAAGAACCCCTCGAACATGACCGCTGAGGAGCTGGCCGCCGCGGGTAAGGAAGCCGTTCGGCAGGAGAACTGCAAGGACATTTTCAGGAACGCCCGGGAAGAGGCGAAGCAGAAGATCCGCAACGGTGAAATAACCAAGGAAGATCAAAAGTAATCTGCTCCAAACAGATCACGGCTCCCGCGTCTGCGGGAGCCCTTTTCCTGAAAAGTCCCTTGTGGCGCGGATGAAAATGGGATATAATGGCATCAGATACTGACAGCCCAACGACGCCTTGGCAGATGTCTTTTCAGACGATCTTCCTGCGGAGTCCATGGATGAATAGATATATTGATTTTCCAACACAAACAATCAGGAGAGGAAAAGCACATGAGCGAACAGAGAAAAAGCTATCTGGAGGGTGGCACCGTCCTAACCTGGGCGGATGTGGACAGGCTCTCGGGCGGCACGCGGAAAACCCTGACCTCCTTCACCATCTCGGAGGGGGTGATCCGGATTGGACAGCATGCATTCTCAAACTGTGTCAGCCTGATCAGCGTGACAATCCCGGATAGCGTGACAGAGATAAGTGATTTCGCATTTCGTAACTGCGCCCATCTCGCCAGCGTATCGTTCCCCTCAGGGCTGAAAAAAATTGGGGAAAGCGCATTTCAGGATTGCTGCGGGCTGGAGGAAGCCGAATTGCCGCCATCTCTGGAAACCATCGGAAATGTCGCTTTTTTCCGCTGCAAAAAGCTGCGGAAAATCATCCTGCCGGATTCGATTGTTTCTATTGGAATGCACGCTTTCACACAGTGTGATCAGCTTGAACTGATAGCGGCGGACAGCAAGCCCAATCCATATATTCATGCTTTCCTGGATGATTGGAAAAAACAAAGGAACACCGTGATTCTTTCAAGTCCTCATCATGGACTGGAATACTATCCATTGACCCAGCCCGATGAAGGCATGGAAGTCTACCATGAATGTGTTAACTGGGGGAAGGAAAAGCCTGCTCTGGAAAGCATCGTAGATGTAGAAGTTACTTATCCTTTCTGCTGTACAAAAGGCGATTTGTTTGTTTCATCCTTTGGCCGGAAGGAATATATACAGGGAAGGCTTTTGGAAATTCTTTCTATTGAGAGCGAAAGAGCTGTGATCCGGGCGGAAATAGTAAGTACCGGCAATTGGCTTTCTTTTGTGAAAAGGCTTTCCAGGGATGAAATTGAAAAGCTGGAATGGCAGGATTATAAAATCCAGCCAGACATGACCTATTACTCATTTGTGAGTCCATTGGATGAAAAAAAATTCTTCGAACTGACTTTTGTTTCTCAGTTTGATATGACATTTGCGTCAGTTATCTATACCGATGAAGATGATGTGGATCATTGTGTGCAATCTTATTCTAAGTATGATAAGATAGACTGTATCTGCTATCACGATAAAGTGATAGGACTCCACAGATATTGCCCTTTTATGAATCCCCGGAAAATCAAAATATACAAGCCCGAATTACCGGAATATGACAATCTTCTTCCACGCTACATGAACCCTTCTCCTCGCTCTAAAAAGCGGTGAAAAAACAAATGTCGGACCGGGTGGCTTGAAACGGGAACAAATTGTTTCAGGCGTGTACCGTAAAGAAAAGGAAGATGTACCATGGAAATCAACGGTGTATTCTATTGCTCCCGATGTATGCGCAGGATGGAGGAGGAAGGAAAGTGCCCCCATTGCGGGTATGACAGCGAAAAACAGGAGCGGAACTCGGATGTCCTGGAGGAAGGGACGCTGCTGGCCGAAAAATACCAGCTCGGCGCGGTGATCGGTCAGGGCGGGTTTGGCATCACCTACGCGGCGTGGGATGAAAACCTGGAGCGCGCCGTGGCGGTGAAGGAGTATTTTCCCTCCGATTTCGTGACCCGGAACACCGACGTGTCCGACGAAGTGGTCTGCCTGGAAAAGTACAGCACGGTTTTCCTGGAGGGCAGGCTGCGGTTCGAGCGGGAAAGCCGGCTGCTGGCGTCCCTGCAGGAGATTCCCAACGTGGTGAAGGTGCTGGACTATTTTTCCGAAAACAACACGGCCTATATCGTGATGGAATACATCCACGGCGTGCCCTTAGACGCCTGGATGAAGGAACAGCGCATGAAGCCCGCGCAGGTGCTGCAATTCCTGCGGCCTGCCGCCGACGCGCTGGTGCTGCTGCACAAGCAGGGCATCGTGCACCGGGATTTGAAGCCGGACAACCTGCTGGTGGAAGCCGACGGCGCCATCCGCCTGATCGACTTCGGCGCGGCGATGCAGGTGGAGCAGCACGGAGAGACGATCATCCTGTCCCGCGGCTACGCGCCGGTGGAGCAGTACGGCAAGGAATACGGCAGGCAAGGCCCCTGGTCGGACGTGTACAGCCTGGCAGCGGTGATCTATGAGCTGCTCACCGGCGTCTCTCCCCAGGAAGCGCTGCTGCGCCTGCAGCGGGATGAGCTGAAATCCCCCGCCACCCTGGGGGTGAAGCTCCACAAAAAACAAAGCGCCGCGCTGATGGCGGCCCTGGCCGTACAGCCGGAGAAGCGCACCCAGTCCATGGAGGAATTCCGGGCGGGCTTGTACCTGCTGCCCCTGCCAGAGCAGGTGCTCTGGCGCAAACGGATGCAGCGCCGCATGATCTCCGCCTTCGCCGTGATTCTGCTGTTGGCCGCGGTGATCGCCGCCAATTTCACCACAGGTCTTCCCCTGGGTCACGGGCTGCTGTATACCCTGCAGCAGGACGGCTGGCACATCCTGCGGGAATGGCGCAAGGAATCTCAAAGGGAACTGCCGGGAAGTCTTCTGGGCCTGCCCGTCACCCAGGTGGAGCGGGATGCATTCCGGGAGGATGAAATCCTGGAGCAGGTCACCCTGCCTCCCTCCGTCCAATCCATCGGCGACCAGGCGTTTTACGGCTGTCCAAAGCTGAACACGGTGTACATGAACGAGGGCTTGCAAGAAATCGGTCTGAACGCCTTTGACGGCGCGGCGGAGGATTTGCTCATATGGGGCAGACGAAACGGCGTTCAGGAGGTCTATGCCCAAATGAACCATCTGCGCTTCGTGGATGGCAGTGAAATGGACTTTGAAGAAAACGAAAACGGCCTCACCCTCACCCGCCTGAAATCCAGCGCGGAGACGCTGGTGATTCCTTCTTATGTGAATGGCGTGCCGGTGGTGGAAATTGATGAAAGCATTCAAATCAAGAATGCGAAAGAAATCTTTTTTCCAGATTATTTAGGCGTGATCCCCGAAAAAATCTGTACGGAAAACAAACAACTGACATCGATTCATATTGGCAGGTACACAAAACAAATTGGAAAGTATGCATTTTGGAAATGCTCTCAACTGTCTGCGATCCATTGGGGAAATTCGCTTGAAGAAATTGGCCTTATGTCGTTCTGTTTATGCGAAAGCTTATCCGAAGCTGTTTTTCCGGAAGGCCTCAGGATCATTCGGGATTCAGCGTTCGGCGGCTGCACAGGCATCAAGTTTTTAACTATGCCCGATACTGTTGAAATCATGGAGAGACAAGTTTTCGACGGCTGTCATGCGCTGACAGACGTGCGCTTATCAGAACACCTGACTGAAATCCCGGAAATGGCTTTTGCAGATTGCGGCATAAAAACCATTCGCCTGCCCCAATCGATCCGTTCCATCGGGTGGATGGCCTTTGGCGGCAGCGGCCTTGAATACATTGTCATTCCTGCCGGGGTGGAAACAATCGATGGCAGTGTGTTTTCTGATTGTACGTCCCTGTGGTGGGTGGAATTTTTATGTGATGATCTGAAGCTGGCAGAGGAGGCCAAGGCTTACAGCGAATTCTACGGTTTCCCGCCAGAGCTGGTGGTGGGCGGGCACAAGGGCACGCTGGCCGAATTCATTGCCCAGGAATGCGGACTGCCCTTTGAGGATATCGCCACCTGGTCAAAGGCATTCCGCCTGGAGGGAGACCGCGCGGTGCTGACGGAAGATGTTCCCATCCTGCGGGTGCCCTGGTTCAATGTAGAGGAAAATTGTCCCATTGAGCGCACAGAGGGGGTTTCAGGCACCCATGTGGAAGAAATCACCCTGCCCCTGTTTCAGCAGCAAGTGTATGACTATGAGTTTGAAAACTGTATGTGGCTGAAAAAGGTGTATGCCCGGGGTGCGCTTCAGCGCATCGGCAGCAGTGCTTTCTCATCTTGCAAAGCCCTGGAATACATCGAAACCACGAATCAGCTGAAATACATCGATACTTGGGCTTTCGAGTATAATGATTCCTTGAAAAACCTTGACCTGAGCGGCGTCATCACAATTGGTCAGGATGCGCTGTCCGGCTGCCTTTCCTTAACGGAAGCCAACCTTTCCAAACGGCTTACTGGTGTTGACGAATTTGCTTTCATGGACACAGGCATTGAAGGCCTGACCGTTCCCGGGAGTCTGATCGATGTGCCAATTTCATCGTTCGCCGGTGCTTTTATGAAATGGATCGTGGTTGAGAAGGGTGTCAAGCATATCGACACCTATTCCTTCGTCAACTGTAACGAATCGCGGTATCTGGTACTGCCGCCCGGGCTCCGCCTCATATCCTCCGAAGCTGTGAGCAGTTATTTTCATTCCCTGGAAATATGGATCTATGACCTGGATGTTGAGATCGACCCCATGGCTTTTTACAAGTTTGCTCCCGATCCCTTTCCCTACGCCACCCTGGAAGAAGCCTTCGCCGAAAACCCTCCGCCCATCATTCATGGCTATCCCGGCTCCACCGCTGAAAAACATGCAAGAGAATGTGGCTTTCGATTTGTGGAGATCACTGAAACCTACGAGGAAACCGTGGAAACCGTCAAGCGTCTGGCCAGCCAGGCAGATTGAGGCAACAAAAGAATCCTTCACGCGCCGCCGATTTGGCGGCGTTTTTTGCTTGTCTACTCCGGGTAGACATGGGGCAGGGGGAAGCGTGGTATGCTGTACACGTCGAAAGGAAAGGAGCCGAAAAGCTCCGAAACGACAGAAGCAAAGCAAAAACAATCAACGAAAATAAAAACAAGGAGGATATAAACCATGAAGCGCAATGTATACACTTTGACCGGATCCAAAACCCTTTCCACAGTGGCAAATGCCTTAGAGCATTATCTGGCTGATTACCAGAAGATGGAGTGCCAGACGCTGACCGCTAAAGATGGCACGCTGCTGGTGCAGGGGCGAGGCCGTCATGACGGTGTGAAGCAGTGGATCGGCATGGACAAGGCCATCACCGTAAAGCTGACCGCCCTGCAGGGCAAAGCCTTCCAGGCGGAAATCGGGCATGGGCAGTGGCTGAAAAAGAGCCTTGTGATGAGCGTGAGCATGGTGGTGCTATGGCCGCTGTTCATCACCTCCGGCATCGGCATCGTGAAGCAGAGCCAGCTTCCCGGCCAGATCGAGCAGGCGCTCCAGCGCTACCTGGCTGACCTGCCCCTCACCGAAAAGAAGGGCAGGAAGGAAGCCAAACAGGCGCTAACCGCGTGAACCGTACCCCATAGCGCCTTCCTCTCAGGAGGGCGCTTTTACCTGTTGCCATACAAACAGAATTCTGCTTGCTATGGCGGCAAGTATCGAATATAATGGTATAAACGGCCAGCATGTTGACAGACGGAAACTGGGGAGGCATGTATGAATTTTTTAATTCCTATCATCATTGTTTTATTGATGATCATTGTTCCAGTGTGGCAGGATAAAGCTTCAAAAAAGAAATCCAATAAAACAGGACATTTCTTCCCGCCGGAAAGCAGGAAGTCCTTTGGGGCAGCAAATGAAAGCAAAGCTGCTTCTCCCGCCATCAGCAACCAGGCGAACGATCAGGCAGCGGAACGCAAACCGGTTCAAACATCGGAACCCCTTGTCATACCGCCCGAACCACCTGTGATTCCGCGGGATCAACAAGGATGTGAAAGCACAGGCACAGCGCTTGCTCCCCAGACGAAGAACAGCGAACCGGTTCAGCAGGCAAAAGCCGCGCCAAAGCCTGAAATAAAACCAGCGAATGAAATTTCCTTTCGCGGCACCATCCTGACCCGGGCGGATGTGGACAGGCTCTCCGGCGGCACGCAGCGAACCATGACTTCCTTCACCATCCCGGAGGGAGTCATGAAGATTGACGACCATGCTTTTGAGGATTGTTATAAATTGACCAGCATCACGATTCCAGACAGCGTGACCAGCATTGGGTATAGGGCTTTCGATGGCTGCACCGGCCTGACCAGCGTCACGATTCCGGACAGCGTGACCAGCATTGAGTGGGATACTTTTTTGGGTTGCTGCAGCCTGACCAGCGTCACGATTCCAAACAGCGTGACCAGAATTGGGTGTGAGGCTTTCCATGGCTGCACCAGCCTGACCAGCGTCACGATCCCGGACAGCGTGACCGAAATTGGGCAGGCTGCTTTCCATGGCTGCACCAGCCTGACCAGCGTCACGATTCCTGACAGTGTGACCAGCATTGAGAGTGTGGCTTTCGCCATGTGCAGCAAGCTCGAAAAAATCATAGTACCGCATAGTCATCCTTGGCTCGGTATTCTGGACGGCGCATTGATCAGAAAATCGGACAAACTGCTTATTTTTGATGCGCGGGTATATCAAGGAGATGCGTATGTTATTCCCTATGGAATCAAAAAAATTGGATTCCATGCGTTTTATTCTGCTCTTCAGCTGTCTCATGTAACAATACCAGAAACTGTAAAAATCATTGGAAATAGTACTTTCGCATATACAAATTTGACAGAAGTTGATATTTCAAACAGTGTAAAGAAAATTGGAGAAAACGCATTTGAGGGCTCAAAGCTGACTGATGTCACTATTCCTGGCAGCGTAGAGGAGATCGGAGCTTGGGCGTTCTCCAAAAGTAATTTGAGAAATGCAGCCATCCAAAGCGGAGTTCAGGCCATCAATAAGAAAGCATTCAGCACATGCAGACTGCTGGAAAGCGTTGTCATCCCGAACAGCGTAACCCGGATTGGAAGAATGGTATTTTACAGGTCTTCCCTTGTTTCGGTCGTTATTCCATCCAGCGTGGAGAAAATCGGCGAAAGTGCGTTTAAGTCTTGCTGGAAATTATCAGACGTAAAGCTTGCGGAAGGCGTGAAGATCATAGGCAGAACTGCTTTTTATTGCTGCATAAGTCTGACCAGCATCACAATTCCGCGAAGCGTGACAAAAATCAGAATGATGGCATTTGCCAAATGTAAAAAACTGAATAAAGTGGAGCTTCCTATTGGTTTGACAGACATTGAGCGGGGTGCTTTTGAAGGCTGTCCTGATGTGAAGTTTGTACGATACTGAACAGTGTGCTGATCGTTTTATCCTCCATCTTTCCTGCGCGGCGCCGCCATTCCGGCGGCGCTTTTTCTTTTTTGGCTTGTCTACTGCCAGTAGACCTCCAGCGGACGGGGAGATGGTATGCTATACCCGTACCAAGGGAAAACGGCTCCCGCCCCTCGGGGGCGAAGGACAGCGGCCGGGCGGAAAACGCGGCGGAACGAAAGGAGAAAGAAACATGATGTACTTTGGCTTTGATTTGGGCGACGGAGAAAGCTGCATCCATTGGACGAAGGACGGCAGCACCGGGATCGTGAACGTGGCTCCCGTCAGCGGGCACGGCAGCTTTCTGAGCGCCGTGGCCAGGCTGGAGGGGAACACCGTCGTCGGCCATACCGTGAAGGAAAACCAGGAAAAGGCCGAGGATGTGCATGTTTGCTTCAAGCGGGATTTCCTGAAGAACGACCCGGAAACCGACCGCGTCATCCGGGATTTCGTCCGAGGCGTTCTGGCAGAGCTTCGCAAAAACGCGGAGGTAGGCGCGTATGTGGACGACGAAGAAAACGCCTGCTTTATCGTCGGTTGCCCCGCGGGTTGGCAAGCGGAGGATCGGGAACGGTATCGCCAGCTGATGCTGGATGCCGGGATGAAAAACGTGAAGATCGTGTCCGAATCCCGGGCTGCCTTTGAAAACGCCCTGCACAGCGCCGAAAACGGAATCGACCCCGGTATGGACAATCAGACGGTGCTCATCATCGACATCGGCTCCTCCACCCTGGATTTTGCCTACGTGCAGGACGGCAACGAATACGACGTGGCCACGATGGGCAACGTGCAGCTTGGCGGCGGCATGATGGATGAAATGATCGTGCTGCATTCCCTGGACATGCAGGCACAGGAAACCCCGGCGCTGGCACAGGAAGTCCAGGCGCTGATCGCGGCGAACAACGCAAAAAAAAGCAAGCTCATGCTGGCCGTGCGGGATATGAAGGAGGATTACTTCAAGCATGAGGATCTGTTCCTGGAAGAAAACCGGGTGCTGGAAAAGACCGTGAAGCTGTTTGGCAACGGAAAAATTTACAAAGTCAGGCTGACCCTTTCCCCTGAGATCGTGGAAAACTACCTCATTTCCCAGCCCCATCCGCTGCTCAGCGGACAGTCCTTTGAAAGTCGGCTGCGGGACAGTCTGGTGTCCGTTTACGAGCAGACCAGGCAGCGCAAGGAGCCCGATTTGGTGATCCTCACCGGCGGCCCCTCCCGGATGCAATTTTTCCAGGATCTGTGCCGCGTCCAGTTCGCGTCCTCCCGGGTCATCGTCAGCGACAGTCCGGAATACGATATTTCCCGCGGCTTGGTGTTCGTGGGCAGCGTGGATGAGAACATGACGCAATGCCTGCGGGAAATCGAAGCCTATGTGCACAGCAGCGAAATCGAGGAAAAAATCGAATACGCGGTGCCCGAACTGGTGCGCAGTATCAGCAGGCCGCTGACCGAATCCATCCTGCACAGCTGCGTGAAGCCTGCGTTTTTCGCCTGGCGCAATGGCAAGCTGGACACGCTGAGTGATTTTCAGGAAGACGCGCGGCGCAGAATCGAGATGTTTATGCAGTCCTCCGATATGCAGAACGCGATCGAGGCGCAGGCGGAGCCCTGGAGTGAAAAAATCATCAGCGCTGTGGAAATGGATCTTTGTGAAATCAGCCGGAAGTATCACGTGGATTTCAAAATGGACTGCGGCCAGCTGCGTATCCACGGCGGCAGCGGCAAAAGCGCACCGATCACCATCAATTTTATCCATGTGATCCACGCCGTTGTGTCCATCGTGCTGATGGTGGTGATGGCCACGCTCTGCGGCGGCAGCGGAATAGCGCTGCTCTCCATTGGTCTGGCGGGCATGATTGCGGGAGTGGTGCTGTCCCTGGTGGTGGCTGTGCTGGGCAAAGAAGCCGCCACGAATTATATGATGGACATGAAAATCCCGGTCTTCCTGCGCGGCGTGATCCGGGAGAGATCGATTCTTTCCGAAAAAAATGCTCAAAAAATCGACCGCAGCATTTGCCATGGCATGTTGGCAGATACCCAAATGACAGGCGATCTGGTCAGCCAGGTCAGCGATTGCATTGACGCCGCCATTCTCAGCACGGCCTGCGGTGTGGAGCAGAACATGGTTTCCTGACCATGAACGGCAAAGGTGAACAGCATGAAGAATAAGCAGTTTATCCTGCGCCTTTGTCCCGGAAGCACCGTTCGTTCCCTGGCCCACGGCCTCGAGGATTATCTCGCCTGTGAGGAAGGCATGCGCTGTATTGTAATGCGAACGGAAAACGGCGCTTATATCGTGCAGGGAAAAAGCAGACATGAGGAAATCGCCCGCTGGGCAGGGCTGGGACGGAGCGTGACGATCCGTCTCACCCCTGTTCAGCGGGATCGGATGCTTGTGGATATTATACCGGAAAAAGAAACGGGAAAGTGCGCATTGCTGACGGCAGGCGTATTCTTCTCCTGGGGCATAGTCTTAACATCGCTGTGCGGTATGATCAGGCAGCGCCTGCTCATACGGCGGGTGAATCAATTGATACGAGGTGAACTTTACCAATCCACAGCATGAGAGGCTTGAATGGTTATTGACAAATATTCATTTTCGGCCCCGCTGTGAACGGGGGCCTTTTGCTGTTTTGGATTTCTTGATGATCTTCGTCAGCCAGATTCTTTCTTCGTCGGTGAGCTTTGAGTAGATGATCCCGTTGGACTTACAGAAGATCATCACGGCTTTTTCCAATTGGCTGCTTTTTTGTTTCTGAGAAGCCAAGCAAGCAATTGTGCGGAATGAAGTGTACTTGGGCTATATGTTTATCAACGAATACGGCAGCAGGGACAATCCGACTATCATTCGCCTGGCACCAATGATGGTGTCTGGGTCTGACTTATATCAGCTGATGAAGCCACATTTGACAGGCTCCTATCACATCGTCGCACCGGATCAAGGCGGACATGGAAAGGCCGGAGCCTATCAGTCAGCGGATAATGAGTATGCTTACCTGAAAGGCTTCCTTCTGGAAATCGGCTGTACCGATATCAAACTCGTTTACGGGGCGTCCCTTGGTGTGGCTGTTGCTTATCGTCTGTTCTTCGACTCGAACTTTTCTGTTCGCCATGCCTGGTTTGATGGTGTGGCGCTGTGCCAGAATGCTCGCTTTGCGGAGTGGTTTACGAAGAGGCTGTTCCGAAGCCGCAAGAAGAAGCTGGAAAAAACGCATATCGAGGCATCCCCGTCCCTCGTGAAGATGTACGGATATGACTTTGCAAAGATGATGACGAAGAATTTTGAACGGATAACGGAAGCTGATATCGACGCCATCTGCCACGCTTGCTGTCATTACGACCTGCGGAAGCTGACCGAAGAGGAGCAGAAGAAGCTGCATCTGGACTTCGGCGAGAAGGACTGCGACTGGATGTATTCCAAGAAAACGATCCCGATGTACATGCCGAAAGCAGAATTGACGCTTCGACCAGGCTATGCTCACTGTGGTTATATGGCCGCCGAGACGGAGAAGTATGTGACCGAGATTGAAGCGTTTATGGGGAGGGCAGATAGGATGAATGCCCTGTTGTTTTCTTGCTCACTGTGAGCACCCCTATGCACCCCCTATGCACCCCCTAAATGCACCCCCCAACAGATTGGTCGAAAAGCCAACCGTATTTGAGAACTGGAGTGGTAAACTAAAACTGGACACGGAGGGGGTAGAAACTGGACACGAGAAATAGTATTCTGGAATGGATACTAGGAAAGTGGACAGTAGTGTTCGAGAAATGGACACATAAGTCAAACCGTGGACAGGGGGAACCACAATGAAGTACACGAAAGATCAAAGGCTGGACATAGGAAAAAGGATCTATGAAGGCGAGATCAGCAGGTTTGAGGCGGC
>JAFWQM010000095.1 GCA_017509065.1 Clostridia bacterium
ATAGGCCGCCGATCCCACGCCCCACAACAAGTACCTGATCGGCCAGCTGGTAGGCTTTACGGTCAATGAAATGGTGAAGCCCACCACCGACTGGCTGAACCATGTGGCGGACACCAAACACGTAAACTACGGCGAAAAGGCTGCCTTCCGTGTGAAGATTGACGGCATCAAGGCGTTCCTGCAGGCCAAGGGAGCTACCCCCGCCCGCAGCAAGATCGCCCACAAGCAGGTCACCCTGGATACCATCGCTGTATCCGCCCGGCCTGTGATCAACCTGTATGAGCTGCGCACCGGCAGGGTGCAGATGGCCGACCTGATCCGGGACGCCGCCTATGAAATGTCCGCCAAGGAGATCGCCTACATCCAGAGCGTGCTGCACGGCGCTTCCGATAACTGGTCCACGCCTTTCTACGGCACCGGCGCGGGCATCGTCAAATCTGTACTGAATCCCATGCTCCAGCATTGGATGCGCACCGGCGCCGTGGCGCTGCTGGGCGATATCTACATCGTCAGCAAGCTGGCGGAGCAGACCGGCTTTACCGCCGCCACGGCCACCCAGCAGTTCGCGCCTTCCATCATCGAGGAGGTCAACCGCACCGGGCTCATCGGTACCTATTACGGGGCCAAGGTCATCAACCTGATCAACCCCTATCAGGAAGACAACGTGACCCCTGTGATCGACGAAAAGCGCCTGTACATCCTGCCTGCCGCCGCGTCCGCGGACATGCGGCCCCTGAAGGTGCTGTTCGAGGGCGACGTGCAGTCCACCGAAGCCACCAACATCGACGACCTGGCCTATGAGGTGCGTCTGGATCAGTGGTTCGGCGCGGGCATCGTGATCGGCAAAACGCCCACCATGAGCGTGTACAAGGACAGCACCACCTGATGAAACAGGGGGACGGCCCCGCGCCGTCCCCCGGAAAGGATGAAGCATGGAAAAAATCAGAGTATACAATGACCGTAAGTACGCTATCGGCCTGATCCTGCAAAGCGGTATGGAACGGGTGATCTATCCCGGAACCTTCACCCCCCTGACCCAGGACGAGATCGAATACTGCGCCAGCATCGCTCCCGCGCTGTTTGCGGGTGAAAAGCAGCTGCGCCTGGAAAACAGAGACCTGGCGGTACAGTAGGGCTTTATTGAGGACATGGAAACGCCCGTGCTGAACGCAGATGAAATTCGGAAAAAGCTCAGCCTGCGTCCCGCCCAAATGAAGACGTGGCTTGACGGCATCCAGGAAGGCTATCTGCTGGACGCCATCTGCGACGTGGCGGCTGAAATGGATCTGCCCGCCAGCAAGCTGCAATTGCTGCAGGATCGGCTGCCGGAGCGTGAATTCCTGAAAACAGAGTGAGGTGAAGGGTCATGACGGATATAGAGCGGCTGGCCGCCGAATAGAAGCGGCGCACCCAATGGCAGCAGACGCCTCTGGAAATGGTGGATGAGGATTACCGGGATATCGCCCGGCAGGCGGTGCGGCATCTCTACGTCATGACCGGCCGCGCCTTTCAGTACAGCCTGACCGAAGAAATCGACCTGAACGCAGATGAGTATGAATATGTGCTGACCACGGCGGAGATCGGTTTCTACCGGCAGGTGCAGAGCGACGTGAACCGCATCGTGGGCTATTCCACCGACGCCATGACCATTACCAACGCGGATAAGCCCTACGCCAACCTGAGCCAGACCATCGCGGAGCTGCTGAACCGGCAGCGCATCCTGTACTATAAGATGGTGCGGTTCACCCTGCTGTGAGGATTTCGACATGAAGTTCTGTATACCGCCCACATAGGAGCAGGACTTTAAGGACTGGCTCAATACGGACGTGGCCCACGCCAACTATACCTTTGAGCTGATCCGGGACTGGTACGCCAAGGACGCGGAGGGCTATGAGCCCATCTATCTGCGGGCTTTGTACTTCTCCATCAACTGGAAATCCAAGATCGGCAACTCGGACGCCAACTCCAATTTCAAAACCAGCTATGATGTGCGCATCCGCAAGGGCGACATCGTGATCCGGGAAGACGGCCGCATCTTCATGCTCAACTGGCAGGTGCAGGATATGCCCAACAACCAGACCACCCAGGCCATCGTGTGCAACGCCATGCTCACTTTTACCCGAATGATCCCGGAGGAGTTGGATAGCCGGGGAATGCTGGTGCGGGAAGCCTATGACGATGAGATCGCCCCATCCATTCCCTGCGTTTTTTCGGAATACGCGGGCAGACCGGATTACGCGCCGGGCTACAACATACCCGGCATCAGCGCGGATCATCTGCTGACGGTGCAGGTGCAGTGGAACGAAAGAACAAAGCGGCTCCGCGTCAGCGACGAATTCCGGCTGCTCCACTCCCGGTACAGGATCGTGGACATTATGGGCACGGAATAGGACGTATCCCAGGAGCACGGTATCCTGAACCTGATGGCGCGGAAGATCGCTGGGGAGGATGAACCGTGAAAAATCCCTGCAATCAGCTTGCCCTGAATGAAGGGGCGCTTCTGGCGATCCTGCAAAGGGAGTCTATGAACGCTGTGGAGCTGGAAGGACGCAGGCTGCTCCAGCACATGAAGCGGGAGGTACAGCGCACCACCCATGGCGGCGCGCCGGGCAAACCGGACTGGCGGAAGGAGATCGGCGATAATCTGGAGCACGTGTCCACGTCCGTAACGGATAGCGGCGTTTCCATGGAATTTGGTTATTCGCCCGACAGCCTGCAGGATAAGGTACGCGCCATGATCGTGGAGGACGGCTCCGGCAGCGCCGCGTGCGGTGCGCCCATTCACGCGGGTCCGGAGGGCAGGCAGGTATGGGACGGCGACGTGTCCGGCAGGCATCCGTCCAGGGCCAAAACCGAATACGATCTGCCCGACGCCTTCAACCAGCAGGGCAATCACTTTGTAGAGAACAGCGTGCGGCTGATGGAAACCGAATACGGAGAAATCACGGAACTGGTTTTCTCCACAATGCCGGACAGCGCCTATTATGGAAATGTGACGGTGAGCAGGCGATGAAGAAAACAAGGACCTGGCAGGATAACTGGAATAACGTGATCCGGGACGTGCTGTTTCCCGACGCAGAATAGAAAAACCTCATGTGCGTCCCGGAACAGCACCGGGACAGCATCCGGGACTTCATTGACAGATACTTCATCGAGGACGCCATGCCGGACGCGCCTGTGGTGGATGAAACGGTGCGCGTCATCTATTACGAAACGGAGGGCGTGAAGCTCGGCTCGCCCCATGTCACGAAAAAATATCTGGCATTTGATATCTATGTGAAAAGCAACGCGCTGTACAACGCGGACGCGGACCGCCTGAAACGGCGGGACAAGATGATTGCCCAGCGGCTGAAGGAATAGCTGCTGTGGAAGGAGCACGTCTGCGGGCTGCGCTTTGCCTATGAGGATGAGTACCACCTGGGAGCCAAAACCATTGGCTACCGGCGGTATCATCTGGTGCTTTCCTATAAGACCACCTGGTAAATCAACAGAAACGGAGGGATGCTCAACCATGCAGTATATTGATCAGATCGGCGGGTACATCGCCGATAACCCGAACCTGGACTTTGAACGCTGCGACGGGCAGGTGTTTTCCTACTATGAAGTGAACACCGCTAACATGAACGCCACAAACAACACATAGTCCGTGACCGGCGGCCAGGGGAATTATCCGCTGGCCTTCATCGAAACGGACAAGGGCCTGGAATTCACCTTTGCTTCTTCCCAGTTTACTTTGGACATGTTTGCCATGGCCAACGCGGTAAAAATGAAGCAAGGCGACGTTTCCACCCTGGAAAGCAGGCTGTACGACGTGGAAACCGGCCGCAAGATCACCCTGCCTTACGAGGTCAAGACCGGTTCCGTGAAGATCAACGGCTTTACCGAAGCGGCCGAGGCTGCCGCTGGCAAGTTCAGCGTCGTTATCACCACCACCGGAGAAGGCGCTCCCAAGACGGAAATCACCTTCACGGAGGGAGACGTGAACGTGGGCGATACCCTGCGCGTGGCCTACCGCCGCCGGGTGAACGGCGCTTCCGTGGCGACGGTGAAGACCAATTCCACCACCGCCAAGGGTGCGCTCTTCGCCCATTGGCCCGTATACTCCAGCGGCACGGACTGCACCGAGTCTGCCGTCAAGGGGTATCTGCACCTGTTCATTCCCCGGGTGCGCGTGACCGCCCTGCCGGGATTTGATTCAAATTATAAAACGGCAGGCACTAACTCCGTCACCTTCAGCGCCATTGATCCCAAGCGCGCTGACCAGAAGATGTACGACCTGACCTATGAACCGCTGGACGCCAACGGAGACATCGTCACCACGGCCACCGGCGACGTGAACTGGAACTGACGAACCGGAGGGGACGGGGATACGCTTCCCGTTCCCTCCCATAACGGTATGGAGGAGGATGAAGGATGCAGACGATTGATTTAACGCCCTTTGTTCAGGCATAGCTCATGCTGCTGGCCAGCCTGATCACCCTGCGCGTGATCCCCTGGCTGAAAGCAAAGACGACCCGGCAGCAGCAGGAATACCTGCTCGCCACCGTTCGGGTGCTGGTATACGCCGCGGAGCAGTTGTTCGGCGCGGGCAGCGGCGAGGCGAAGTGCAATTATGTAACGGATGAGCTGAAACGCCGGAATCTGAAAGTGGACGCCGCGGCCATCGAAGCAGCCGTAAAGGAAATGAATCTGCTGGGCAGCTGGGAAAACGCTTTCC
>JAFWQM010000096.1 GCA_017509065.1 Clostridia bacterium
ATTATCTGCGGGCGATAAATCGGTCCATCCTGCGTCACTCAACCTTGAAATACCTCCAGTATTCCTGCGGTTTCGTTCCTTGTCTGGAACGATTTCTCATCCCGCATCTGAATTCACGATTCAATTGGGCGAGCAATAGTTAGGAGTGAGGAGTTAGGAGTTGTATAGTGCTTTCATTGCCAGTAAGCTATGCTTGCGTTGAAAGACTATATAAAACTCCTAACTCCGCACTATTTTAATGTTCTTTAACAGCTGGATTTTCAACGCGGTACATCCCGTCGTTCATGACCAGGAGGCCGTCATAAAACTCGACAGCGCCCAGGCTGTTTCCGTTGCTGTCAGTAAAATAGAACACCGTGGTTCCGCCGGTGACGCTCATCGCGTTTTCCTTGCCCGTCACCACGGCGTTTTTTATAAAATCAATCATCTGCTGCGTCTCTTCCTCGGACACTGCCAATTCGATGGGGCCGGCTTCGCAGTCAATATGGCAGGCGGATACCGTTACATTGTCCCAATCAATGCTTTCCATACGGCAAAATTCCGCTGCACGCACGGGCCGGAAGCCCCAGCTTTCATTGATTTCACCGGCGTAGCACCAGACGAAAGGGAACAGCATGCGCAGCTTCATGTACAGCGACTGCGCGCCGGGGTCGGTATTTTCCAGGAAATCGTCGCCCGTCATGCCCAGCAGGACAGCTTCGGCATTGCCATTCCGATCATAGCGCACGGCGTAGCTGCTCTCAGTTCCTGCATCGCACATCCAGCCGACGGGCTTGCCTTCCGCGGCAGGAACGCAAGCGATCAGGCTTTTCACGGCAAACAGGTCGTCATGACTGAGCTTCCCCATTTCCGTCAGGCTGTCGCTTGTTTGCAGATACTCAATCTGCTTTTCCCAGCCGTAAGGCCATTTCAGCTCGGAGTCGTGGCCGTTTGCCGCCCACAGACCGCCGTCTTCGTCGATGCACCCGATCTGCATCGCGTCTCCCCAGCCCATCTGCCGGTAAGCTGTGTACAGAATGATCCGCGGCCGCTCCGCCTGAGCGGGAACAGTGAACCCGGCAATCATGACCATGACCGCTACTGTCAGCATCAGTTTTCGCATATCGTTTCCTCCTTTTCCTGTTCATCTGATTGGACGGAACAGCAAAGAAAAAGTTCCCGTTTTTTCGGATCGGGTTACGATTCAGATACTCCTGGGGGAAACCATTCTTTGGCCGCCAAAGAATGGTTCCCTCCAGATATCTTTTTGGTAACCGGATCGGTTCGATTTTTTTCACATCGCTTCTGGCCGCGCTTGACACACAGCCTCCCTTGCTGTACAATAAGCTTGCGTACAGAAGTTGCCCTCGTTGGCGAGCAGTGAGTACCGCCAAAGCAAGCTCCTGAGTAGCTGACGCTGCCCAGGAGCTTTTCATCTGTTCAACCCATATCATTTGTTGATTGGAAAGGAAGAAACAATATGAACCTGAACCAGCACATCAAATTATCCCCCAAGGTGGAAGCGGCTTTGAAGGAAGGCCGACCGGTGATTGCCCTGGAAAGCACCATCATTTCCCACGGCATGCCCTATTCCCAGAATGTGGAAACAGCGCTGCGCTGCGAAGTGGCGGCGCGGGAATGCGGCGCGGAACCCGCCACCATCGCTGTGATCGGCGGCAAGCTGTGCGCGGGCCTGACCGAGGAAGAAATCGACTATCTGGGCCGGGAAGGCACCAAAGTGACCAAGGCGTCCCGCCGCGACCTGCCCATCCTGGTTGCGAAGAAAGCCGACGGCGCCACCACCGTGGCCGCCACCATGATCATCGCCGCCCTGGCGGGCATCAAAATTTTCGCCACCGGCGGCATCGGCGGCGTCCACCGCGGCGCGGAAACCACGATGGATATTTCCGCCGACCTGGAAGAACTGGCCCACACCCCCGTGGCGGTGGTCTGCGCCGGGGCGAAGTCCATCCTTGACCTGGGCCTGACCCTGGAATACCTGGAAACCAAAGGCGTGCCCGTGCTGGGTTACCGGACCAAAGAACTGCCCGCCTTCTATACGCCGCATTCCGGCTTTTCTGTGGATTATCGGGCCGATTCCCCGGCGGAAATCGCGTCCTTCATCCGCGCCCAGCGGGAGATGGAGTATCCCGGCGGGATGCTGATCACCAATCCCATCCCCGAGGAATACGCCATGCCCGCCGACATCATCAACGCCGCCATCGACCAGGCTCTCCGCGAAGCGAACGAGCAGCACGTCAAAGGCAAGGCCATCACGCCCTTCCTGCTGGCCCGCGTCTGCGAGCTCACCGGCGGCGATTCCCTGGCCTCCAATATTCAGCTGGTGCTGAATAATGTGCGGCTGGCCTCTAAGATCGCTGTGGAGCTTAGTAAGTAAAAGGAGCGTACATGCCGCATCGAATAACCAATACAATTAAACAGCAATTATACTTCCCTCCCCTCGGCCAGCGCATTATCAAAACGAGCGTGGCAGTGTTTTTGTGCCTGGTGTTTTACCGCCTGCGCGGATACCGCGGGGAGACCATGCCCGCTGAGGCGGCCATCACCGCCATCATCTGTATGCAGCCCTACGTGCAGGATACCAAGGATTACGCTTTGAACCGCCTGTCCGGCACGCTGATCGGCGCGTTCTGGGGCTTTGTGTTTCTGCTGGTGGTGCCGCTGTTTCCGTCGTTGGATCAGAATCCGGTCACGCTCTACCCGCTGATGGGCCTGGGAATCCTGGTTACGCTGTACAGCGCGGTGGTCATCCGAAAGCCGGACACCTCCAGCCTGGCGGCCATCGTGTTCATCTGTGTGGTGATCGCCTACCCGGATATCGAGCATCCCCTCGACCAGGCATTTCACCGGGTGCTGGACGTGATGGTGGGCACGGGCATCGCCATTGGCGTGAACCTTTTCCGTCTGCCCCGGATGAAGCAGGAGGACAGGGTCTTTTTCGTGCGGACAAAAGACCTGGCCCCTGACCAGCTGTCCCAAATCCCCTCATCCGTGCTGTTCCGCCTGAATTACCTGTTCAGCGACGGCGCGAAAATCTGCCTCATGTCCGAACACGCGCCGGCCTTTTTCATGAGCCAGATCGGCGCGGTCAACCTGAACGTGCCAATGATCGTGATGGACGGCGCGGGCATTTACGACGCCATAGAAAACAGCTACCTTTCCACCGTGAACATTGCGCCCGATTCTTCCCGCTGGCTGATGAAGCGGCTGGACGCGCTGGACATTCCTTATTTCATCTATACCGTGCACAAAAACCGCAACTGCATTTACCACCGCGGTCAGATGAGCGCGTCCGAGGCCGTGGTTTACCGCTATCTGAAACGCTCCCCTTACCGCCAGTACCTGGATGACGATCATTTTGCCCTGGAGGATATCGTATATATCAAGGTGGTGGCGGATGAAAAGGCCGCGAAAACGGAACGCGCCCTGCAGCCTTCCCTGGCCAGACGCGGACTGCGCGCCGTGATCCGCCCCCAGGCGGGCCTGGAGAACGGAAACAGCCTGTATTTCTATGCTTTGAACGCCGACATGGCTCACGCAGAGGAACGGGTGATGCGCCTGCTAAGGAAAAACGAGCCGAAACTCCAGCCCGTGGAAGTTTTCTCCGAGCACGGATATCAATCCGAGCATGACGCGGCCCACCTGATGCACACCCTGGGCAGCCTGTTTGCGCCCTTCCGTCCGTTCGGGTGGGTTCGTCCAAAAACAGAAGTGGACCGCCGCCTGCTGCGGTGAAGCGCTCAAAGCCTATAAGTGACAGAGTTCCGGGTCAATGGCCCCCAGGCGGTTGATGTTCAGCACGGCATATTTGCCGTCATTCACCGCGCCGGGATTCAGGATCAGGATACCGCCGCGCCATTCCATTTTCTGATGGTGGGTGTGGCCGTACAGGGCCGCGTGGCATTTTTCCTGCCGCGCCAGATCAAACAGATCGTCCACCCCGTCCCGCACATGCTGGTAATGGCCGTGGGTCAGCAGGAGCCTGGCATTGGAAAGGGTCACAAAATCCAGGGTGTCTGAACGGAAATGGTCACAGTTGCCCGCCACCTGATAAACGGGCGGCAGGTCCACGTCCAAATCCTGCAAGTCGTAATATCCGTCCCCCAAATGGATGATGGCGTCGATCGGCCCGCTCTGCTCCGCCACGGTCAGCACCGTGGACAGCCGCCCTGTGAAGCCGTGGGAATCGCTGAGTACGATCACACGCATGGAATAGCGTTCCTTTCCTGATATTTAAAAACAAGCTATACCGGCTTCCGCTGATATGGCTTGTTCTTTTTTTATTTGTTTTCCGGAATGAAATCCAGGTCGCTCATAAAGTCGATGCAGGTCTTGATCAGGTCGTCCGGCAGGCCGGTTTCGTTTTCATCCAGGATGTCGATTTCGATCATGTAACCTTGATACACGGACAGGAAGGCGACATAATCCACGCGGGCTTCTCCTTCCATGTACGCTGCGTAGTCTTCATAATCGGCGCTTCCCTTCACGATCATCACTTTGGTGCCGTATGCGGTTTCGGTATAACTTACATCCAGATGATCATCCTCGGGGAAAGTGTCGATGATTTCCTGAAGCTGCTGCTCGGTCAGATCGTTCATCCGCTTCACATCATAATACAATTCGTCAAATTCAATGACCAGAAACAGCGTGGGCTTTCCCGGAATGCCGGAAGAGATCTTCGCTGTCAGGCCTTCGTTGTCTTGTTCTTCAATGCTGATCTCATATCCTTCCGGAAGATTGCACTGCAGCTTGAACGCGCCGGTCATATCGACTGTACCCAGTTGCGTTTTCGCAGGTTCCTCGGCCAGAGCGGCACAGCAGCCCAGTACAAGGGCAAGAGCAAGAACCAAAGCAAATATTTTCTTCATCCTGTTTTTTCCTCCTTAATTTCATTTGGTTATATCCCGATAACCTAACCTGGATAAACCGGAGGAGTTTTCCGGGGGAAACCACTCTTTTTCCTCTCCGGGGCCTTCCGGCCCGGCCTACGCTGAAAACCGGCCCAAGGGCAGGTTTTCCGGGCGCTTCGGCCCCAAAGAGCGGTTTCCCCCAGACCCCCTTCCGAGAAAGTCATAAAGATTTCGGGCTTATTTGCAATTCTTTTGCTTATAAGCGCCTAAATGCACAGGCGGGACCGCGCAGACTACGCGCAGCCCCGCCTGACGAAAAAGAGATCAGTAGGAACGGAATGGACTGCTGGAAGAATCGTCATAGAGCAGGTTAAAGATCTGCACTTCAAAATCATCGGGAGAGAACCTTACAAAGTCCACGCCCCGGCTCTTGGCAAACAGCTGGAAACAATCGTTGAACACTTCAAAGATCGCGTACATCTCACTTCTTTTATAGCCGAACTTACCCGTTTCACAGCAGACAGCCACATACAGGCCATCCTTCACGCCGGTGTAATTCAGCATCCAGTAGCCGTCATTGCTCAGGCCATAAAAGCGATAGATGCGCTGCTTGCTGGAATAGGTCGGCTTGATCAGCGTGCTCTTGCAGCGCTTGGGATAACTTTCGGTAAAAATTTTCTTCCATCTTTCAATATCTTTTTTAGGCACGTCTTTGGTCTGCTTGCCTTCGTATTCCGGCACATAGGACAGGGTGGCGACAATCTGCGCATTCGTCTCGGGGAAAGAAAAATAAATATACACGGTGTCCTTTTCTTTTCCTTTAAATTCAGCGAAAACTTCCAAATAATCCGGCAGGTAAATGCTCGTGCCAAGAAGTCTGGATTCATATTTCCAATCTACCGCCAATGCAGGCGTATAGCTGAGAAGGAGCACCATCACAAGCAATAAGGTCATCAATTTCTTCATCGCATTTTCCTCTTTTCTGTATATTGTATTCCTGAGGGACGCCGGCGCAGTGACAAATCCTGTGCGCTAAATATATTATACAGGATACTCCCCCGTTTTGTACAGCCCTATTTTGTAAAATCTGATAGCGATAGCATGATACTTGATACCATTCAGATATAAATAATCCAACAAAAGGAACGCTGGGGCCTCCGCAGTCCCATCGTAACCTTCTGTGACTGACTTCGATACCTGAATGGTAACTGATACTTCTCTCAAACTGGATGAACAAGTCAGCACAGCCAATCAGCAGCTGTCATCCCGGCCGGAGAGGAAAGAGAGACTTGGTTTTCCTTGACAAAACCACCTGGGCCGGGTATACTGAATGCATAAACAGATGTGCGCATATTCATCGCGCGGGGGCAGAGGATATACGATCCGCGCATCCGCGTTTCTTCATCTGAAAGGGGAACGGATATGGGTAACAGGATCATCACCATCAGCCGCGAGTTTGGCAGCGGCGGACGCACCATCGGCCGGATGGCGGCGGAAAAGCTGGGCATTCCTTGCTATGATCAGGAAATCATTGAAAAAATCACGGAGGAAACCGGGCTGCTGAAATCCTTTGTGGAGTCCAACGTGGAGGACGTGCAGGGCGGCTGGCTGTCCGTGCTGGCGGGCAGGGACTATTACGGCCATTCCCTGCAGGACGATCTCCACGCCGCGCAGACCCGCGTGATCCGTGAGCTGGCGGACAAAGGCCCCTGCATCATCATTGGCCGCTGCGCCGACAGCATTCTGGAGGAATACGACAACGTGCTGAAGGTGTTCATTCACGCTTCCCTGGAAAAGCGGGCGGAGCGCATCGTGCATCAGTACGGCGAAACAGCGGAGGACCCCATTCAGCGCCTCAGGGATAAGGACAAAAAGCGCAAGTCGTATTACCAATTGTACAGCGACCGCAAGTGGGGCGCGATGGAAAACTATCACGTAGCCCTCGACAGCGGTGTTCTGGGCCTGGAACGCTGCGCCGAAATCATTGTGCGGCTGTTCTGACCGATTCGGCAGCAGGGGGCAGCTGTCCCCTTCCTGCCTTTTACAGTTCCTCCAGATACGGAATCATCAGCCGCATGGCGTTGGCGCGGTGGCTGATGTGGTTCTTTTCCTCCTGCGCCATTTCGGCGAAGGTTTCGCCGCTGAGGTACTCAAAATAGGGGTCGTAGCCGAAACCGCCGGTACCCCGGGGGGCAAAGGTGATCACGCCGGGGCACGCGCCGCGCACGGTCCTGACCTCGCCGTTGGGCAGGCTCAGCGCCATGGCGCAGACGAATTCCGCCGTCCTGTCCTCGGCGGGCACGTCGGCCATGTTGGCAATCAGCAGGTCGTTGTTGGCCTTGTCGTCGCCATGATGGCCGCAGTACCGCGCAGAATGCACGCCGGGGGCCCCGTCAAGGGCGTCCACGGACAGCCCGCTGTCGTCGCCCAAAGCGCAGTAGCCCGTCGCCTTCGCTACGGCGCGGGCTTTTATAATAGCGTTCTCCTCAAAGGTCTCGCCGTTCTCATCGATGTCGCCGGTGAAGCCCGCCTCGGCCATGGAAATGACCCGGAAGCGGTCCTCCAGCATGTCGGAGATTTCCTGGATCTTGTGGGCGTTATTGCTGGCGATCACCAGCGTGCGCCTGGGAGAAATGACCTCTGCCCTCTTCCCGAGGGCCTTTTTTTGTATTTCATGCAGTTCTGAAATGCCCTTTTCGCCCAGGGCCAGGATCTCATTCAGTTCCGCACGGCTGAACGCCCGGCCCTCGCCGGTGCCCTGCAGCTCGATGAACGCGCCCGTCTCGTCCATCACAAAATTCATGTCCGTCTGGGCGGCGCTGTCCTCCAGGTAGCACAGGTCGAGGCAGGGCACGTCGTCCACGATGCCCGCGCTCACCGCCGCGATCTGGTGCGCGACGGGGCTTTCCTTGAGCTTGCCGGATTGAATCAGCTTATCCACCGCGCAGCACAGCGCCACGAAGCCGCCGGTGATGGAGGCCGTGCGGGTACCGCCGTCCGCTTCCAGCACGTCGCAGTCAATGGTGATCGTGCGCTCGCCGAGGAACCGCCTGTCCACCGCCTGGCGCAGAGCGCGTCCGATCAGGCGGCTGATTTCCACCCCGCGCCCGTCCTTCTTCACGCCGTCCCGGGCCTTGCGTCTGCCCGTGGACGCGGGCAGCATGGCGTATTCCGCCGTCAGCCACCCCAGGTTTTTCCCTTTCAGGAAGGGCGGCACGCTCTCCTCCACCGACGCGGTGCAAATCACCCGCGTACCGCCGCAGCGGATCAGGCAGCTGCCGTCCGCCGTTCCGACAAAGTCAGGAATGATTTCACAGGGACGCAGTTCATCGGGCTTCCGGTTGTCAGGACGGGACATGATCATTCCTCCTTGTAATGTCAAAAACAATCGTCCGTGTCAGCAGAATCAGTCAACTCATTGGCAAGCCTTGTCGGTTCCTTTGTCCGGTTCCTTCTCTGTCTGCTTTGACACTGCGGCGTTCCTCCGTATAACAAGACTAAAGATTTCCTTATATCAGTGGTCCGCCAGATTATGGCCGTTTTTCATGCTGACGCTGGCTTCGTGGAGCACCTTGGTGAGGGTGTCGGCGGTTTGCTCCTTCGCCATTTCGCAGAGCTTTTCGTTGGCCTCGGCACAAAGAGAGAAGTCGCCGGTCTCGGCCATTTTCTTGTCGTACTCCCGGATAAGCTGACGGCCCTTGACCGCCACGGCTTCCTGATAGCGGTCGATCAGCTGGATGCACGCGACATAACTGTGGTCGGCGATCGCGTCGATGAGGCGGCTGCCCCAGTAGAAGTTTTCAGTGGAGGTTTTCAGCGCCACGTCGCTTAAATACTTCGGCATTTTCTCCACGTTCGTATACACCGGCAGCATGGCGGAGAAGGTGGTGGAGCCAAAGCAGACCCACTCCACGCCCTTGATAGCCTCGGGGGCGTTCGGGCGAATCTGGCAGATGGCAGTCACGCCCGTGCGGTTGATACCGATGGAGCGGTACATGCCACGCTTACCGGTGTCCTGATTGGTGTAGGGGTTGTAGGGCGTGCCCTGGAAATGGGAGGACAGCAGGTATTTTACATCCTCCGCCGCCAGCTTCCGCTCGGGCACCAGCGCCCAGGGGATGTCGTCGCTTTCGGGCGTGAATTCCGCGTCCGGGCCGTCCCAGCGGTGAGTATGGGGCGTCAGATACCGGCCCATGAACCAGGAGCGGGGCGTGTTGTAGATGTGATCCATATCGGTATGGGAACCGAAAATATCCCGGGGATTGAATGTGCCGTTCTGGTTCAGGTCCAGGTCGTTTTCAGCGATGAACTCGCGCAGGTCTTTGGAGCAGAGATGCGCCTTCTGTTCGCCGAAGGCGTCGTCCAGGTCGAAGGAATCCATGGCAAACCTGTTTGGCGCGATGACCACCTGATCGTCCGGCACCCGCTTCGCCATCCAGTGGTGCCCGCCGATGGTTTCCAGCCACCAGATTTCGTGTTCGTCATTGAACGCGATGCCGTTAGATTCATAAGTGCCGTACTTTTCCAGGAGCGAAGCCAGGCGCAGCACGCCCTCCCGCGCGGAGCGGATGTAGGGCAGCACCAGCAGCACCATATCCTCTTCCCCGATGCCGCCGGACACATCTTTTTCATTGCGGTTTTTAGCCTTTTTATATGCGACCAGTGGATCGGCGGCCAGCACGCGGGGATTGGAGGTGATGGTTTCCGTGGCGGTCATGCCAACGTTCGACGTGTTAATGCCCGTGGCGGGCCATATGCCGTCCTTTTTGTCCACGCTGGGGCAGCAGGTGTAGCGCATGGGATTGTCGGGCAATTCGATTTCCAGATGGGAAATCACGGTCTTGTATTTCCGGGGCTGCTTTTTGGGGTCGATCACGATCAGCTTTTTCACGTCAAAATGCCCGTCGTCCGTCCGGGCGATCATGGTCGAATGGTCGTTGCTGGCATTCCTGCCAACCAATACCGTGGTGCAGGGCATAAGTACATCCTCCCGTTTCGTTTTTTCCATGCGTATTATAGCGCACAAAGGCTTTGTTTGCAACGAAAAACCTTGACACGAAACAGAACGAAGCCTATACTGGGGAGGAAAAGAAGCGCTTTCAGGTATCAAGAGAGAGAACAGAGTACAGAGTACAGATTGATATAGCTGACCAAATCGGCTTCCGCAATTTACTGTCTATTTTGTCTGTACTCTGAACTCTGTACTCTGTATTCTCAGCCATCAAAATTCTTGTCTTTTCCTGCAGAAAAGGAGGTCTGGCTCCATGAGCACCTACCAAGACTATCAGAACGCCCGCGACGCGGCGTGGCAGGCGTTATTGGATCTGCCGGAAAAGAAGCTGCCCGTGGACGTGGACGCGCTGGCAAAAAAGCTGGGCGTGGAAATCCATCCGTTTCCGGGAAAAGAACAGGCGCTGCTGCATAATCTGGTGAACCGCGCGGCGGAGGGGCCTTGCGTGTCGCTGCGAATACGGCGAAGCTGGCACATCTTTATCCGCCCGAAAGCCCTGGACGAAAGCCACCGGCGTTTCGCCGTCGCCCATGAGCTGGGCCATTTGCTGCTCACCCATAGCACGCAGACGCTTGCCCCCGGCGTTCGGTGCTTTGCCGCGCGAGAAAATACCGGCGACGTGATGGAGGATACCCAGGAATTGGAGACGTACACCGCCGACCTGTTCGCCATCCGGCTCATGGCCCCGGCGTGCCTTCTGCATGAATTGCACATCGATTCCTCCGGCGGCATCATGCGCCTGTGCGGCCTGCCGCCCCAGGCCGCGGCGATTCGGGCGGAGCGGATGGAACTGCTCAACGAGCGGGACGTATATTACACACACATTCTGGAAACGAAGGTACGCAACGCGTTCATGCCCTGGCTGAACAGCGCGCGCTTCCCCGCGCCTGAAAACGCGGATGTGAAACTGCGGTATGCTTCGGAATCCGTGCCCGTGATCGAAATCCACGGGTACCCGGAAGAAACGGAAGAAGCGCGGAATGACGCGCCGCCCCCGCCGTTTCCGGCTGATTTAACGCCGAAATTCATTCCGGAAAAAGCGTTTTCTTCTCCGTCATTTCATTCATCCGGAAACTGGACGGTCATAGTCAGGTTTTTCCTTCGCCGGAACAGAAAAGCCATCATCATTGGCGCAGCGCTTCTCATCGCGGCGGTGGTGCTGTATTTTGCGGGGAGATAATTATTCATTCTCTCACCCTGAGCTGCCAGAACGCCACAGCGGCGGCGGCGGCGACGTTCAGCGAGTCAATGCCGCCCGCCATGGGGATTTTGACGATATGATCGCAGGCGTCGAGCGTGGCCTCTGTCAATCCGGTATCCTCGGTGCCAAGGCAGATGGCCATGCGAGGAATGCCGGGCAGGCGCGGGTCATCCAACGTCAGGCAGTTTTCCCGCAGCGCCAGGCCGATCACGGTAAAGCCCGCTTCTTTCAGCAGCGGCAGCGCTTCACCGCCCTCCGCCCGCGCCCATGGCACCTGGAAAATCGCTCCCATGCACACCCTGACCGCCCGGCGGTGCAGCGGATCGCAGCAGGTGGGCGAAAGCAGGATGGCGTCGGCTTTCAGCGCGGCGGCGGAGCGGAAAATGGCCCCCACATTGGACGGCTCCGTGATCCCCTCCAGCAGCGCGACACGGCGCTTGCCCTGAATCACTTCCGCGACGCTCCTGGGCCGCGGCCGCTTCATGGCGCACAGCACCCATGAGCGCTGCAGTTTAAAGCCCGTCAGCGCAGCCAGCACTTCATCCTCCGCCGTGTACACCGGGATATCGCCGCATCTGGCAATGATCCCTTCTCCCAAAGGCGAAGAAACAAACTTCTTCCGCATCAGCAGCGACACCGGTTTGCATCCCGCGTCCAAAGCGCTGTGGGTCACCTTGGGGCCTTCGGCGATGAAAATGCCCTTTTCCGGCTCCTGCCTGCTGCGCAATTGCGCGTCCGTTAAATGATAAAACTGCCCTTCTGAGGCGATGCTTTTCAGTTCAATCAGCCGCATATCTTTTTCCCCCGTCTGTCCCTGACCCGGATAAACCGGAGGAGTTTTCTGGGGGAAACCGCTCTTTGGAGGCCAAAGATTGCCTTCCCCTCGCAGGGGAAGGTGGCGCGAAGCGCCGGATGAGGTCTATCCCCCAGACCCCCTTCCGAGAAAACCATAAGGGTTTTCGGACTTTTGCCATTTTGCGAATAGTTTTGCTTAAAAGAGCCTGTCTGCCGCGCCGATTCGCGCGGCAGTTTCAATATATCATTCTTTCATTTCAATATCAAGCATTTGCCCATGTCTCTCACGAATGCGCCGGTTTTGTAACAATATTGGAGGGAATGGAGGGTTTAGTTGGAAGAACGGTTGACTTCCGAAATAAATTATAATACAATTGAAACAATTCCATAGGATTACTTGATCGATGGATTCCGAAGGAGGCATCGTTATTATGAAAGGAAAGCTCCGTATTTTCGCCATGCTCCTGTCACTGGCAATGCTGTTTTCAGCAGCCGCCGGGCAGAGCGAAGGCGCATCCCTCTCACCCGCCGCAAGGTTTACCGTTTTCGTGAACACCATGAATCAGTACGGTGATACGAGCCCTTACGGCCCCGCCGTGCCGATGAGTGATTCACCCGATGAAAACAGGCTGTGGCTGAAAATGCCGATCGACACCTTTTTCACCGGAAAGATGACGCTCCTGATCGAGGACTCCATGCAGGAGTACCTGATGTTTGAGCCCGCAAATTACAGCGTTCTGGAAAACATCAGCGACGCGGGGGCCAGCCTTGACTCTCCCTCCGTCACCATCACCTATTTTGACCTTGTGGGGGACCCCGCCGGCGTCTGTTATTTGTATATTTCCAGCCAGGACTGCCCTGGCGCGGAAGAACCGTTCCTGAATCCCTTCCCCGAGGAGCTCACCCCGGAAACTCCGCTGGAACAGTTCACCGCAGCCCCGATCGAACTGCCAACAGAAGCGCCGTATGAACTTTCGACCGAAGCCCCCGCGGTTTCTCTGACGGTCACTGTGCGCTATCTGGACAGTGACGGCGAAAGCATCGCGGAGGACACCGTTCAAATTGTCAAGCCCGGAGTCAACAACATCTATCCCGACGGCATCATACCGGACGGCTATGAGCTGGCGGAGTACGGCGTGAAGGAAGTGTTCGCGGACGCGAACGGCGTCAACCCGCCGGTGGTGGAATTCCACTACGCGCTCAAAGCAATCACCGCAACCGTAAAGATCAATTATCTGGATGTTTACGGAAACCCGATCATGGAAAGCACCATCTTCACCCCCGATGGCGGCGAGCATCCCGTTTCTTATTACCCGGTGGAAGGCTATACCGTGCTGGAGCCGTCCACGCAGACCGTTTTTGTGGACAGGAACGGCGCGAATCCGCCTGAGATCACGTTCTATTACGAACGCGAGGTGCAGCCCGTCAGCGTTACGATCCATTATGTGGATCAAAGCGGCGAAGCCCTGCGGAACGACGACGTGCTGCCTTTCACCAAGGGCATGCATAACGCCGCCGCCGTGATGATTCCCGGTTACACCCTGATAGGCGAAAACGAACAGCCCGTGCTGGTGGATGAAAACGGGGCGACGCCGCAGGAAGTCACCTTTGTTTATCAGCGCGAGATCCATCCCGTGGAGATCCCGGTTCATTATGTGGATGAGACCGGCATTCAGATCGCGGAGGACACCTCAAAGATCATCTCTCCCTCCGATAACGTGGTTCTGCCCGAGGGCGGCGTTTCCCCGGACGATTACGAACTGATCGGCCGCGAAGCGGTGGAAGTGCTGCTGGACGGCGATGGCGCGCATCCCGCGGAAGTGACCTTCCAGTACCGCCGGATCATCAAGCCTGCCAGCGTTACACTGCATTACGTGGACGACACCGGAAGCCCCATCGCGGAGGACAGCGTGGTGTCCGTTCCCGCCGGGGACAGTATCGTCACCCCCCGGACGGATATTGATCCTTCCCTGTACGCCCAGCTTGAACCCTTATCTTATCCCGTCACTGTGAGCCTGGAAGGCGCGTCCGTGAAGGAATTGACCTTCTATTACCAGCGGCTGGTGCAGCCCGTTACGGTCGTCATCCGTTATGTGGATGAACGGGGCGAGCCGATCCTGCCCGACAGGGAAATGCAGTTCAAGGAAGGCTTCCATGAGGTCAGACCTACGGAGGATATTTCCAGTGAAGATTATATCCTGATCGGCCCTGAATCTTATCCTCTGAGCGTAACGCTGGACGGCGCGTCTCAGAGCGAATTCATCTTTACTTACCAGCGCGTGGTGAAGCCCGTCCAGGTAACGGTGCACTACGTGGACGAAAACGGCGAGCCCGTGGCGGAGGACACGTTCCAGATGCTGACGGCAGGAGCCAGCGTGGTGTTCCCACTGGCCTCGCCTGAAGGTTATGTCCTGCCCGACGGCGCTGACCCGTTCCAGACCGTGACCGTGGACGCGGACGGCGCGCATCCCGATGAAGTAACGTTCGTATTCCGGCAGCTTTCCGCTGAACCGGTGACGATTCCCGTTCTGTACATTGACCAGGATTCGGGCATCGAAATCGCCACGCGCCGCACAGTGACCGCGCAGCCGGATACCGTGACGGAGGTAAGCGCCCTTCCCGCGCCGGAGGATCTGCTGGAGGATTATCTGCTCGTGAGCGAGCCTGCCGTTTCCGTCAGCGTGGACAAGAACGGCGTCAGCAGCGTGAAGGAAGTGGTATTCAGTTATATTTATGTACCCCGCCCGACCGACACGCCCGAACAGCTCCCTCCGGAATCGCTGACGGAGTTGCCTGAGCAAATACACGATTTGATTCCTGTGCGCGAGCCCACGGCGGAACCGACGCAGGAGCCCACGGAAGCGCCGACGGAAGAACCGCCAAAGGCCCAGCCCGTCACTGTCACTGTACACTATCTCGACATTGAAGGAGAGCCCGTGGCGCAGGATAGTTTCGTGCGCTGCGACGTGGGCGATTCGGTAATCAAAGCCGATCCCGTCGATCTGCCGCAGGGTTATGTGGCCGAAGGCGCTCAGGACGCCCTGGTGCATGTGGATGAAAACGGCGCAACCCCCGCTGAGATCACCTTCCTTTACCGCTATATGGCCGAAGCCCCGGCGCCCAAAATCGCGCTGGTGAACGTGAAATATATCGATCCTGACGGGAAAGTCTTTTATTCCTATCCGACCACCTGCTTCGAAAACCAGCAAAACTCCGTGCATGTGAATTGGGATTATGTCGATCCCTCACTGGGTTATAAACTGGCTTCCGATGATACGGTAAATGTTACTGTGGATGAGACCGGCGCGGCAGATCCCGTGGAAGTGGTTTTCAAGTTCAAGGAAGGGCCGAGCGCGAACCTGTGGATTCATTACCGCGATCTGGTGACCAACGAGAGCGTGGCCTCTTCCTGCGAAAAGCCCTGCTATCCCGGTACGAACACAGTCGATGCCGATCCCCTCAATCTGTTACCCGGCTATACGCTCTCCGGCCCTTCCAGTGTGACCGTCACCATGACCGAGGACGGAGAATTGATCCCGAACGAGGTCGTATTCCAGTATTGGCGCGAAGTGACGGAAACGCCCATTCCCACCACCGCGCCTTATGAGGAGCTCATGGACGCCTACTTCTATCCTACCGGCCCTTCCGTCCATGTCCGTTCCTCCACGTCCACCGCGGAAAACAACATCCTGGGCATGGTGAGCAGCGGCGACCTTGGCCATATCCGCGGCAAAATCACCACCAGTGACGGCAAGGTGTGGTATTCCGTGGAAATCAACGGCATGGTCGGTTATATGAGCGATACCGTGGTGCGTTTCCTGAACGAAGCGGAAATCATGGCGCTGTTCAACTATACCCCCGCTCCCACCATCGTTCCCACGCCCCTGCCCACGGAAGTGCCCGTCGGCGCGGTAATCGACCGCTGGGGCAAGACCAACGCGAAAGTAAACTTCCGCCGCACGCCCGATAAGAACGGCGTGCGCATCGACGAGCTGCACAAGAACCACCGCGTATGGGTTTACTCCGTTGAAAGCCCCAAGGATGAAAAATGGTATTATGTCATCGACAAGGGCGTGTCCGGCTACGTGATGGCAAAGTACATCGATCTCCTGGACGAGGCTGAAAGCGAACAGATTCAGCGCAGCCTGGCTTCCCCCGTGCCCACTCAGGTTCCGCCGGCAACGCCTGATCCCACCCCCGCTCCCACGCCGATCCCGACCGAGGTTCCTACATTGGTTCCCACGGAAGTGCCGACGCCGGAGCCCACCGAAGTGATTACTCCGGTTCCTGTCACCGAAGCGCCGACGGAAACCCCGCCGCCGCCAACCGAAACGCCCGCGCCATACCGCGGCTACGCTCTGACGATCAGCCAGGCCGATCTGCGCACCGGCGTAAGCCTGATGGACGACACCATCCAGATGCTGCCCGCCCAAACGCTGGTGGACGTGAAAGCGGAAACCTCCGTGGACGGCGTGGCCTGGGCCCATGCGCAGGTCGTCGGCAGCGAGAATCTGGGCTTTATCCCCATGTCCAACCTTCTTCCGATCAGCAATGACGAGGCCAAGATCTACCGGGATCAGATCTTCACCACGCCCGAAGTGACAGCCAGCCCTTCCCCGGAACATGTGGAAGGCTACGCCATGACGCTGGGCAGCGGCGTGCCCTTGCGCAATTATCCCAACACCAACGGTGAAATCATCACCCTGCTGCCTTACACCGCCGTTGCCTATGTTTACAGCCAGGACTATAACGATGCAGCCTGGCATCTGGTGCAGTACAACGGCATATGGGGCTTTATCCGCCAGGATCAGCTGCGGATGATGAGCGCCGAAGAAGTGCGCGCGTATGAAGATTCCATGATCGACAGCACGCCTTCCCCCTCTCCCGCCCCGACGCCCGAACCCATTACTCAGACCAGCCTGAGCAGCTATGGCCACGTGCTGAGCAGCAGCGGCAAGGTGAACCTGCGCTCCCGCCCCAACGTGACCAGCACGGCCATTCGGCTGCTGGACAACTATGCGTTCGCACTGGTGCTGGGCACCGAAAAAAGCGAAGACCCCAACGATGAAAGAATCTGGTATCACGTGAGCCAGGCGGGCACGGAAGGCTACATCCGCAGCGATTACTTCCATGTGCTTTCGCTGAGTGAGCTGCCTGAGTTCCTGGAAAGCCAGGAATACCTGAACGCCAACAGCACCGTGTCCGACACGGTCTCCATCAGCCAGCTCCAGCCTGTGGAGGACTATAACCGCAACGTGTGGAAGAACCCGAATCTGGAAGCCACCTATGAGCCCTTCAATCCTTTCGGCACCTCCACACCCGCGCCTGAAGCGGCCGCGCCGACCAATACTCCCGTGCCCACAAGTACGCCCGTCCCCACTGCCACGCCCCAGATCGCTCCCGTCGGGCCGACAGGCGGCAATCTGCCCGAGCCCAACGTGCAGCAGGGCGGCTCCCCCTGGCCCTGGGTACTGCTCGGCTTGGCCGTGGTTGGCGGCGGCGGCGCGTACTACGCCTATACCGTACACAGCCAGAACAAGAAACGGGCCGCGATGCGGGCCCAGCAGGCGCGCCAGGCCAGGAGCCAGGCGGCAGCCCATCCCCAGATGCGCGCGGCGCAGAACAACCCCGTTCAGCCTGCGAACCAGTCCGCGCAGACGCCTGTGAACCGCTCCGCGCAAACAGCGAATCGGCAGGCGCAGGCAGTGAATCACGCCGCGCAGAATATACAGCAGCAGGAGCGGGCTTACATGCCGCCGAAGCCTGTCTGGCAGAATCCCAATCAGGGAGCCGGTTCTTCCAAGCCCGCTGTGCCCGGCACGAATCAGACCGCTTTGAGCGGAGAAACCAAGACATACCCCGCAAAACTTTCCCAGAATCCAACCCAGGTTTACCAGACCCGAAAGCCCGCCGCGGCGGACGCAGAGCCTGCGGACGGCACGGCGAACTGGAAGCCTTTGACCAGGCATGATCAAACGCAGGCGTCCGCTCCGGAGAAAACGCCCGAGCGTCCCGCAGCGCCCGTGAAAGCGTCTGAACAGACCGCCGCGCCAGCGGACGGCTCCGTTCCGCGCCAGCGCACCCGCCGCACGGAACGCCATAAGGATCTGTACAATAATAATCAGAACGGCCAGGCGTAACAGACGGATTCCGGAAAAGACATAAAAACGCGGCAGGGAACAGACAGGCTGCTTACCAGGCGGCCATGGCTTCCCTGCCGCTTCATCCCTGATCCCCCAAAGGAGGAATACCATGCGTCATGCATCCCGCCTGGCGGCGGTGCTGCTATGCGCCGCGCTGCTGGGCGTTCCCGCGGCGCGGGCGGAAAGCCAGCCCGTTTCCGGCGATTACGTGAGATCCCTGAACCTGCCTGCCGGAGAAAAACTGATTCCGCCGCAGTATACCGTGCCGGATTATGTGTATTATCTGATGGACGTCGCCCGCGGCGAAATCGGCTATGTGGAAGAAAAAAACGGCGTTACCAAGTTCGGCACCTGGGCAGGATATCCCATGGCGGAATGGTGCGCCGAATTCCAGTGCTGGTGCGTGAACCGGGTGGATAAGCTATATGGAACGCATCTGCTCAACAAGGTGTATCCCAACTACAGCGGCACCAACGTAGGCCGCGACTGGTTCATAGACCAGGGCCGCTACATCGCCCGCAGCGGCAGCCTGCCGGGCTACGGCGCGCAATGGTGGAAGGACTCGGATCGGCCCATCCCCGTCAACGGCTACATTCCCCAGCCGGGAGACTGGATGTTCCTTTCGGACAATGCCAGCTATGACACCTCCCACGTGGCGCTGGTGGAATACTGCGCGTATGACGCGGAAGGCCGCGTGCGGGTGCACGTGATCGAAGGCAACAACCTGCTCAAGCCCGCGCCGCAGGGCGTGGAACGAAACGACTACGCGCTCGATTCCTGGCGCATCCTGGGCTATGGCACTGTCCATGACCTGGCGGACTGGACGCTGAAATTCGGCCATTCCGGGCCGAAGGTAAAAGCGCTCCAGGAAGAGCTGGTGAGCGCCGGGCTGCTGGAGGAAAAATACACCACCGGCAAGTTCGGCGCTATCACCCAGGACTGCATCAAGGCGGTCCAGCGGCAGTACGGCATTCTGGAAACCGGCATCGCCAACCTGGAAACCCGCGCAGCCCTGCGCCGAATGGCCACCCAGACCCGCACACCGACCTCCGAACCGTGAATTGAAAGCGCCGCGTTGGGATGATGTAAACGCGGCGCGCTTCTTTTCAATCTTCGTGAGCAGGATTTTTCCATTCGGTGTCGAATAGAAAAAGGATATGGTTTCGGGTGAAGCTCCCGTAAGGAGGAATGCTTATGCGCGATATGGTGCTGGTGCTGAATTTTGACGACTTCGCCGCCCGCGCTGTTACGCGAAAGCTGCGTTCGGAACGCATTTTCTGTAAAATCGTACCGGGGAACATTCCCCTGGAAGCCATACAGGCTCAGGAGCCGCTGGGGCTGCTGCTGGCCGGCGGCGTAACAGGCCGGACGCCGTCCGGGCTGGACGGACGCATTTCATCCGCGGGTATTCCCATTCTGGCCCTGGGGGACACAGCGGGGCTGCTGCTGGAAGCCTTGGGCGGAAAAGTGGGCGAACCCGTGCTGCAGGGCGCGGTGATGGAGCTGAGCTATCAGGAATCTCCGCTGCTTACAGATCTGGAAAACAACGAACGCCTGCTGCCGTGCGCGCGGGACATGCAGCTGCCCTCCTGGATCAAGCCCATATGCTTCGCGCAGGAAACCGTGGTTGGCTTCGCCCACGAGACCCGTCCCCTTTACGGGATGCAGTTTGAGGTGGAGCAGAACGATCCGGAAGGCTCCATGATGATGCGCAATTTTGCCTTCAACATCTGCGGCTGCACCGCCTGGTGGGATGAAGATGCATTCGTCAGCCGCGCCACAGAGGAAATCAGCCGCCTGGTCGGCGGCGGACGCGCCGTGTGCGCCATGACCGGCGGGCTGAACAGCGGGCTGAGCGCTATGCTGGCCTATAAAGCGCTTGGGGACAGACTGAAGTGCATCTTCGTGGACACCGGCCTGCTCCGCGAACGCGAGGGCGACGATTTTATCGCTTACTACCGCGATGAAGTCGGGATGGATATCACCCGTGTCAACGCCGGCGACCGCTTTCTGGACGCGTTGAAGAACGTGACGCGTGCGGAGGAAAAAAGCCGGATCATCAGCGAAACGATTTTCAGTATCCTGCGGGAAGAAGAAGCGAAGCTCGGCGGCTTTAACGCCGTTATCCGCGGCACAAGCTGCAGTGACGTGCTGTTCGGCAAGCAGCCTGCCGCCCCTGCCATCGGCGCGGACGCGCTTCTTATCGAGCCTGTGCGTGACCTGTTCAAAGAAGAGATTCGCGCCATCGCCGATTTTCTCGGGATGCCGCAGGAAATCATTTCCCGCCAGCCTTTCCCCGGCAGCGGCCTGGCCCTGCGCATTTTAGGCGAAGTAACGGAAGACCGCCTGCGCACGCTTCGCGCGGCCGACGCGGTTTTCCAGAGTGAACTGGTTCGCTCCGGCGCCGCCAAACGCCTGTGGCAGTATTTCGCAGTGCTGCTTCCTCTGCCTGAGAACGAGCGGAAATACGCGATCTGCCTCCGCGCCGTGCACGCGAGCGAGCGCAGCCAGGCCTACGCCGCCCGCCTACCGTATGACGTGATGGAAAACGTGGTGGATCTCATCCTGCGCGACCTGCCCCAGGTGGGCCGTATCGTGTACGATCTGACCCCCAGCGCCAATTATTCCGGGGTGGAATGGGAGTAGGACCAGGGATTAGGGAATAGGGATTAGGGATTAATTCATATAAAACAAGGGGAAATGCTCATGCGAATTACCCATCCGCAGGCGCCGTTCCAGGGCGTTGCGCCTGAAAACGTGTTTTTCGTGTCAAACGATCAGTCCATTCAGCTGGGCACAGGTTATGTGATCCAGTTTTTTCAGGGCCAATTGTATCCCGAGCGGCCCAACCATATCTTCATGCAGATCGACTGTCAGCCCACGGGACGCGCCTTAATGTTCGGTGCGCTGCTGGCCAGAGCGGAGCAGCTAAAGGCGCAGTTTCCGGATATTCCCGCCCGCCTCTATACCCAGGTGGACCCGAAGGATCAGGAGCTGATCAAGTTTTATGAAGCCTGCGGCCTGCGCAACGATGACGGGGAGGATATGTACCGCTTCATTCCTCCTGCCGGGATACCCCAGGCGCCTATGGGCCTGGTTTTCGCCTCTGTGCCCCTGCAGGATGAGGCCAGCCAGAACGCTTTCCTTTCCCGTGTGAACCTGCACCGCATCCAGCCCATCACCCGGGATTACCTGCAGCTTTGGCAGCAGCAGCAGCATTTCATGGCCCTGGGCTTCTACCGCGACGGCCAGCCCCTGTGCGAAGCCATGGTGACCGGCGCGGGCAGCAGCGCCACCCTGCTGATGATCTATACCCGTTCGGACTCCCGCCGCCAGGGTATGGCGAAAAACCTGCTCGGCGCGGCCTGCGCCCTGCTGCGGCAGCGGGGCGTGAACACCATGTATACCCACGTTTTTCGCCGCAATATGCCGCAGATGGCTCTGATGAAGCATCTGAACGGCGCGTTCGTGCGCACCGTCACCGCCCTGCCCGGCGTCGATCTGTAAGCATGCAAACCCTCTTCATTCCGAAAGGATGAAGTGGGATTTTTTTATTTTGAGACAAAAGCAAAGCTTGCAAAACAACCGCATCTCAATTATACTGGAAGAAAGAAAGCGTTGCATGAAAGGAAGCGTTTGAATATGCAGGTTGAAAAACGGTTTTTGCGCTACATCAGCATTGACACCACCAGCGACGAAACGTGCGCTTCGTGCCCTTCCACCCACAACCAGCGGGTGCTGGCCTGGGAACTGGAAAAGGAAATGAAGAAGCTGGGCCTGTCCGACGTGCGGGTGGACGCGCACGGCTACGTGTACGGCTTCATCCCCGCGAACGCGGGAAACGCCCCGGCGATCGGCCTGATCGCGCACATGGACACCTCGGACGCCGTGCCCGGCGGGCCGATGCGCGCGCGGATCCTGCGGTATGAGGGCGGAGATGTCGTGCTGAACGAAGGAAAAGGCATTGTGATGCGGGCGAAGGATTATCCGTCGCTTTCGGACAAGATCGGCAAAGACCTGATCGTGACCGACGGCAACACCCTGCTCGGCGGCGACGACAAAGCGGGCGTGGCCGAGATCATGACCTTCTGCGAATATGCTCTGACCCATCCCGAATACAAGCATGGAAAAATTTGCGTGGGCTTTACGCCGGATGAGGAAATCGGCCGCGGAGCGGACCTGTTCGACGTGGCGGGCTTCGGCGCGGACTTCGCGTATACCCTGGACGGCGGCAGGGTCAGCGAAATGGAATACGAAAACTTCAACGCCGCCTCCGCGCAGATCATTGTGCATGGGTTCTCCATCCATCCCGGCAGCGCGAAAAACAAAATGCGGAACGCCATCCGCCTGGCGATGGAATTCGACGCCATGCTTCCCGCCAGCGAAACGCCGGAATGCACCGAAGGCTACGAGGGCTTTTATCACCTGAACGACTTCCGCGGCGAGGTGCAGCAGGCTGAGCTGCGCTACATCATCCGCGACCATGACAAACAGAAATTTGAACAGCGCAAGGAGCGCGTGCGGAAAATTGCCGCGTACCTGAATGAGAAATACGGCGAAGGCGTCTTTGAGCTGACGGTCAAAGACAGTTATTTCAACATGAAAGAGAAGGTGCAGGAGAAGCCCGAGGTGATCGACCGCGCCGTAAGCGCCATCCGCGCCTGCGGCCTGACGCCCGCCTGCGCGCCCATTCGCGGCGGCACCGACGGGGCCACGCTGTCCTATAAGGGCCTGGTGTGCCCGAACCTGGGCACCGGCAGCTATAACCACCACGGCGTGTTTGAATACGCCTGCGTGCAGGAAATGGAAACTATGGTGGAGATTGTGAAGAAAATCGTGGAAGAGAAATAACGGTTACGATTCAGATATTCCTGGGGGAACCGCTCTTTGGTGCCCAAAGAGCGGTTCCCCCAGACCCCCTCCGAGAAAGGCTGTAGAAAGGGAAAGACTTTTACAGTTAGGCTCTATCTATTGTGTTTGTTTCCCTTTATGGCTTTCTTGGAAAGGGGTCTGGGGGAATAGTATCAAATAACGAAAAGGAGGGCTTACCATGCTGAAAAACGAAACGGTACAGAACGGGCTGCATCGTCTGACCCAGGCCGGCGGGCCGGAACTGGCCTGGTACGAAGACAGCGTGATCCGCGTGATCGAAGCGGACGGGCTGTATTTCAAAGATTTGGAGCGCACGGGTGCGCTTGTGCCTTGCGCGGACTGGCGCCTGTCCCCGGAAGAGCGCGCGAAAGACCTGGCTTCCCGGCTGAGCATGGAGGAAATCGCCGGGCTGATGCTTTACTCCCCGCACCAGATGGTGCCGCCGCGCCAGGGCGGGCCGTTCACGGGCACCTTTGAAGGAAAATCCTGGGAAGAGTCCGGCGCGGAGAAATCCGCCCTGTCCGACCAGCAGAAAAGCTTTCTGGAAAAGGATCACATCCGGCATATCCTGATGATGGCCGTAGACGATGCGGACACCGCCGCCCGGTGGAGCAACGGCCTGCAGCGCCTGGCTGAGCGTCTCCCGCACGCCATTCCCGTGAACATCTCCTCAGATCCCCGCAGCGGCGCGAAAAAAGCGGCCGCCGAGTTCAAGACCGCGGGCAGCGACGTGAGCAAATGGCCCGAGGGCGTGGGCTTCGCGGCGTGCTTCGACCCGGAGGTGGTGAAGCAGTTCGCGCACGACGCTTCCCTGGAATACCGCGCTATGGGCATTACCACCGCGCTGGGCCCGCAGATCGATCTGTGCACCGAACCCCGCTGGATGCGCTTCGCCGACACGCTGGGCATGAAAACGGAGGACGTGAAAAAGCTGGTCAAAGCCTACTGCGACGGGATGCAGACCACCGACGGCGCGCCCGGCGGCTGGGGGCATGACAGCGTGAACACCATGGTGAAGCACTGGCCCGGCGGTGGCACCGGCGAGGGCGGCAGAGACGCGCATTACGCTTTCGGCGAATACGCGGTGTATCCCGCCGATAATGCGGCAGAGCACGAAAAGCCCTTCACCGAAGCCGCGTTTCGGCTGGACGGGCCGACGAAGTGTGCTTCCGCCGTGATGCCGTACTACACCGTGTCCTGGGGCCTGGACAAAAAGAACGGAAAGAACGTCGGGAACTCCTACAGCGAATACATCATCCACGATCTGCTGCGGCAAAAGTACGGCTTCTCCGGCGTAGTGTGCACCGACTGGGGCATCACCCAGGACCCATCCCCCGACATGGACGCTTTCGCCAGCCGGTGCTACAACATGGAGCAGTACACTGAACCCGAGCGGATGCTCATCGCCATCCTGAACGGCGTGGATCAGTTCGGAGGCAACGACGACCCGAAGCCCGTGCTGGAAGCTTACCGCCTGGGCTGTGAAAAACTGGGCAAGGAAGCCATGACCGAGCGGATGCGGGCATCCGCCGCACGGCTGCTGACCAATATCTTCCGCTGCGGCCTGTTTGAAGACCCCTACCTTGACCCGGAAGCCTCGGACAAACTGGTGGGCTGCGACGCTTTCCGCGCCCACGGCGAGGAAGCGCAGCGAAAAAGCGTGGCGCTGCTCAAGAACCGTCCCGGTTGCCTGCCGCTGAAAGAAGGACTGAAAATCTACATACCCAAGCGTCATGTCGGCCCCTCCAAAGCCTTCTTCCGCAGTGATCTTCCCGCCTATGACGAAGACCCTGTGACCGATGAACTGATCAATGCATACGGCGTGCGCGTGTTCTCGCCCGAGGAAGCGGACGTTGCCATTGTTTTTGCCGAAAGCCCGGCCTGCAACGCTTATTCCAAAGAGGACGCGGAAAGCGGCGGCAACGGCTATCTGCCCATCACCCTGCAATACCGCCCTTACACGGCGAAGAACGCCCGGCCCGTCAGCATCGCGGGCGGCGATTTCCGCGAAAGCTTCACCAACCGCAGCTATCAAGGAAAGACCAACACCGCCTACAACGAAGCCGACCTGGACAACATTCTGGCCTGCCGCAAAGCCATGGGGAAAAAGTCCGTGATCGTGGTGGAAACCCTGAGCAATCCCATGGTGGTGAGCGAGTTCGAGCGAGACATCGACGCGCTCATCGTGGAATTCGGCGTCTCCCGGCCCGCCGTGCTGGATGTGATTTTCGGGCGTTACGCCCCGAAGGGCCGCCTGCCCGTACAGCTTCCAAAGGACATGGACACCGTGGAACGCCACTGCGAGGATAAGGCCCTCGACCTGGAGCCGCACGTAGACGAGTTTGGCAATGCTTATGATTACGGGTTTGGCGTGGGGTACGATGGGAAACAATTATAAAGTGATTTGCATAAGAAACGCTGGAGCTGTTCGCCCCAGACCCCAACCAGGGGACTTCGCCCCCTGGACCCATTTAGGCGATTGAGTAAGTATGGGAAAGAAAACAAGTTTCGACAGTCGATAAGGGATACGGAAGTTAGGGGCTTCTGGCCCAAGAAAGCGGGAAAATCCCTGGGGGAAAGCTCGCTTTCCCCTGGGGATTATTCCCAGGCTTTCTTGGGCCAGAAGCATGACGTCGTGAGGTTGTCTGTTCTTTTAAAGTATCAACGGGAACAAAGTCGGTTTTCCTGATATGTAGTTTCTTCTATGTGGGGTCCAGGGGCCGAAGGCCCTTGGTTCAGGGGTTTAGGGGGCCGAAGAGGCCCCCTGCCTCATTTCTCTCCGTAAAGCGAGCGCCGCCAGCTCACAGAACAGCGTCAGCCCATGGCCCGCCATGCTGGCCCGGGCAGCGCCGTAAATACCGTGGGCGGGCGTCCATTGCCAGGTGCAAAGAAGTGTGGCGGCAGCGCCGATCAGGCCCGCTGCAAGGGAACGCTTCTGCAGGCCCAGGCCGGTCATGATGCCGCTGGCGGTCTGCTGCACGGGCAGGAGCACAGCCAGCGGCGCGGAAGCGCGGAGCAAAGGCGTCAATTCTGGCAGGCGGTAAAACAGCCTGGATATATAAGGCGCAAACATATACAGCCCCGCGGCGCAGAGCAGACCCGTTCCAGCCGATGCGGACAGCAGACGGAAAACCAATCGGTTTTCCGCCTGTTTTGTTTTGCACCGCGCCATGGCCGGGCCGCCCACCGCCGCCAGCGCGCCGGAAAGCAGGCAGGGCAGGAACATGAGCGGCATGGTCATGCCGCTGAACATGCCCAATCGGCTCAGGGCTTCCGCTTTTCCCAGCCCGACCGCCATGAGCCGCAGGGGAATGATCACCCCGCAAAGCGAACGCAGGCCGGTATGGCACAGCCGGTTCAGCAGCAGCGGCAGGCTGAGGGAAAACAGTTTTTTCCGCACGCCCGGCAAACGCGCGTCATGCCGGAACGAGGGCACGCGCCCCGCAATCGCCAGAATGACCGCCAGCCCCGCCGCTTCCCCCAGGGTGGACGCCACGGCGGGCAGCGCGGCGCGGTAGGCTACTGTGACGCGCGGCACCAAAAACGCCAGGAATCCCACCACGGCAAGGCGAACCACCTGTTCCGCGCCTTCGCTCAACGCCGGGGGCAGCGCCTTTCCTTGTCCGAAGAAGTATCCGTCATACACGCTGGACAGGCCCACCGTCAGCACGCACGGCGCGAAAAACACCAGAGCGGGAAGCGTGCGCCCGTCGCCGAGGAAATTTGCCAGAAGCGGCGATAAAAACAAAAACAGCGGCGTGATGCACAGCCCCATCCAGGCCGCCATCTGCCGCCCGGCGTACAGGGTCAGTTGCCGCTGCTCCCGATTCTCCGCCTTCGCTGTTAAGCGGCTCACCGCGCTGGGCAGGCCCGCCGCCGCCGGGGTCAGCGCCAGCATATGCGCCCCGGACGCCAGTTCCATCACGCCCATTGCCTCCGCGCCAAGCAGCCGCGAGATCCACAGCCGCAGCCCGAACCCCATCGCCCGCACCAGCGCACCGCAGCACGCCGTGATCAGCGCCTGCCGCTTCAGGCTTTCCTTCTTCATCCCCTCGCCTCCGCTTCCGTTCAGCGTATGCGGGGGAAAAGAGGTTTATTCGGAGCGGGAGGAGATGGGTGAAAGGGCGCTTTAATACACTAAGCGAAACGAAGCAGGGGCCTGTGCGGCCCCCGTACCCCTGCACCAGGGGACTTCGTCCCCTGGACCCATTTAGTGGATACTGCTTGAGTGATCGAATCAAATTGGTTCCCACAGTATCAGAAAGGAACACAGAAGTCTGGCTTAACGGCGTTGTGCTTCTGGCCCGGCGGCAAAGCCGCCAACCCGGATGCTTCGCATCCGGGGAAAGCCAGGGAATAATCCGCAGGGGAAAGTTTACTTTCCCCCTCGGATTTTCCCGGCTTTCTTGGGCCAGAAGCCCTCAAACTTTCCGTAACCCCAGCACGGCAGGCGGAGGACGCTGATATTCCCAACAACGTTATTTCGCCGGTTGCGGGTCCAGGGTCCTCAGGACCCTGGTTGGGGTCTGGGGCGAATAGCCCCAGCGTAACCCAAGGTGAATTAAAGCGCCTTATAACAGCCAAAACAAAAGCCCGCGCCGGGCGATACCGGCGCGGGGAAAAACATCGTGTCAGCTGAATTTCTTTTCCAGCTCTTCGTATTTTTCGTGGGTGATGAGGGCGTCGTGCTCGGTGCCCTCAAGCTGCACCACATACGTCCAGCGGCCGTAGGGCGTGATATTGCGGATACGGCGCAGGTTGATGATATAGCTCTTATGGCAGCGGAAGAAAATCGCGGGGTCGAGGCGCGCTTCGATATCGCCCAGGGTTTCGCTGAGCACGTAGCGGCCTTCGTTTTCGGTGTAGATCACCGTAGCGCGGTCTTCCCGCTGCACGAGCAGGATGTCGTTCAGGTCGATGAAGGAAACGCCTTCGCGGTGATGCAGCATCAGCCGCCCGGCCACGACCCTGGACGGGCCGGGGATGGGCGGAGCCTCGGACTCCTGCTTCACGCGGTGGAGACGGTCGTAAATGCGACTGAGCGTCTGCTCCAGACGGTCCAGCCTGAAGGGCTTCACCAGGTAGTCAAAGGCGTACACTTCAAAGGCTTCGCCCATGTATTCCTCGTGGCCCGTGGCGAAGATCAGGATGCACGCGGGGTTTTGATCCTGAATGAGCCGGGCGCACTCCACGCCGGTTTTGCCCGGCATGTCCACGTCCAGGAACACCACCTGGGGGTTCAGCTTTTCGTACAGGGTCATGGCTTCCTCGCCGCTCAGCGCTTCGCCCGCCACGAAAAACCCGTCCGTCGCCTGGATTTTCTTGCGCAGGATCAGGCGCATCCCCGAGTCGTCGTCCGCGATCAGGACGGAGATAAGCTTGTTTTCGTCGTTGCCGTTCATCGTTTCCCTCATGATTGTCTTACACGATACCGCTTCACACGCCTGCGGCCCAGAATTTCGCTGTAGATCACGCCTTGCAAAAGGGCTTTGGCGCGTTCGGACTGTTCTTCCTCCTGCATGGGCAGGAAATCGGCGGGTTCAGGTTCGGAAACGTCGCCCAGCATGAATTCATGGCAGCAGTCGATGCCTTCCGTTCCCTTGCCCTCCACACCCATGACGGGGGTGTGCATATGCGCTTCAAAGGGTTTCGCGTCGCTGTGTTTTTTCGCGGCGGACGTCCGTGCGGGCCGGACCGCGGCCCTGGGCGCGACAGTCTGCTGTCCGCGATTCGCGTCGCGCTCGTCCCAGCTGTCCTCCTCGTCCTCCCATTCGTCCGCGCGGCTCATGGTTGCGGGCTGGGGCTTGGGCGCGGGCGGAGCAGCCGGCTTCGCCTGGGGGGCCGCTTTGGCCTGGGGAACCCGCGCCGTCTGCTGCTGCTTATTCTTCGCAGCTTCGTTCGACTTTTTAATGCCCTTCATCACGGTGGCGACGAGCCACCACAGGCCCACAAACGCGATCCATGCGAATCCCTCCATGGACAAACCTCCCTTCTGACTCAGTTAGGAGTTATGAGTTAGGAGTTATATAGTCTTTCCAATGGTTGTCATCTTGTTTCACTTTTTCTGGATTAACTATATGAAACTCCTAACTCCTCACTCCTAACTCATTTTACTTCTTCCCGTCCAGGGGCTTCGCGCTCTCGGCAGCGGGATTGGCGGCCTTGGCGATGCCGTTGCGCATTTCAGTATCGGCGATGGTGTTCTGCATCTGGTAGTAGTCCATCACGCCCAGCTTGCCTTCGCGCAGGGCTTCGGCCATGGCCAGGGGGACCTGGGCCTCGGCCTCGACGACCTTCGCGCGCATCTCCTGCACGGCGGCCTTCATTTCCTGTTCATGGGCAACAGCCATGGCGCGGCGCTCTTCGGCCTTCGCCTGGGCGATGCGGCGGTCAGCTTCGGCCTGGTCGGTCTGCAGCTGCGCGCCGATGTTGCGGCCTACGTCGATGTCGGCAATATCAATGGAAAGAATTTCGTAAGCGGTGCCCTTGTCCAGGCCCTTTTCAAGCACGGTCTGGGAGATGGAATCGGGGTTCTCCAACACGGCCTTATGGGTGATGGAGGAGCCGATGGTGGTAACGATGCCCTCGCCGACACGGGCGATGATGGTTTCCTCGCCGGCGCCGCCGACCAGGCGCTCGATGTTGGTGCGCACGGTGACGCGGGCCTTGGCGCGGAGCTCGATGCCATCCTGGGCCACGGCGGCCACGGGGGGCGTTTCAATAACCTTGGGAAGCACGCTCATTTGCACGGCCTGGAGCACGTCGCGGCCGGCCAGGTCGATGGCGCAGGCGGTGGTGAAGCTCAGGTTGATGCTGGCCTGCTTGGCGGAAATCAGGGCGTTGATGACGCGCTCCACGTTACCGCCCGCCAGGAAGTGGGTTTCCAGCATGTCTGTGGTCACGTCCAGCCCGGCCTTCCGGGCTTTTATGTAGGCGTTCACGATCTTCTGGGGAGAGATGCGGCGGAACCGCATACCGATCAGGGAGCTGATCTTCACCGGCGCGCCGGACGCCCGGGCGTTGATCCACAGCCCCAGGGGCACATAGCGGAAGAACACGGATACCAGCACGATGGCGATCACAGCGATCACGACGACAAGAATGAGCATTTCGGGCATGACTTTTTCCTCCTTTTCATTGAGAGAGTACGACTCATTAACCGTTGATTTCTTTCACGATGATTTTGTTCCCTTCCACCTTGGTGACCTGCACGGACTTATCCTTTTCCAGGTAGCTGCCCTCGCTGACCACGTTCAGCCGCACGCCGTCAAACTCCGCGAAGCCCACGGGATTGAGCACGGTGACGGTTTTGCCCGTCTTGCCCTTCAGCGCGTCGGTTTCCTCGTGATCCACCGGGGGCGTTACTTCGTTCAGGATCAGCGCGGAGCGGGACAGCTTGCCGTTGGCAGCGGATTTGATGGACATCGAAATGGCGATGCCCGCCAGCGCCAGGGTGATCAGCGTCGCCGCTAAACCCGCCACCGCGCCGTAGGTGTTCCAGGTGATCACCACGCCGATCACGGTCAGGATCAGGCCCGATATGCCGGGCAGACCGAAGCCGGGCGCGAACACCTCCACCACCAGCAGACTGACGCCCGCCAGCAGGCACAGGATCAGCGGAAGATTGAGCACGATCGCATTCAGTATACTTTCCATCCGCCTGCTTGCCTCCTTTTTGTTTTTGGTGGCTTTATGTTACCACGAATCGGGGAAGCGGAAAAGCGGTTTTGCCTGAAAACATCGTTTTTATGTCTGAATTGTCAGAATGGAACGAGGAGAACGGTATATGTGCGTAAGGTATTGAGGTCAGTAGCAAAGAGAGACGCCGGGGCCTCCGCGGCCCCAGCGTTCCCTTTGTAGATTTTTGGCTGAATAGTAACATATGTACTATCCGTGCGATTTTATCACAGATTGCCGGGGATTGACTTTTCCGAACGAATCAGGTATAATGCACCGGAACGTACGGAAAGGGAGTGAGGGAAAGCGTGCGTACCTTGCTGACAGGCGGCTTTGTATACCAGCGCGGCGCGTTTGTTTTGGCTGATATTGCCGTGAAAAAGGGGCAGGTGGAGGCAGTTGCCGAGCATATCCTTCCCCGTCCCGGCGACCGTATTTTGGATTTTTCCCATTGCTTTCTTGTTCCCGGTTTCGTGGACGCGCATGTGCATCTGCGGGAACCGGGATTTGTTTATAAAGAAACGATCGCAACCGGCACGATGGCGGCGGCCCGCGGCGGGTATACCACCGTTTGCGCCATGCCGAACCTCTCCCCCGCGCCGGACACGCTGAAGAACCTGAAGGTGGAATTATCCGCCATTAAAAAGAGCGCAAAGATCGATGTGCTGCCCTACGGCTGCATCACCATGGATCAGCGCGGGCGGGGCCATTTGGCGGACTATCCCGCGCTCGCGCCTTACGTGTGCGCCTTTTCCGACGATGGCAAGGGCGTGCAGGACGAAGGGCTGATGGAGCTGGCCATGATGGCGGTGCGCAAGACCGGAAAGCTGATCGCGGCCCACTGCGAGGACGAAAGCCTGCTGCGGGGCGGTTACATCCACGATGGGCCATATGCCAGGGCGCACGGGCACGCGGGCATCTGCTCCGAGAGCGAAACGGCGCAGGTGGAGCGGGATTTGAAGTTGGCGGCAAGGACAGGCTGCCCCTACCACGTGTGCCACGTGAGCGCAAAGGAAACGATGGCGGTGATCCGCGCGGCAAAACGGCTGGGAATCAACGTCACCTGCGAAACCGCGCCGCATTACCTGCTGCTCACCGACATGGATTTGCAGGAGGACGGGCGGTTCAAGATGAATCCCCCCATCCGGGAGGCCGCCGACCGGGACGCTTTGATCGAGGGCATTTTAGATGGAACGATCGACATGATCGTCACCGACCACGCGCCCCACTCCTACGACGAAAAGGCCAAGGGTCTGGAGGGCAGCGCCATGGGCGTGGTGGGGCTGGAATGCGCGTTCCGGGTCTTATACGACCGTTTGGTTCGGGAACAAAAGCTCCTGTCTTTGGAAAAGTTGGTAGAACTCATGTCCCTAAACCCCCGGAAGCGCTTCGGCATTCAAGGCGGCATCGAACCCGGCCAGCGGGCGGACATCACCGTGATCGACCCCAACAAACACGGCATCATCGACCCCCGCCAATTCTTCTCCATGGGTACCGCCACCCCCTTTAGCGGCTGGGAAACCACCGGGGATGTGGTCATGACCATGGCGGGCGGAAAAATAGTGTATGAAGGGAACGGCGGGGCTTTGCCCCGCACCCCACCAGGGCGGTGACCGCCCTGGACCCGCAATAGCGGATGCTGCTTGCATTGACGATTAAGCTTGGTTCCCGCTGTTGCAGGCAGGAACGCGGACGATTGACTTGACGACGTTGTGCTTCTGGCCCGGCGGCGAAGCCGCCAACCCGGATGCTTCGCATCCGGGGAAAGCACGGGAATAATCCTCAGGGAAAGTAAACTTTCCCCTGGGATTTTCCCGGCTTTCTTGGGCCAGAAGCCCTCAAACTTTCGTAAACCCCAGCGCGGCAGGCGGAACTTGTCTGCTCTCCCCAACTTATTTATTCGCCTATTGGGATGCAAGGGATACATCCCTTGCCGCGGGGTCTGGGGGCGCGGAGCCCCCAGCGTACCTCCTGTTAGTATAAATACAGTAAATGTGAGAAAGGTCAAAAGAGCAATGGACGAGCTTCGCAAGATTGTCTTGGAAAACGGCCTGGAAATGCCGGGCCTTGGGTTCGGGGCCAACGTGGACGCGGTGAACGAGATCGTGTTCAACACGGCGATGGCGGGGTATCAGGAGATCGTGACCGACCCCAGCTACACGGCCCAGGCGGTGGTGATGACCTATCCCCTCATCGGCAATTACGGCATCACGGACGAGGACTATGAAACGAAGACCCCCACCCTGGGCGGGATGATCGTGCGGGAATACAACGACATGCCCTCCAATTTCCGCTACACCAAAACCCTCTCTGAGATCCTGGAGGAAAATGGTATCCCCGGCATCCAGGGCGTGGACACCCGCAGGCTCACCCGCGTGATCCGGGACGAAGGGAGCCAGAAGGTGCTGATCACCAGCGCGGACACGCCCCACGAAGAGGCCATGGACATCCTCAAAAGCTATCAAATGCCCACCGACCAGGTGCGCCGCGTGTCCTGCAAGAAGAAATGGTACGCCCGCACAGCCAACCACCGGTTCAACGTGGTGGCGGTGGACTGCGGCATCAAGCTGAACATCGTCCGCAAGCTGAACGAGTACGGCTGCAACGTGACCGTGGTGCCCTACGACACCCCCGCCGAGACCGTCCTTTCCTTCGCGCCGGATGGGCTGTTCCTCTCCAACGGGCCGGGGAACCCGGAGGATGTGACGCCGGTGATCAACCTGGTCAAGCAGCTTCACGGCAGGCTGCCCATCTTCGGCATCTGCCTGGGCCACCAGATGATTTCCCTGGCCTTCGGGGCCCAGACCTATAAGATGAAGTTCGGCCACCGGGGCGGCAACCATCCGGTGAAAAACCTGCTGACCGGCAAGATCGAAATCACCAGCCAGAACCATTCCTACGCCGTGAAGCCGGATTCCCTGGCAGGCACGCCGCTCAAAATGACCCACCTCAATTTACTGGACGACACTTTAGAGGGCCTGCGCAGCGACGAAGAGCAGCTTTTCTCCGTCCAGTACCACCCCGAGTCCGCCCCCGGCCCCCAGGACAGCGCCTACCTGTTCGGGGAGTTCATCGCCATGATGGCGGGAAGAAAAACATGCTGAAAGAGGAGGCAGAGCGTTTGAAGGACATGCTTGAACAGGCGAAAACGCTGTTTGCGATAGAGGGCTTTGAATGCCGTCCGGTATCCGGTCACGAAGGCGGCCGCAACCTGATCTTTATCTGCGGGAAGGATGGAAAAAAAGAATGTGTCCTCCGCGTTTCAGCGCTGGGCGACAGAACGGAAGAAGAATACCTTGCTGAAACTGAATTTGTTCATTACCTGGCGGCGAACGGCGCGCCGGTCGCGGACGCGCTTCCGTCCATCCGCGGGAACAGGGTCGAGCGCGCGGCATGGGACGGGAAAACGGCCTTTGTCAGTCTGTTTGCGTACGCGAAAGGGATGCTGATTTCCGATAACGGCTATCGCTACCGGGAGGGAGCGCCGCTGGAAGAGTATTTCTATAACACAGGAAAGGCGCTGGGCGCCATCCATCGGCTCTCCAAACGGTTCACGCCCGCGCACCGCCGCCCGCAATACTTTGACAAATACAGTATGGAATACATTGACCGCCTGATTCCGGATGCGTACGCGGAACTGAAAAACGCCATCGCCAAACGCCTTACCGAATTTCACGCGCTGCCAGTGAATGAAAGCGATTACGGCCTCGTGCACTTTGATTTCAGCGACGGCAATTACCATATCGACATGGGCACGGGCGATATCACCGTGTTCGATTTCGACAACTGCATGTACTGCTGGTATATGTTCGATCTCGCCAATCTGTGGACGCACGGCGAGGGCTGGTTCCGCTTTGAACAGGACGCGGAAAAACGCATGGCCGGTATGAAGTGGTATTTCGACACCGTCCTGGCCGGATACAGGAGCGAAACGGACGTTTCGGAAGCGCTGCTTACAAAACTGCCGCTGTTCATAGATATGGTGCTGATCGAAAACGTGGTCGACGCGTTTGAATGCGCCGCGCGGGAAGGCGAAGAACTGGATGAAGAGGACATCGAGGACGCGGCGGAATGCCTGATCCATGATATTCCCTACGCCGGGATCGGGGCGGAATGAAGCGTCTGCCGGGGAGAAACGTATGGGCATATTGCTTTGCGGGCTGAACGGCTGCGGGAAAAGCACCATGGGCAGGATGCTGGCGGAACGGCTGTCTTATCAGTTTATCGACAATGAGGATTTATACTTCCCGAAAACGGACATTGATTATCTGTTTTCCAGTCCCAGAAACAAGGAAGAAGCCGTCCGGCTGCTGGAAGAAAAGATCGAACAGAATCCCCGCTTTGTTTTTGCCGCCGTCCGGGGCGATTATGGGAAGAAGCTGCTTGCGTCTCTGGAACACGTGATTCTGATTGATGTTCCCAAGGATGTCCGTCTGCGGCGCGTGCGGGAGCGTTCCTTTCAGAAATTCGGAAAAAGGATGCTGCCCGGCGGCGATCTGTATGAAAAAGAAAGCGCCTTTTTCTCCATGGTAGAGAGCAGGCCGGATGATTATGTGACCGGCTGGCTGCAAAAGATTGACTGTCCTGTGATTCATGTGGACGGAACCCAGCCGGTGGAAAAGAATGTGGAGTACCTGTTATCCATTCTTTGAAACCGTTACCGGCATAACGCCATATCAATCCGTACTCTGCACTCTGTATTCTCTTATAACTCCAAATCAATCGGGAGGACAACGAAATGCCCAAGCGGACAGACATTCAGCGCATTTTGGTAATCGGCTCAGGGCCTATCGTGATCGGGCAGGCGGCGGAATTTGACTACGCAGGGACCCAGGCGTGCCTGGCCTTGCGGGAGGAAGGGTACGAGGTCATATTGGTGAACTCCAACCCTGCCACCATCATGACCGACACCGTGATCGCGGACAAGGTGTACATGGAGCCGCTCACCCTGGAATACGTGGCGAAGCTCCTGCGCTTCGAGCGGCCGGACGCCATCCTGCCAGGGCTGGGCGGCCAGACGGGGCTGAACCTGGCCATGCAGCTGGCGAAGAAGGGCATATTGGAGGAGTGCCAGGTGGAAATTTTAGGCACGCCCTTTGAATCCATCGAAATGGCGGAGGACAGGGAAAAGTTCAAGGAACTGTGCCTGCGTTTGGGTGAACCCGTGCTGCCCTCCAAGATCGCCAACTCCCTGGACGAAGCCATGCAGGCGGCAGCGGAGATCGGTTATCCCGTGGTGCTGCGGCCCGCCTTTACCCTGGGCGGCACCGGCGGCGGCTTTGCCGACGATGAAACCGAAATGCGGGCGCTGGCCGCCCACGCCTTAAAGCTCTCTCCCGTCCATCAGGTGCTGGTGGAAAAGAGCATCAAGGGCTACAAGGAAATCGAATACGAGGTCATGCGGGACAGCAACGACACCGCCATCGCCATCTGCAACATGGAGAACATCGACCCCGTGGGCGTGCACACCGGCGACAGCATCGTGGTGGCCCCCAGCCAGACGTTGACCAACAAGGAATACCAGCTATTGCGGGACAGCGCCTTGAAGATCATCCGCGCCCTGGGCGTGGAGGGGGGCTGCAACGTGCAGTTCGCCCTGGACCCCAATTCTTTCCGCTATTATCTGATCGAGGTCAACCCCCGCGTCAGCCGTTCCTCCGCCCTGGCCAGCAAGGCCACGGGCTATCCCATCGCCCGTGTCAGCGCCAAGGTGGCCGTGGGCCTGCGGCTGGACGAGATTCGGCTTGCCAACACCCCCGCCTGCTTTGAGCCCTCCCTGGACTATGTGGTCACCAAGATCGCCCGCTTCCCCTTCGACAAGCTGGACGGGGCCAGCAACAAGCTCTCCACCCAGATGAAGGCCACCGGCGAGGTCATGAGCGTGGGCCGCACCATCGAGGAAAGTTTACTCAAGGCTTTGCGCTCCCTGGAAACCGGGGCCTGGCACATTGATTCCCCCAAGTTTCGCAATTCCTCCAACGATTTCCTGCTCACCTACATCCGGGACGGCAGCGACCAGCGCATTTTCGCCATCGCCCAGCTCATTCGCAACGGGGTGGACCTGGGCCTGATTTACAATGCCACCCAGATCGACATGCTGTTCCTGGAGAAGATCAAGAACATCGTGGACTTTGAACCCGCGATAAAGGCCCGGCCCGCCGACAAGGACACATTATACAAAGCCAAGCGCATGGGCATTTCCGACCGGTATCTGGCCTCCGTCTGGGGCATGCAGGAGGACGAGGTGGCGAATCTTCGGCGGCACTTCGGTATCCTGCCGGTATACAAGATGATCGACACCTGCGCCAGCGAGTTCGCTTCTTATGTGCCCTATTTCTACTCTACCTACGAGGACGAGAACGAATCCATTGTCTCGGATAAGAAGAAGATCGTGGTGCTGGGCAGCGGCCCCATCCGCATCGGCCAGGGCGTGGAGTTCGACTATTCCACCGTCCACGCCATTTGGACGATCCGCCAGGCGGGGTATGAGGCCATCGTCATCAACAACAATCCCGAAACCGTGTCCACGGACTACACCACCAGTGACAAGCTGTACTTTGAGCCGCTGACCGTGGAGGACGTGATGAACATCGTGAATCTGGAGCAGCCCGAGGGCGTGATCGTGTCTTTGGGCGGGCAGACCGCCATCAACCTGGCCCTGCCCCTGGCGAAGCGGGGTGTGAAGATCATCGGCACCGGCGTGGACGCCATCGACAAGGCCGAGAACCGGGATTCCTTCGAGAAGATCATGGAGGAACTGGGCATCCCCCAGCCGCCGGGACAGGCGGTGACCCAGGTGGAGGAGGGCGTGAAGGTGGCCGAGAAGATCGGCTATCCCGTGCTGGTGCGGCCCTCCTTCGTGCTGGGCGGCCGGGCCATGATGATCGTGGCCGACGAAAAGGGCCTTCGCCATTATCTCCAGTCCGCCGTGGACATCAGCGAGGATCAGCCCGTGCTGGTGGACAAGTACATCACCGGCAAGGAACTGGAAGTGGACGCGGTCTGCGACGGGGAGCGGGTGTTCGTCCCCGGCGTGATGGAGCATGTAGAGCGCACCGGCGTCCATTCCGGCGACTCCATTTCCGTGTACCCCACCTTCTCCGTGTCCGCGAAAGCCAAGGAAACCATGCTGGAATACACCCAGCGCCTGGGCCTGGGCATTGGCATCGTGGGCCTGTTCAACATCCAGTTCATCGTAGACAAGCAGGAAAACGTCTACGTCATCGAGGTGAACCCTCGCTCCTCCCGTACGGTGCCCTTCCTCAGCAAGGCCACCGGCTGGCCCCTGGCGGACATCGCCACCAAGGTGATGCTGGGGGTGTCCCTCCACGACCAGGGCATCGACGTGCTCTACCCCGCCGAAAAGAAGCGCTGGTACGTGAAAGCCCCCGCCTTCTCCTTCTCCAAGCTGCGGGGCATGGACGCTTACCTGACCCCCGAAATGAAGTCCACCGGCGAGGCCATCGGCTACGATAAATCGCTGACCCGCGCCCTCTACAAGGCCATGCAGTCCAGCGGCATGAACGTGGCCAACTACGGCACCATCTTCGTCACCATCGCCGACCGGGACAAGGAAGAGGCCCTGCCGCTCATCCGCCGCTTCTATCACCTGGGCTTCAATATCGAGGCCACCAGCGGCACCGCCGCGTTCTTAAAGAGCCACGGGATCCGCACCAGGGTCAAGAAAAAACTCAGCCAGGGCAGCGAGGAAATTTTGGAATCCCTGCGGCGGGGGCACGTCAACTACGTCATCTCCACCCGCGACCCCGGCTCCTTCACCCACGAGAGCGACGGCGCACAGATCCGCCAGTGCGCCGCCGAAAACAACGTGACCATGTTCACCGCCCTGGACACCGTCCGCGTTCTCCTGGACGTGCTGGAGGAAATCACCCTGGGCATCTCCACCATCGACGCGGAGTGAGGGGACAGGGAAGGACGTGTACTTTCCTGGAGCCCAGGAAAGTACCAAAGGAGGCAATAAGGGGATAAATGAACTACCGCATCATAGACGGCGCGGACAAAATGAACACCGCGGAGGTCGCCGCGCTCCTGAAAACGACCTACTGGGCAAACAAGCGCTCCATCGAAACCATCGAAGCGTCCATGCGCAATTCCGCCTGCTATGGCGTCTATCTCGACGACGAAAAGAAGCTCGTCGGCTTCGCCCGGGTCATCAGCGATTACGCCACCACCTATTATCTGTGCGACGTGGTCATCGACGAAGCCTATCGGGGCAAGGGGTTTGGCAAGGCGCTCATTGCCCATATCGTGTCCCTGCCGGAATACGCGAATCTTCGCGGCCTGCTGTTGACGAAGGACGCACACGGGCTGTATGAAAAATACGGGTTTGAGAAAGTGAACGGCAGGGCCATGGTCAAAGCCCCGTGACCGGAAAGAAAACATAAAAACAGGAGCGCTTATGCAATACCAGATCATCGAAAACACGCACATCGCGCCGAACGTGTACCTGCTGGACCTGGCGGGCGACACTTCCATGCTGGCGTGTCCGGGCCAGTTCTGCCAGATCCAGCTGCCCGGATTTTTCCTGCGCCGCCCCATCTCGATCTGCGATTGGGACGACAGGGGCATGACGCTGATTTACAAGGTTGTCGGCGAGGGCACGGAAGCCCTGTCCAAAATGGAAGCAGGAGCCTCGCTGGACATCCTGAACGGCCTGGGCAACGGCTATGACGTGGACGCCTGCGGCGAACATCCGCTGGTGATCGGCGGCGGGCTGGGTATTCCTCCCCTCTATGGCCTCACGAAAGCCCTCCTTCGGGCGAAGAAAAAGCCACGGGTGATTCTCGGCTTCAACACCCGGAAAGAAGTGTTTTTGCTGGACGAGTTTAAGGATCTGGAAGTGCCCCTCACCGTGACCACCGCGGACGGCAGCTTCGGCAAAAAAGGTTTCGTCACCGACGCGCTGCCCGGGACTTTTGATTATTTCTTCGCCTGCGGGCCGGAACCCATGCTGCGGGCGCTGGCCGATGCGTGCAGGCAGCCTGCCCAGCTTTCCATGGAGCAGCGCATGGCCTGCGGCTTCGGGGCGTGCATGGGCTGCTTTATCCAGACCAAAAACGGCCCCCGGCGTGTGTGCAAGGACGGGCCAGTGTTCCCGAAGGAGGAGGTATATTGGTGAATCTGTCGGTGAATCTGTGCGGCCTGAAGCTGGACAATCCCATCATTCCCGCCAGCGGCTGTTTCAATTACGGGAAGGAGCACGCCGCGTATTACGACATCAACATCCTCGGCTCCTTCTCCTTCAAAGGCACCACCTGGTGCAGGCGCGACGGCAACTTTTCCCCTCGCGTCACCGAAACCCCCGCCGGGATGCTGAACGCAGTGGGCCTGCAAAATCCCGGCGTGGAGCATGTGATCGCCCACGAGCTGCCGGAGATGAAAGCCTATTTCCATAAGCCTGTGATCGCCAACGTGTCGGGCTTTTCCATCGAGGATTATGTAAAGACCTGCGCCTTGCTGGACGCCCAGGAGCAGGTGGGCATCCTGGAAGTGAATATCTCCTGCCCCAACGTCCACCACGGCGGCATGACCTTCGGCACCAATCCGGAGAACGCTGCGGCGGTGACGAAGGCGGTAAAGGCCATTACGACCAAGCCGGTGTTCATGAAGCTGACGCCCAACGTGACAGACATCGTGTCCATCGCCAAAGCCTGCGAGGACGCAGGCGCGGACGGGCTGAGCCTCATCAATACGCTGCAAGGTATGCGCATTGACCTCAAAGCCCGGCATCCCATCCTGTTCAATCGCGTGGGCGGCCTCTCCGGCCCCGCCATCTTCCCGGTGGCGATTCGGATGGTGTATGATGTGTACAAGGCGGTAAAGATTCCCATCATGGGCATGGGCGGCGTTTCCTCCGCCCGGGACGTAATCGAAATGATGCTGGCCGGGGCCACGGCAGTGCAGGTCGGCGCGGCGAACTTAGTGAATCCCTACGCCTGCAAGGAAATCATCGAAGCCCTGCCGGGAGAAATGAAAAAATATAACATCACTTCATTGGAAGAAATCATAGGAGGCGCAAATATATGAACCACGACGTGATCATTGCCCTGGACTTTCCTTCCGCTCAGGACGTTTACGCTTTCCTGGACAAATTCAAGGAAGAAAAGCCTTTCGTGAAGATCGGCATGGAACTGTTCTACGCCGAGGGACCGGAGATCGTGCGGCAGATCAAGGCGCGGGGGCACAAGATTTTTCTGGACTTGAAGCTGCACGACATTCCCAACACCGTCAAGTCCGCCATGCGGGTACTGTCCAAACTGGATGTGGACATGGTGAACGTCCACGCGGCGGGCACCATCGACATGATGAAAGCCGCTTTAGAAGGTCTTACCCGGGAGGACGGCTCCCGGCCAATACTCCTGGCTGTGACGCAGCTGACCTCCACCAGTGAGGAACGGATGCAAAAAGAGCTTTTGATTAACGCCTCCATGCCGGAGACCGTGAAGCATTACGCCCATAACGCTTTGGAAGCGGGCCTGGACGGGGTCGTCTGCTCGCCGCTCGAAGCGGCCCTCGTCAAAGAAGCCTACGGCCCGGACTTCGCCACCGTCACCCCCGGCATCCGCTTCGCCGACAGCGCCGCCGACGATCAGCGCCGCGTCATGACCCCGGAAAAGGCCCGCCTGGGCGGCAGCGATTACATCGTGGTGGGCCGCCCCATCACCCGCGCTGATGATCCCGTGAAAGCGTATCGCAAGTGCGTTTCGGAATTCTTGGGGTAACATAACAAAAGCCTTCCCCTTGAGGGGAAGGTGGGCCGCGAAGCGGCTCGGATGAGGTGACCAAGCGAATCGACACGCAAGTAACTTGTCATCCATCCAGCTAATCACCTCATCAGTCAGGCGCGAAGTTACTTGGTCACTCTCTCTCCAAGCTGGTTCCGCGCCTGACAGCTTCCCCTCAAGGGGAAGCCTTTTGGGACGCTTCCTCATCTCGAAAACAAATGTAACATTGCCGTACTCTTTCATAAAAAAGCGTACAAGGAATAAATCAAATGAAAACACTCAAATCCATCCATCAGGTCAGCGGCGGCTTCCTGAAAAAATTCGAGCTGCATTACGACGCGGACGGGGAACCGGTGTGCTGGGAAGTTATTTCGCTGAACGACCTGAAAACGGCAAAAGAGCTGGCCAGCCGCAAAACCGCCGTGGAGATCATTGCCCGGTTCGAGGACGGGGATTACCTGCTCTGCCGGGAATTCCGCTTCGCGGTGAACGATTACGTGTGGGAGTTCCCCACCGGCGTGATCGACGGCGACGAAAGCCCCGAGGAAGCGGCGGAACGCGAATTGCGGGAAGAAACAGGGCTGGAACTGGTGCGCGTTGACCGCGTGCTGCCCCCCGCCTGCTACAGCGTGGGCATCACCGACGAGCTGATCGTGCCCGTGTTCGTAACCGTCCGTGGCAAAATGCGGCCCTGCGACGAAGCGTACGAAGATATCCGCTCCCACAAAATGTCCGTGGAGAAAACAAGGGATTTACTGAAACAGGACAACGTGAAAATCACCGAAACCTGTATGCTGATTCTGTCCATGCTATAATACAAAGGAGAGTCACCGCCATGATGAATGTCGCCCAAACCATCGCCCATGACCTGCTGTCCATCCGCGCCGTGTTCCTCCGGCCCGAAGAGCCCTTCACCTGGGCCAGCGGCATCAAAAGCCCCATCTACTGCGACAACCGCCTGACCCTCACCGCGCCGGAGGTGCGCACCCATGTGGAGCAGGGATTGAAAGCGCTGATCGAAACCTACTATCCCGACGCGGAAGTGCTGATGGGCACCTCCACCGCGGGCATCGCCCACGCCGCCATCACCGGGCACCTGATGAACCTGCCCATGGGCTACGTGCGCTCCGGGGCGAAGGACCACGGGCGCGGCAACCAGATCGAAGGAAAGCTGGAACCGGGCCAGAAGGTGGTCGTCGTGGAGGATTTGATCTCCACCGGCGGCAGTGTGATCGAGGTGGTGGACGCTTTGCGGGACGCAGGCGCGGAGGTCTTAGGCATCGCCAGCATTTTCACCTACGGGATGCAAAAAGGCCTTGACCGCCTGGCCGCCGCGAACGTACAGAACATCAGCCTGAGCAATTTCGACACCCTCATTGAAGTGGCGGCGGAAGAAGGGTACATCCAGAAGGACGATGTGGAACGGCTGAAAAAATTCCGCGATAACCCGAGCGACGAAAGCTGGATGGTAAAGTAATATGGATATTCGCGTGATGAACATTCAGGACTACGATCAGGTTTACGCCCTGTGGATGTCCTGCAAGAACATGGGGTTCAATAATCTAGACGATTCCAGGGAGGGCATCGTTAAACTCCTGCGCCGCAACCCGAACACTTCCTTCGTCGCTATGGACGGGGACAACTTGGCGGGCGTGATCCTCTCCGGCCAGGACGGGCGGCGGGGATACATTTATCACATGTCCGTCAGCGAAGCCTACCGGCGGCAGGGCGTAGGCTCCTTGCTGGTAGAGCGCTGCCTTGCCGCGCTGAAAGCCGAGGGTATCAATAAGGTGGCCCTGCTGGTGTTCAATCGCAATGAAGCGGGCAACGGCTTCTGGGAAGCCCAGGGCTTCACCGTCCGCAGCGACGTGACCTACCGCAACAAGGAACTGACGAAGCTGATCCGAATTGACACATGAACAAGGGAGGTGGTGAACCATATGGTATTTCATCTGAACGTTACGGACGAGGATTATGTAGCCTTCAACGTCTATCACCTGTTTCACACGAAGGCGTATCGCCCCCGGCTGCTGGCAGCACGCTGCTTCAGGGCGATTTGCACTGTGCTGGTGGTGCTGGCGCTGTTGGTTGCCGGCGCGCCGATCCTGATCACCTTGGCGGTAGGCGCCGTGATGGCTGTCGGTTCTGTTATCGGTTTCCTTCGTTATCCATCCTCCTTGGCGCAAACGACGGCGAAGAACATAGACAAATTGAAGAAGGAAGGCAAACTGGGATATGATCCGGAGTCCACGCTGGAATTGACGGAAGACGAAATAATCAGCGTCACCGACCGTTCCAGAAAAGTGTGGAAATATGATGAAATCATCAGGGTCGGCCAGGACGAGGAGCGTCTTTTTCTCATGACCGGCTCCTTGACGGCCCTCATCCTTCCCCGGCGCTGCCTGGACGGGCAGGACGAAGCGTTGCTTTCCCTGCTGCGTAAAAAGTGCCCCCAGATCAGGATTGAAACCAATTAACGCAAAGGAGGCTTCCCATGCGCCATTTGCTGAGCATCACCGATTTATCCGTGGAAGAGATCGACGCGCTGCTGTCCACCGCTTCCGATATTCAGGAAAACCCCGACAAATACGCCCATTGCATGGACGGAAAGAAGCTGGCCACCCTGTTTTTCGAGCCCTCCACCCGCACGCGGCTGTCCTTTGAGGCGGCAATGTACGAGCTGGGCGGTCACGTGATCGGCTTTGCGGGGGCAAGCGCTTCCTCCGCGGCCAAGGGCGAATCCGTGAAGGACACCATCCGCACCGTGGGCTGCTACGCGGACATCATCGCCATGCGCCATCCGCTGGAAGGCGCGCCTTGGGCAGCGGTGCAGGCCGCGACCACGCCGCTCATCAACGCGGGCGACGGCGGGCACCACCATCCCACGCAGACCCTGGCCGACCTGATGACCCTGAAAAAAGAAAAGGGGCGGCTGGATCATTTGAAAATCGGCCTCTGCGGCGACCTCCGCTTCGGGCGCACTGTGCATTCCCTGATCGGCGCGCTGAGCCGCTATCCCTGCAACGAATTCATTCTGATTTCCCCCCGCGAGCTGCGCGTGCCGGGCCACATCGTGGCCGACCTGGCTGAGGCGGGCATCGCCTACAGGGAAGCGGAATCGCTGGAGGACGCGATCGACAGCCTTGACGCGCTGTATATGACCCGCATCCAGCAGGAACGTTTTTTCAGCCCGGAAGAATATCTGCGCCTGAAAGACAGCTACATCCTGGACGAGGAAAAGATGCGCCTGGCAGCGAAGGACATGATCGTGATGCATCCCCTCCCCCGCGTGAACGAGATCGACGTGAAGGTGGACAGCGACCCCCGCGCCTGCTATTTCAAGCAGGTGATGTACGGAAAGATCATGCGCAAGGCCCTGATACTGAAGCTCCTTTCCGAAACCGAGCTGCCGCCCAAGCCCGGAAAGGTCCTGATCACCACCGGAAAGCAATGCAAAAATCCCCGCTGCATATCCTCCACTGAGCAGGGTCTGGAGCCGCTGTTCTACCCGGTGCACCAGGTCATGCGCCACGGCCAGCTGACGCGCATTCCCACCAAATACGTGTGCGCGTACTGCGATATGGAACAGGTGTGAAAGCAGGTGCTTACGGTATCAGTCGGGAACGCTGAAAAACCGTTTGAATTCCTCTGCCGGGACAGGCTTTGAGAAGTAATAGCCCTGAACGATATCGCATCCCAGCTTTTTCAGCGTCAGCATCTGTTCCTCCGTTTCCACGCCGACCATCTCCGGCATCTTCCAGTCAACGAGAATGAGATCGTAATCCGGCATACGCGCATGGGAACATAGCTCAGGGTCTCCTGCACGCCGTGGTAGCTGAAAGCCGTTACGCCGCGTTTTCCTTCTCTGAAGTCGCGCAGTACGGCGTCGTAGGAATAGCCTTCTTCATAGTCTGCATGGGAAAGGGCTTCAAGCAGGTTATCCTCCGCGGCAAGGCCCCCGAGAACCGTGATGCTCAGCGCGATGCCGTCGTCCGCTGTGTAAACAAGCCCGTCCTCATCCACGAAGGCAAAACGTTCCAGGCTGAAAAGCTGCTTTATCTTCCGCTGGTAAGAGCGCAAATGATCCAGATCGCTCAGATCGTTCTCATCCATCAGGCCGAGGGCAATCTGAACGGCGTTTACGCTGTCGTTCAGGTTATCCTCAACGACCTGCTCCCGACGGCCTGCCAGCTCCTCCAGATACAGCAGGCTGACGGAACGCGCCGCTTCGGAAGTGTCCCGGTGCGCGATCCGGCCCATCATGAGCGTGCCGCCGATCAGGATGGAAGCAAGGATGACGACGCTGCCAATGATTATCGCCGGCAGACTGCGTTTTCCGCGTTTGTTTTTATGGTAGCCTTCTCCTTATGTTTTGTCCACCCGGAAGATGCCGCATTTCAGATACTGCGTTTCCGGCGCGGCGGGAAGGATGGGATGGTCGCGGCCCTGCGTCCGGTAATCCACCTGGAACAGATGCACCCGCGCGTCGCGGGCGGCGGAGAGAACAACCTCTTTGAACTGCCCCGGCAGCATGTGCTGGCTGCATGAGCAGGTGATCAGATACCCGCCGTCCTTCACCAGCTTCATGCCGCGCAGGTTGATTTCCTTGTAGCCCCGGGCGGCGGCCTCCACCGCTGCGCGGGTCTTCGTGAACGCAGGCGGGTCGAGGATGACCACGTCGTACTGCTCCCCGGCGGCGCACTGCTCTTTCAGATAATCAAAAGCATTTGCGGCTACGAAGCGCACGTTGTCAAAGCCGTTGAGCGCCGCGTTTTCCCGGGCGAAGTCGCAGGCGTATTCCGAAATGTCCACGCCCGTCACGTCCGCCGCGCCGAACTTCGCCGCGTGGAGCGCGAACGAGCCGGTATGCGTAAAGCAGTCCAGCACCCGCGCGCCTTTGACGAACGGCGCGATGGCGGCGCGGTTTTCCTTCTGATCCAGGAAGAAGCCGGTTTTCTGCCCCTGCTTCACGTCCACCCAAAACTTGACCCCGTTTTCCTCCATCTGCACGCGGTCGGGCACTTCTCCGCGGAGCACGCCCGTGACCTGCTGCAGGCCCTCCAGCTCGCGCACCGGCACGTCCCCGCGCTCATAAATGCCCTTTGGATGCACCTCATCCATCAGCGCGTCGCAGATCATTTCCTTATAGCGCTCCATGCCCAGGCACAGGCACTGCAGCGAAAGCACGTCCCCGAAGCTGTCCACGATCACGGCAGGCAGGCCGTCGCTCTCCGCAAAAATCAGGCGGCAGGAGCGCAGGTCGGCAAACCGGCGGCGGTACTCCACCGCCCGATGCACGCGGCCCCGGATGAACGCTTCATCAATGGGCGTATCCTGATAACTCAGGATGCGCAAAGCAATTTGAGAATGGGGATTGTATGCCGCCATGCACAGGAACCGCCCGTTGCTGGCGGTGACGCGCACGGTGTCGCCCGGCTGTGGGTCGTTCTTCGTGCGGGCGATGTCGCTGCGAAACACCCAGGGATGCCCCGAATAAACGCGCTTTTCTTTTCCGGGAAGCAAAATCACATCTGCCATAATAATCCTCCATGACGAAAGAAAAGGGCGGCGCCCGCCCTATGAATCAGTCCGAATGCCGCCGGGTTGATACTGATGCCTCGGCAAAGCTTCCGGATCAGGCCCACAACGTGTCAGCTATTGAAAATTATAGCATAAGATGATTTGTTGTTCAACCGGATTTTCATGCTCCGCAAGCCATACGGGAATTTGTTTATCAAAATTTCATTTGACTTTTCTTTTCCGGTATGCTACAATATCCGTTGCTGGCAAGCGTGCCGGCATGCCGATATAGCTCAGTTGGTAGAGCGGCTGATTCGTAATCATCAGGTCAAGGGTTCGAGTCCCTTTATCGGCTCCTTTGCCGAGGTGTAGCGCAGTCTGGTAGCGCGTTTGGTTCGGGACCAAAAGGCCGTGGGTTCGAATCCCACCACTTCGATTCTGAAAAAGCATCGAATCTGTGTAAGATTTGGTGCTTTTTTGTTACGATTATTACATGCTTGTCATTTCTTCGCACACTTCTTTGGCAAAAGAACGGTTCTTTATCACATAATTTATCACAAATCCACTTGCTGCACAGCCTTCAACCCCTTATTTTTCAACGGTTTCCGAAAGACTTTGCTTATCACAATCCGTATCACATGGCGGCGAAAACATTGTATTCATCATTGTCGCTGCTTTCTCTAAATCTTTCTCTTGAGTATGTGTATAAATATCCCGCATCGTAGCATAATCAGCCCAGCCGCCGATGGATTGAAGAGTTTTATCATCCATCCCTTTTCTATGGCATACCGTCGCAAAGGTGTGACGGAAGCAATGAGGTGTAGCATCATAGACATTGATTTGCTTTTTGATGCGTTGCCACATACGCTTGATTGTTTGCTGAGAAATTGTGTCTTGGAGCACAAATATTTTGTTTTCTTCTGTACTGGGCCTTCAGAAAAGTAACCAGTAATATAGAGGATTTCAGACAAGCATACCCGGCACCTTCATGATGCCGGGCTTATTTCTATTTGGCCTTTTACTTTACTTCAAAACCCCTGGCAGCCAGCGCGGCAATCAGGCCGTCGCTCTCCGGGCCGGTCTGTATGCCTTCCTGGTCTACCAAGTTTTACAGAGCGCCGCTGTTTACCAGCGGTTATGCACCTTTTCCGCGAAACCGGTCAGGTTTTCGATATGGATGACCCGTCCGTCGTCCAGGACGGCGTCGCCGGTGAAGCGGCCGAATACCTGGTGCTGGTCGGACACGAGGAGCTTAAAGTCGATCTTGGCGCTCCTGTCCATGATGGGTTCAAAATCCATCTGGAAGCGGCCGTCGTCGCTGGTGAATTTCCAGGGGGACATGTAGTCTTCCTTCCCGTCCTGCATGGGGATTTCAAACTTCACCTGGCTCAGCTTGTGCGCCTCTCCGTCGTAGAACAGCATGTTTTCGCTGGCGGCGCTGGTATCCCCGAAGCCGTAGCCGATGTTGAAGCCGAACGGCACGCCATCGGCCAGCCCGGAAGCGGAACCCCAGTGCCATGTGTTGTCATACGTCCACACCCCGCGACCCCAGTCCAGCACGGCGAAATCCCGGTCAGGCGAGAAGGTGTAGCGCTTGCCGCCCAGAGTCACGAAGCCCTCCGTCCGCAGGCAGTTGATTTTCTGGTTGTAGTAGAACGCCTTGGGTTTGTCCGCAAAGGGCGTCACGATCACCATGGAATCCTTCGGCGCGTCGGTGAGCGTCAGATCAAAGGTCAGGGTCGGCGCATTCTGTGCGCCGGTGGGAAAACGCTCCATCTGGCCAAACAGCCGGCGGCGCGTCCCGTCGTTCTCAAAGATCATTTCATAGTCCTTGCCATAGGCGCGGATGTCGCCCTCCCGGCTGGTCGGGGGCAGACTGCGCTTCCCGTTGGGCGGCATGATGGCGGACTTGGTGGCCTGGCTGTTTTCGTCAAAGTCCAGCAGGGAAATGCTGTCCATGTACAGATAGCCGTTGTCCGCGATGGTGAGCGCAAAGGCGCAGCGGTCGGTCGTGACGCAGTAATAGTCCCATTCCTTGATGCGGAACCGCGGCGCGGCGACCCGCTTCCTGTCGTAGTCTTTGATCAGTTCCGTGGCGTACCCTGTTTCAGTCAGATGCCCCTGTTCATCGTGCAAAGGGCCTGGCGCTGTGATGCGGCGCTGCATGAAACCGCCTCCTTGTCCGCGTAAATTCTGAATTCTGATTCCATTATAGCAATTCCCCGGGCCTTGCGCAAGCGCTGTATTCACATATCTGGGGAAACTATTCTTTTCTGTCCGGGGCCTTCCGGCCTTTCCGGGGCTACCGCCCGGCCTTCACTGAAAATCATCCACTGGATGATTTTCCGGGCGTTGCGGCCCCTACGCTGAAAACCAGCCCAAGGGCAGGTTTTCCGGGCGCTTCGGCCCCAAAGAGCGGTTCCCCCAGGAATATCTGAATGGCAATAAAAAACTAACAGAACTGTATAATAATGTACGCAAAGCCCTTGAAACATCTTTTTCCAAATGATATAATGATCACGAAAGAAATCCGGCTGAAAAGTACAGAAAATGGGCGTTTTCGCCCGTTTTCCCGTTCAATCGGCTTTTTTGTATACTACCGAAAAAAGGAGTTTGTTCCTCAGATGAAACGTGTGCTTGTGACCGGAGGCGCGGGATTCCTGGGCAGTCATCTGTGCGCGGCGCTGCTGAAAGCGCCCGATCATTTCGTGATTGCGCTGGACAACCTGTCCACTGGGAAGAAGGAAAACATTTCTCCGCTGATGGGAACAAACCGCTTTGAATTCATTGATTGGGATGTGCGGCTGCCCTTTGACTGCCCCGTGGATCAGATTTACCATGCCGCCTCGCCCGCAAGTCCGAAAGCCTACCAGCAGTCGCCCAGCTCCACGACGAAAACCTGCGTGCTGGGAACGCTGAACATGCTGGAGCTGGCGAAGAAATATGACGCGAAACTATTGCAGTTTTCCACCAGCGAAGTATACGGCAATCCGCTGATCCACCCGCAGAAAGAAGATTATTTCGGCAATGTGAATCCCATCGGCGTCCGCAGCTGTTACGACGAAGGCAAGCGGTGCGCGGAATCGCTGTGCATGGACTATGCGCGGGAGTTTGGCGTGAAAGCCAAAATCATCCGCATTTTCAACACATACGGACTGCGTATGGATATTGCAGACGGGCGCGTGGTGTCCAACTTTGTGACGCAGGCGCTGCGAGGAGAGTCCATTACGATCCACGGCGACGGCAGCCAGACCCGCAGCTTTTGCTACGTGGACGATATGATCCGGGGCATCATGAAAATGATGAACGAAACGGAGGACGGCTTTCATGGGCCGGTAAACCTGGGAAATCCCGAGGAAATCACAGTGCTGGAGCTGGCCCGGCTGGTGAAGCAAAAAACAGGCTCGTCTTCTGAATTGATCCATCTTCCGCTTCCCGGCGATGATCCGGTTCAGCGCAGGCCCGATATTTCCCTCGCGTGGAAAAAGCTGAACTGGAAGCCGATGGTTTCACTGGATGAAGGGCTGGAAAAAACGATAGACTATTTCCGCGGGATTGTGAAGCCATGACCGATGCGCGGCCAAATAAAAAGCTCGCTTACCGGATCGTTAAGCGCACCGCTGATATTGCGCTCAGTCTTGCGGGGATGATTGTCCTTTCGCCCTTGTTTGCCATGATTGCCGTGGCGGTTGCCGCCGAAAAGGAAGGCGGCGTGATCTTCCGACAGCAGCGGGCGGGATGGAGAAATCGGCCGTTCACGATGTACAAATTCCGCACGATGGTGAAAAACGCCGCAGTGCTGCGGGCGGGCATGGAGCAATTCAACGAACTGGATGGCCCGGCGTTCAAAATGAAGGACGATCCCCGGGTGACGAAGGTTGGAAAATTCCTGCGCAGGACCAGCCTGGACGAGCTGCCCCAGCTTTTCAACGTGCTCAAAGGCGATATGTCGCTGGTCGGCCCGAGGCCGCTTCCGACTTACGAATCACAAAAGTGCAGCAAAGAACAGCTTCAAAGGCTGCTGGTGAAGCCGGGAATCACCTGTTACTGGCAGGTATGCGGCAGGAACGACGTCCCGTTCAGCGAATGGATGGAGATGGATCTGCGGTATATCTGCGAGCAAAGCATCCGCACGGACGCGGCCATCCTGCTGCGGACGGTGAAAGCAGTGCTGTCGGGAAGGGGCGCGTATTGATATGGCTCGAAAGAAAATCCTCATGGCGGCGTCCTCCGGCGGGCATCTGGAAGAAGCGCTGGCGCTGCGGAAGCTGAAAAAATATTACGATACCGTGCTGATCACCGAAAAGACAGAGTACAAGGTGAACTGCTGGCAGGATAAGGTTTATCTGATGCCCCAGGTGAACCGGAAGGAACTGAAAAGCCTGATCCTGTATGTGGGCTGCTTTTTCAGAACCTTTTTCATTCTGGTCAGGGAAAAGCCCGATGTGATCCTGTCCACCGGCGCGATGATCGCTTTTCCCGCGCTGCTGCTGGGGAAATGGATGGGGAAGAAAATCATCTTCATCGAGTGCATGTTCAACGTGGACGCGCCGACGCTGACGGGAAAACTGGCGTACAAGTTCGCAGATCTGTTCATCGTGCAGTGGGAGGAGATGCTGAAAGTCTACCCCAATGCTGTGCTTGGAGGGAGAGTCTTTTGATATTCGTGATCGTGGGTTCCCAGAAGTTTCCCTTTGACCGGCTGATCCGGGAAATGGACAGGCTGGCGGGGGAGGGAATCATTCAGGACGAAGCGCTGGCCCAGATCGGCGCGTCCACGTTTGAACCAAAGCATATGAAGTGGCAGCGGTTCATGGACAAAACCGACTTTGACAGAGCCATCTCGGACTGCGATTTGCTGGTGACGCACGCGGGCGAAGGCTCCATCATGACGGGGCTGTTCAAAGGCAAGAAGGTCATCGCCGTGCCAAGATATCAGAAATTCGGCGAGCATGTGAGCGACCACCAGCTGGAAATCGCCCGGGCGATGGCGAAGCAGCGGTGTATCGTAAATGTTGAGGATATCTCGGATTTGGAAAACGCCATTCTGCATATCGACAGCGCCGGGCTGGTTCCCTACACGTCCGGCAACGACAGCACCATCCGGCTGCTGCGGGATTTCATCGGGGACTGAGCCATGGGAAAGCCAGTAAAAGTGTTCTGGTACTGCGAAAAATGGCAGCCCGGCGGGATTCAGCGGGTACAGGTGAACCTGCTGCCGTATTTCAATTCCGAAGAAATCCGGTTTGATCTGGCGTTCAGCGAGGATGATACCGCGCTGTTCGATGAGAAAATCGCGGCGGCAGGCGCGCGAAAGCTGGTCACGCTGAGCAAGCGGTACGGCAACCCCGGCAAAAGGACGCTGGAGAACTTCTTTGCCATGCAGAAAGTGATACGGGACGGACACTACGACGCGGTTCACTTCAATGCCTGCCATGGCGTGGAGCTCATGTATCTGCTCTGGGCGTGGATGTACCGGGTGCCCGTCCGCATCGTCCATGCCAGGAACAACGGCATCGGCGCGGGCGGAAAGTCCCGTCCGGCAAAGATTGCGGCGCACAATATCTGCAAACATCTGCTTGGCCGGATGGCGACTGTTCGGCTGGCGAACTCGGATCTTTCCGCGCAATGGCTGTTCAGCAAAGCGGATATCCGGAAAGGCCGGGTGCGCGTCCTGAAGAACGGCGTAGACGCAAAGGGATTCGCTTTTGACCCGGCCGCGAGAGACGAAGCGCGGAAAGCGCTGAACCTGGAGAGCGCCTTTACCGTCGGCCACGTGGGCCATTTCAGCTGGCAGAAGAACCACAAATTTCTGCTGGAAGTATTCGCGGAAATCGCGCGGCGGGAGCCCAATGCCCGGCTGCTGCTGGTGGGAGAAGGCGAAGAGGAAGCGGCGGTCCGGGAACAGGCGCGGACGCTCGGCATATTGGACAGGGTGATCTTTTACGGAGCCACGGAAAACGTGCCGCCGCTCATGCAGGCCATGGACACTTTCGTGTTCCCTTCCCGGTTCGAGGGATGCGGCAACGCGCTGCTGGAGGCGCAGGCGGCGGGTATGCCCTGCTTCGCGTCACAGGGTGTGATTCCGGAAGCCGTTGCCGTCACGCCGCTGCTGCATTGGCTGCCTCTGTCGGAAAGACCGGCTGTGTGGGCGGAGGCGGTTGTTTCCCGGACGAGCGGCGTCCCACGCCAGGCGCATGCGGAGGAAGTCATCCGGGCGGGGTACGGTCTTGCGGCAATGACGGAGAGCCTGAGGAACATTTATCTCGGCGAAGGATGAAGCCTATGAAGGTACTGTTTGTATCCCACAGCGGGGAGCTCAGCGGCGGGGCGAACCGCTCCCTGCTTACCCTGATAGCGGGACTGCGGGAACAGTACGGTGTTGAGCCAAGCGTGCTGATCCCCGGTAAAGGCACGCCGCTGGAGGAACGCTGCAGGGCAATCGGCATTCCCGTGTACACAGGAAAATACCACACCTGCTGCACTGTGCTTCATTACACGCCAAAAGATATTCTCCGCCTTGCCAAGCTGTTCGCGGCGCCTATCCTGGACGCGGCGGAAGCCCGGCAGCTGCACAAAGAACTGCCCGAGGACTTTGACCTGATTTACACGAACGAGCGGATGACCTGCGTAGGCGCGTATCTGGCCAGGCTGCGCGGTACGCCCCATGTCTGGCATGTTCGCAGCTTTGGCCGGGAAAACCGCACCTGGTTCCCACCCTTCTGGTACCGCAGGATGGGCCGCTGCTCCGACAGGATCGTGCTTATTTCCCGTGCTTTGTATGAGGATTTTTCCCGGCGTATCCCCTCTGAAAAACTGCGGATGGTTTATAACGGAGTGGAGCCGGAACGGTATCTTTCGCGTGAACGCAAGGCGCATCCGGGCTTTCGCCTGCTGCTGGCGGGACGCATCACGCCAGCGAAAGGCCAGGAGGACGCGCTGCGGGCGCTCTATATTCTGGTGCGGCAGTACGGCGCGGACGCTTATATTTCCTTCGCGGGGAAGGTTCCGCCCTATGACAGCCCGGCGTATGCCCGCCGCCTGCGGAAGCTTACAGAACAATGGGGCCTCAAAGACCGGGTCAGTTTTCTTGGCGAAGTGGACGATCTTTGCGCGGTCAGGAGTGAAACGGACGTGGAGCTGGTTTGTTCCCGGATGGAACCCTTTGGCCGCGTGACGGTGGAGGCCATGATGGCGGGGCTGCCCGTTGTCGGCTGCCAGGCGGGAGGAACAGCCGAAATTATTCTGGATGGGAAAACCGGTCTGCTTTATCCGCCGGGGGACGTTTCCGCCCTGGCGGAGCGGCTGAACCGGCTGCGGGAGCGCCCGGAGCTGGCCGCGGAGATGGGCCGCGCGGGGAGAGAAAGGGCGCTGAGAAGCTTTACGGCGGAGCAGATGGTTTCCCGGGTCATGGAGGTTTTGCATGAGCTCTGTTAGGCTGGACGCGGACAGATTTTACCTGCGGGCCTCCGATGGGATGTACCTGCTGTCTTATCTCCTTTGCATGGCCGACGCCATCCTCATCAGTTACACCACGCTGAACGGGACCGCCGCCGCGCGCTTTGCAAGCATTTTTCTTCGCGCCGCCTCGCTGCTGATCATGGCCGGCAAGACGGTGTGGGATGGGAAACACAGACCGGCCGCCCTGCTCTTTACCTGCGGAGCATGTTTTTTGACGGCGCTTTCGCTGATTCGCTCAGGCTACAATCATTTGTTTTACCTGCTGATCGCGTGCCTTGGCGTATGGGATGTGGATATCCGAAAGACGGTGCGGATCGGCTTTGCCATTAAGCTCTTCCTGACGCTGTTTATCATCGCCGGTTCGCTGCTTGGCGCGATTGAGAACTACATCACCTATCGCATGGGTTCCCCGCAGCTGCGCTATTCGTTGGGCTTTAACCATCCGAACACTTTGGCGAGCCTGGCCATGTCGCTGGTGCTGGAAGAAGCGTGGCTGACGAAACGCAGGCCGGGCCTGATATATACCTTTGTGATCCTGCTCGGCGCGGTTCCGCTGTACTTCGTCACGCGCAACCGCACCGCCATTGCCCTGACAGCCGCGTTTCCGCTGCTGCTGCCCTATGCGTTCCGCCGCCGTCCCGTTCGCAGGGCGGCACGTGTTTTCTGGATGCTGTTCCCGTTCCTCATCATTGGTTTTTCCATCGCGGCCATGTTCCTCTGCCGCCGCATCCCTGTTTTCCAGCAATTTGACGCGCTGATGAGCAACCGTTTCTGGAATTCGCTGAAAGTATACCGGCAGTACGGCATTTCCCTGCTGGGTCAGCGCGTGCGCCTGCTGTCCGTGCGTATCGCGCGGACGCAGCATGAAAGCCCGATCCTGCTCGACGTGGCGTATCTGCGGACGCTGATCCAGTCCGGGCCGCTCATTCTTCTTTTCCATGCCGTGCTGTACGCCGCCGCGTTCAGGAAAGCCTGTCTTGAAGGGGATCGGTACGCCATCCTGATATACACGCTGTTTTTGCTCTACGGGATGTTTGAATCCGGCTTCAACAACGTGTTCCTGAACTTCTCCCTGCTCCTGGCGCTGAGGAACTGGTACAGGCAGAAGTGGCTTGCAGCCGGATGAAACGAAATGAATCGTTACTATTCAGGTATAAATAATCCAACAAAGGGACCGCTGGGGCCTCCGCGGCCCCAACGTACCCTCCTGTAACTGACTTCGATATCTGAATGATAACAATATATCTCAGAAAAATTTATCGCGGCGTCAAAATCATATTGAAATCGGCGTCGGTTCGGAGTATGATGAAGAAGCGTGGTACGACAACTTACTAAACGGAGGAAACTGATGAAAAAGAATCGTATGCTGAGTCTGCTGGCAGCGTTTGCCATTTTCATTTCCATACTTGCGCCTTCGCCGGTTCTGGCGGAAGCAGCCTCCCAAAGGGGTTCCGAGTTTCAGATCGATGGCACGGCCTTAGTCAAGTATCAGGGAAGTGATGCGTATGTGTTCGTTCCGGAAGGCGTGACTGTGATTCGGGGCGGCGCGTTCGCCGGGAATAAATCCGTCGTCTCAGTCTATCTGCCCGATTCCGTGAAAGAGATCGGGGGCGGCGCGTTTGAAAACTGCTCGAACCTGCAGACCATTATCATCAGCGGCGGCAGCAAGCTGTCCACAATCGGAGCGTACGCCTTTGCCGGATGCCCGCATCTGAACATCAGTTTTTCCCTGAGCGTGGCAAACGTTTCTTCCAAGGCGTTCCCGCCGGAACTGATCAGCACGCCCACACCGACCCCCACGCCGAAGCCGACCCCCACCATGAAGCCGACGCCGGCGAAGCCTTCCGCTACCGGTACGAATCCGGGAAGCGGTCAGCCGGGCGCCGGATCGCTGAGGATCACGCTGCAGCCCGTCAGCGTTTACGCGGATGAGGGAGAAATCGTCACGTTCGTCGTGATGGCCGAGGGCAGCGGGACAATACATTATCAATGGGTGCGCAGCAACGACGGCGTGAACTGGGTGAGAATCGAAAACATCGGCGGCACGCTCAGCTTCACAGCGACGCTTTCCCTTTCCGGTTATGTGTACAAATGCATTGTTTCCAACGGGGTCAACACCGTGGATTCGGACGTCGTTACCTTCATCATGAACGCACAGCCCGCTCCGCAGGTCCCCCCCCAGCCTCCCGAAGGCCAGATAAGCAGTTCCGTTCCGTATGTGTGGGCGAGGCAAATCAGCGAGCATTCCGCCCTGATCAGCTGGACGGAGATGCCTTCCGCCATCAGTTATGAGCTTTACCGTTACGCAGTGGGCAAGGGTGAGAACGGAGGAGAAGAGTTCGTTTTACTCGGCACGTTTAACGGCACATCCTATACCGATACAAATCTGGACTTTACGAAATACACATACACTTATTCTTTGAAAGCCGTACTCTCTTTCTCGCAAAACGGCAATCCGGTCACGACCGATTACTCCAATCCGGCGCAGGCGGAAGCCCTGTCCGCTCCTTCCTCTGTGTCAGCGTGGCAGGAAACCGCAGCATCCGTCAGGGTCTCCTGGAGCCCGTCGAAGTACGCAACCAGTTATACGGTCAAACGCTCGATAAACAAGGGCGAATTCGAGGTCGTGGCCCAATCGGTCACTGTGCTGCAATATATCGACAAGGACCTAAACTTCTTGGTAAATACATACCGATATATCGTTGTGGCTGAAATGACGGTTCCCGAAAGCAACGAAATGATCTGTGTATCCTCCGATCCCGTGGAGGTACAGGATGTATTCAGTGTCGGGAGAGAGGTTGAAATCAACAGCGTCGTGTACACCATCACGGCAGATGGCGCGGTGGTGACAGGCTACAGGGGCAGCGCGTCCAGCCTGACGATCCCGTCCACGATTCTGAATAAGAAGTACACCGTTGTCGCCATCGGCGCGAATGTCTTCTGGGGCAACAAGACCTTGAATACAATCACCCTGCCGAAAACCATCCGTGTGATCGAAAGCGGTGCTTTCGCCTACTGCGGTGCGTCGATCGTGATAAAATAAACCCGAGGAATTTTCTGGGGGAAACCGCTCTTTGGAAACCTCATCCGGCGCTTCGCGCCACCTTCCCCTGCGAGGGGAAGGCTTAGAGCGGTTTCCCCCAGACCCCCTTCCGAGAAAGCCATAAAGGTTTTCGTATTTTTGCCATCTTGCGAATACTTTTGCTTATAAGCGCTTAAAACACAGCAATTCCCGCACCGGAATTCCGGTACGGGAATTGTTTTTTGCGTTTTTTACAGCAGCACGATGCCCGCTTTTTCACAGGTCGCGCGGGTGGCGGCGTCCCAATAGGAGGACTGCACCTCGCCGATATGCGCCTTGCCCAGCAGCAGCATGCACATGCGGCTCTGGCCGATGCCGCCGCCGATGGTAAAGGGCAGCTCGCCCTTCATCAGCGCCTGGTGGAAGGGCAGCTTGCGGCGCTCTTCCTTGCCCGCCAGTTTCAGCTGACGTTTCAGCGACGTGGGTGACACGCGGATGCCCATGGAGGAAATTTCAAACGCGCAGCCCAGCAGGTCGTTCCAGAACATGATGTCGCCGTTCAGCGCCCAGTCGTCATAGTCCGGCGCGCGCCCGTCGTGGGGCTGACCGGATTTCAGCTTCCCGCCGATTTGCAGGATGCAGGCGGTCTTATGTTCTTCCAGATACAAATTTTCCCGCTCCTTGGGCGTTTTGTCGGGATACATGTCCTCCAGCTCCTGGGTGGTCACGAAGGACGGCTCCCTGCACAGCGCGGTTTTCACCTGGGGATATTCCCACTTGATCCTGTCCAAGGTAATGCAGATAGCGGTCACGATGCGCTCCATGGTGTCTTTCAGCAGGTCCATGGTGCGGTCTTCCTCCGTAATCACCTTTTCCCAGTCCCACTGGTCCACGTACACGGAATGCAGGTTGTCCAGCATTTCATCCCGGCGGATGGCGTTCATGTCGGTATACAGCCCTTCGCCCACGGGGAAGCGGTAACGCGCCAGGGCGTAGCGCTTCCATTTTGCCAGGGAATGCACCACCTGCGCTTCCTCCCCGGTTTCCAGCATATCAAAGGATACGGGGCGCTCCACGCCGTTCAAATCGTCGTTCAGGCCCGACGCGCCGTCCACGAACAGAGGTGCGGACACGCGCTTTAAATGCAGCGCGTGGCTTAAATTGCTTTCAAAGGTCTTTTTGATCAGCGCGATGGCTTCCTGGGTTTCATACAGGCTCAGGCTCGATACATAGCCCGTTGGCACGATTACATGGCTCATGGGGATTCCTCCTTTTTCTCACGCAGAAAAGCATAGCAAGAAGGAGCAGATTTGTCAATTCCCTGAGGCTGTTTTTCCCTTGTTTTGCTTTTGCTTATTAGCGCCCAAAAAGAAAAGCCGGGGGAAGACCCCAGCGTTTCTTTCAGAACGGGAATTGCGGTCAAGCGCCTTTCGACTTACCCTTCTTTGGTTTTCTTGTTTCATCGTCAAAAAACCAGAAGTTGGCCCCTCCGGCAGCCTTTTCCGCTTCGTCGTCGGTGATCTGAGCCTTTTCGTTCTTGTCGATTTCTTCCTGCTTCACCTTTTTGTTAGGATCGTCCATTTTCCGTGCCCCCTTTTCTTTTATTACTCGCCATTTTTCATGCCATGATGATTCTCACTGCCGTTATTTTATCACGGACTGCGGACAAAAGCAAGCATCGCCCGGCCGTATCATCTTTTTATACGTGCGATCATGAAGCGGCGGCAGCCGGATTTGATTATTATCCGCAAATTAACGTCCATGAGGCGGAGTATGATCGGCATTCTGAATAATAAAAATGAATAAACAGCTTTTGTGCGCTTACTGTTTTTCCACAGTTTTTTTCTTCTTTTCCTTGACAATACACTTTTCCGGTGATACACTACATGCAATTGCATAGCAAAGGCGATGACGAAGACGGCGGGGAACGCGCCGCGTCCAGAGAGCCGGGGCAGCTGAAAACCGGCAGCGAACGCTTCCCAACAAGCCCATCCCTTCCGAGCCGAAGCGGTGAAACCGGGGCTTGCGTCAAGGGCGATCTTCCTCCGGGCAAAAAACAGGGGGAGAGCGCGGCGCAGAACCGGGACTAATCGTCTTCCGTGACGCCGCGTCAGAGCGGGAGGCTTGGAACACGAGCTTCATGAGAGGCGCCAAAACGCGCAATTTGAGTGGTACCGCGAGTTGATTTATCAGCCCGTCTCAAAGAAAAATGCTTTGGGGCGGGCTTTTCTTTGCGGAAAAGGCAATGCCAAAGAAGGAACGAGAGTACAGAGTACAGATATAGATACCGTACACTCTGCGGATATGAAAAATGCACAGACATTATAAAACTGAACTCTGTACTCTCATCCCCCCGCCCCCCCACAATCAAAAGACGGAGGAAAAGAAAATGGACGTAACCCATGCCCAGCACATCCCAGATCAGGTGCGGGAGGTAGCGGCCCGTATCCGGGAACTGCGCGAAATCAGCGGGTATTCCGTGGCGGAAATGGCCCGGATGACCGACGTGAGCGAGGAAACCTACCGGGCGTATGAAGCCGCCCAAATGGATCTGCCCTTTACCTTCCTGCACAAGTGCGCCCTGACCTTCAAGGTGGAAATGATCGACCTGCTGGAAGGCCGCAGCGCCATGCTGTCCTCCTACACCATCACCCGCAAGGGCGCGGGCGAGGTAACGGCCCGAGAGCAGGGCATCGATATCCGAAACCTGGCCCCCATGTTCCGCAAGAAGATTTCGGAGCCATATTTCGTGCGCTATTCCTACGACCCCGCGCTCCAGGACAAGCCCATCCATACTACCACCCACTCCGGCCAGGAATTTGACTACATCCTGTCCGGGGCCATGAAGGTGCAGGTGGGCCGCAACGTGGAGCTGCTGCGCGAAGGCGACTCCATCTACTACGACTCCTCCACTCCCCACGGCATGATCGCCGCCGAAGGGCACGACTGCGTGTTCCTGGCCGTGGTGCTGCCGGGCGAAGAAGTGGAAGAGCGCCAGGTGATGCAGACCATCCGGGCCAGCCAGACGCCCGAGGACGCGCATTATGTATACGAAAAGTTCGCCCATCCCGTGGAGGACGAAACCGGCGCGCTCAAATCCATCTCTTTCTCCAACCTGGACACCTTCAACTTCGCCTTCGACGTGGTGGACGCCCTGGCCGACACCAAGCCCGAAGCCCTGGCCATGCTTCACCTGGACGAAAACAGGCAGGAGCGGCGCTTTACCTTCCTGGATATGAAGAAGCAATCCAACCGCGCCGCCAACTATTTCCGCTCCCTGGGGATCAAGAAGGGCGACAAGGTGATGGTGGTGCTGCGCCGTCAGTATCATTTCTGGCTGAGCATGCTGGCGCTGTGCAAGATCGGGGCCATCGCCATCCCGGCCACTGACCAGCTGCTGGCTCACGACTACGAATATCGCTTTGAAAAAGCCCAGGTGGATGTGGTGCTGTGCACCGCCCACGGCAAGGCCACCGAGCACGTGGAGGAAGCCCTGCCCAAATGTCCCTCCGTCAAGACCCTCGTGATCTGCGGCGGCACCCGGGAGGGCTGGCACGACTTTGACGCCGACTTTGCCCGCTTCTCCTCCCGCTTCCCGCGCACCGAGGACACCGCCTGCGGCGAGGAGCCGATGGTGATGTTCTTCAGTTCCGGCACCACCGGCTATCCCAAGCTGGTCGCCCACAGCCACACCTACCCCATGGGCCATTTCATCACCGCCAAATACTGGCACTGCGTGGAACCTGGCCGCCTGCACCTGACCATCTCCGACACCGGCTGGGGTAAGGCGCTCTGGGGCAAGCTGTACGGCCAATGGCTGTGCGAGGCTGCGGTGTTCGTCTATGACTTCGACCGCTTCCACGCGGAAGAGATTCTGCCGCTCTTCAAGAAATACAACATCGCCACCTTCTGCGCACCGCCCACCATGCTGCGGATGCTCATCAAGGAAGACCTCAGCAAGTACGATCTTTCCTCCATCCACCACGCCACCGTGGCGGGCGAAGCGCTGAACCCCGAGGTGTTCTACCAGTTCCAGAAAGCCACGGGCCTGAGTCTCATGGAGGGCTTCGGCCAGACCGAAACCACCCTGTCCGTGGGCAACCTGGTGGGCATGACGCCCAAGGTCGGCTCCATGGGCAAGCCCTCGCCGCTGTTTGACGTGGACATCGTGGACCCGACCGGCAAGCCCGTGCCCGTCGGCGAGGTGGGCGAGATCGTCATCCGCCTGGGCGAGGGCAAGCCTGCCTGCGGCCTGTACCTGGGCTATGTGGGTATTGAGGACAACCACGAGGATGGCCTCTACCACACCGGCGACACCGCCTGGCGCGACGAGGACGGCTTCTTCTGGTATGTGGGCCGGGTGGACGACCTCATCAAGTCCTCCGGCTACCGCATCGGGCCGTTCGAGATCGAAAGCGTCATCATGGAGCTGCCCTACGTGCTGGAGTGCGGCGTCAGCGCCGCACCTGATCCCGTCCGCGGCCAGGTGGTCAAGGCCAGCATCGTGCTTATCAAGGGCAAGGAAGGCACCGAAGAACTCAAAAAGGAAATCCAGAACTACGTCAAGCAGCGCACCGCGCCGTATAAATACCCCCGCATCGTAGTCTTTAAGGACGAACTGCCCAAGACCATCAGCGGCAAGATTCAGAGGAATCTGCTGTAATCTATATGCCAAAAACAAAGCACCCCTGCTCCGGTCATCGGAACAGGGGTGTTTATCAGTTTTGGTTTACGCCTGCTTCGCGCCGCATTCGGGGCAGAACTTGGCGGAGCGGGGAATGCGCTGGCCGCATTCGGAGCAGAACTTGGTTTCGCCCGCGGGCGCGGCGGCCTGACGGACATCCTGGGGCTGCTGCGCGGGCGCGGCCTGCTGGTACTGGGGAACGGCAGGCGCCTGGGCCGCGTTTTGCATGGCCTGGGCCATCATGGCGGCGGCGCCCATCCCGGCGCCGATGCCGCCCATGCCGTTGGGATTGTTGGCGGCGTCGCGCATGGCCTCGGCGGCCTGGAACTGGGTGTACTGGTTCAGGTCTCCGACCACGCCCATGGAGGTGCGGCGGTCGATGGCCTTCTCCACTTCGTCGGGCAGGGAGATGTTTTCGATCACGAAACTCTCCAGCTTCAGGCCCAGACTGGCGACGCGGGGAGCCAGCGTATTCAGCGCGAACTGGGACAGCTCGTCGTAATTGGCGGCCAGGTCGAGCGCGGGGATCTTGCTCTGGGCGATAGCGTCGGAAAGGCCGGAAACCAGCGTGCGCTTGATTTGCCCGGTCACGCCCTCAACAGACATGTAAGCGGTGGTGCCGAACACTTCCTTGAGGAAGGCCACGGGATCGCCTACGCGGAAGGAGTAGATGCCGAACGCCCTGAGGCGGATCATGCCGAATTCGGCGTCGCGCATCATGACGGGATTGCTGGTGCCCCATTTCTGATCGAGGAACTGCTTGGTGTTGATGAAGTACACTTCCGCCTTGAAGGGGGAGTTGAAGCCGTACTTCCAGGATTTGAGCGCGGTCATGATGGGCATGTTCTGAGTGGACAGCTCATACCTGCCGGGCTGGAACACGTCTGCCAGCTTGCCTTCGTTCACCATGATGGCCACCTGGCTCTCGCGCACGGTCAGCTGCGCGCCCATCATGATTTCCTTGCCGTTGTTTTCGTAGCGGTGCACCATCGTGTCGTTGGAATCGTCCTTCCACTCGATCACGTCGATGAGCTGACCCTTCAGCATATCAAGAATACCCATGAGAAATTCCTCCTTTATCGGTGTTTTATGTATGTCGTTGGGTGTTTATTCGGGGGTGTACAGGGATTAGGGATTAAATAAAATGCGGTTAGCAGCTTGGTTATTTGAGGAAAACAAAATAACTGATCCCTCATCCCTATTCTCTAATCCCTAAAAACTTCACGCCTCTTCCCGACCAAGCAGGTCACGCACGCTGTCCAGCCAGGCGGATTCCGTCACGTTCATATCCAGATCCAGGTATTCCTTGATTTTCTGGATACTGTCATTGATATGGCCATCCGTACGTTTTCCGAAGTTTTCTTTCGTTTCGGGTGCTTGCCCGTGCATGGGCATGCACACCACGCGGATATGCCGGGGGCTCAGCACCGCCACGGCGTAATAGATTCCCTCCACATAGCGGCCAAAGAAGTTGTTGCGCAGGGCGCTTTCCAGCCGCTCCTGGGCATGGCCCGAATGCTCGGAAAGATACACCTCGCCTTGCGGCATGTCGATTTCATACAGCACGCACGGCTCGTCCAGGCTCACGTGTGCGCGGATGAGCTTCATTTCGCGCATCACGCTTTCCCATTCGCGCATTTCGCCTGCCAGCAGGGAATGAATCAATTCGTCCCGCTGGATGGTTAGCATGGTTTCTTCGTCGTAATAAGCGTCGGCATAGTCCGCCCGCAGCCGGTTCAGCACAGATACTGTCTGCGCAAGTACTTCGGTCTGCTTTTCCGCCGTTTCGCAGATCTGAAAAATCGGCAGACTGGGCCGCCCGTAGCGGAGAAATTTGGTCAGTTGCATGCCATCCAAGCTGAAAAAGCGGTAGCCTACCGCGTCGATGGCTTTGGAGTTGAGCAGGTCAATGGCTTCCTGTGGGGAAGACGCCATGTACGGCGCGCGGCAGTCCAGGCGTGCCCAGTCGATGTGATCCCGAAACTGGCTTCGCAGGTCTTCCCGGTCTGTTACAAGCAGCAGTTTGTACATAAACCCTCCAACCTCAAAATTCCTTGATACCGCAAAAATTATATCATAAACGACAACCTCTGACAATGCTTTTTTTCCGGTATCGGAGCGGAAATAGCATTTTTATAGTCACGACTTAGATATTACTGGGGGAACCGCTCTTTGAGGTCCAAAGAGCGGTTCCCCCAGATATATGAATGATAACATTTTTTTAACCACGGCGAACGCATGAGTTAAGAAAGTATTAAATTTATTACAAAAATATTACCAAAAGGATTTTCACCCCTTGCTGTCGAAGAAGACAGAGGGGGTGAGAGAAATGATGGAATGCTTAGAGGGATTAACTGATCCGCGGCA
>JAFWQM010000097.1 GCA_017509065.1 Clostridia bacterium
CCGCCCGGCCTCCGCTAAAAACAATCCACCGGATTGTTTTTCGAGCGCTTCGGCCCCAGTATTCCTGCGGTTTCGTTCCTTGTCTGGAACGATTTCTCATCCCGCATCTGAATTCACGATTCAATTGGGCGAGCAATAATGCTGTAAAGCGTCAAAATCATGGCAAGGATTGGGGACTTGTTGACGATTCCGCCCTTCAGGTGGTACAATAGAAAAAAGCGGAAAAGAAACGCTTTGATTTGTTTTTGAAGGAGCGTCGTCAGCCATGCGGATCAAAACGCCCGTCAATCAGGAGACCTTGAAGCATCACATCTCCTACAACACCTGGAAATACGTGGTGATGGCGGTGTGTGTGGTGATGGGCTGGAGCCTGATTTATACCACCACCGCGTACCGTTCGCCGCAGGACAAGCGAATCGACGTGTACATTCAGTCCAACATCGGTTCCCAGCAGATGATCGACGCGTTCCTGGAGCCTGTTTGGAAGCAGACAGTGCCGGAGATGGAAACGGTGTCCTCCGTGGTGCTGACCGATGTGGACGACTATACCACAACCATGCAGCTGATGGCGTATATGGCGGCAGGCGAGGCCGATATTTATTTCCTTTCCGAGCAGTATTTCAAATCCTATGCCAGCCAGGGCGGATTCCTGCCGCTGGAGGATCTGGTGGCTGACGGCACGATCAGCGTGGACGATGTCGATCTCTCCAAAGGATACGTCGCCTTTGTGGAAGAATACGATAATGACGGACTGCCTGTGAAGACCAGTCAGCATCTTTTCGGAATACCGCTCGAAAGCTTCTACGGCTTCATGAACGGAATGCAGATCGACAATCGCGGGATGTACGCCGTGATTACCATAAATAATCAAAACGACGCGAATGTGATTCCTTTTTTCAACGCGCTGCTCGAAGCGGGGCGCGGCGAACAGGAGGATTGGATGACCGATCAGACCGAGCCGGAAAACACGGAGCGGGCAGTATGACGTTCAACGGCGTGCGCGGACCTGCACGCCGTTTTCTGCGGAGAAAGAAGGACGGAGGATATGAAGATTCAAATTGCCGGAACAGTGAACGACAGCATCGTGGACGGGCCGGGCCTGCGCTACGCGGTCTTCGTGCAGGGCTGCTCCCACCATTGCCCCGGGTGCCACAACCCCGAAACCCATGATCCTGCGGGCGGCCATGAAGAGGAGACGGAAAACCTGATCGCCAAAATGAAAAAAAACCCGCTGCTCTCCGGCATCACCCTGTCCGGAGGCGAACCGATGGAGCAGCCCATGCCATGCCTGGAGCTGGCGAAAGCCGCGCACGCAAGCATGATGAACGTATGGTGCTATACCGGATACACGTGGGAAGAACTGACGCGGCAGAGCGACCCCGACCGCATGGCCCTGTTGCATGAGGTGGACGTGCTTGTGGATGGGCCGTTCGTTATGGCGCTCAAATCCCTGGAGCTCAATTACTGCGGCAGCAAAAACCAGCGGCTCATCGACGTGCCCGCATCGCTGCGTGAAAACAAAGTGGTGCTTTGGATGCCGCCGGTGTGGTAACTCCCGCGTTTTAAACCGCAGGGTTATTGCAATTCGGTTTTGGCTGTGTTATAATCGTTCCCGTTAGAAGACCGAAGATGGAGGAAAGGAGGCGCTGCCGATGGCGAAGAAAAAAGGCGTGAAGCCCATTGCGCAGAACAAAAAGGCGCGCCACGATTTCTTCATCGAAGAAAGCATCGAATGCGGGATCGAGCTGAAAGGGACGGAAGTCAAGTCCATGCGCCAGGGGAAGGTGAACCTGAAGGAGAGCTTCGCCATGGTGAAGAACGGCGAAATCTTCGTTCAGGGTATGCACATCAGTCCTTACGAGCAGGGCAACATCTTCAACACAGACCCGCTGCGGCCAAAGCGCCTGCTGCTCCACAAGAGCGAGATCCGCAAACTGGGCAGCGCGGTGCAGCGTCAGGGCTACGCGCTTGTGCCACTGGATGTGTATCTGAAGGACGGGCGAATGAAGCTGAACTTGGGCCTTTGCATCGGCAAGCATTTGCACGACAAGCGCGAAAGCACAGCCGAACGCGATGTGAAGCGCGAAATGGCGCGGATGGTGCGTACGAACAACCGGAGCGAATAAATCGCTCCGCAATTCATGGGGGTGCACTGGTTTCGACGGGGATCGTCGGAGGTATGGTAAGCGAGCCGCGGACCCTGGCCGCGTTAAAACGGGGAAATTAAAATCAACTGACAACAATCAGTACGCTTTCGCTGCCTGATTAGGCGGCGCGTCGACACTGAGCGCCTACGGCTCAGCCCACCGGCGTCATTGATGTAGGGAACGGGACGGCGAGGGCTCCGGCGCCGCCCGGCTCAAGGAGCTACTGAACCCGCAAGCCCGACAGGGGGCGCGCGGGAGAGGGAATGTCAAAACCCTGCCTGCGCTCGGAGAAAACCATGCAGCTGAATCTTCGGACAGGAGTTCGATTCTCCTCACCTCCACCACCCAACAACCCTAACTTTGATACGAAGTTGGGGTTGTTACTTTTTTGCTCGGAAAGGTACATATTATTGGGTTTTGTACTTTGCTCCGTGTAAACCGGGTTCTTTTTCAGGCTCTTTTTTTCAGATTTTTCCGGTTGGAAAAACCATTTTTACACGGAACACGCAAAAACCTCTTTCTTCCATTACCTTTTGTTACCTTTCTGATAAAGTGTTACATTCCGTGTAAAAGCCTCTGCCCGGAAAAAAGATGGAATAAAAAAAGCGGCATTACGCCGCTCGGGGACTATTGGTTTTTGGCTTTCTGAATATTCCACCAGTCTGTTTTGCACCTGACGCAGCAGAACCGCTGGGTCGATCTTGCAGTCTTTGGGAGATACCGATTGCACATCGCGCACCTCCTTCTCACCTTCTGATTTCTGTAGCGGGACATAAACATTTTCGCAGCAGCCAGCGTCACGCCGGTTTCCTCTGCGATCTCCCTGTACGTTTTTCCGTCGACTCTCATTTCCATAACTCGCTGTTTTTGCTGGTTTGTCATCGTATGCTCCTCCATTCGTATGATTTGTTTGTGCCATCGCTATCCCATAATCCACAGGACAAAAACTGCCTGTTTGGCAACCAGTGCCAAAAGAAAATGGTCAGAGCGTTAATCTGCTCTGACCGTGATCGTATTCTCTCCCCGGAAAAGGAATTCCGCGCTGCCATCCGAACGAATCGTCACCTGCGTGACGAGCAGGTTCCAAGCCTGTTCATTCCAAACTGCTATGGGCTCCTGCTGAGAACGCAGGCTCTCGACAAAGCACTGGATTTCCTTGCTCCGGATGACCCGGCTTTCCCGTTCCTCCTTCAGACGCGTGAGCCTTGCGTCAGCTTTCCGGTAACGCTCATCCAGCGCACTGGCTTTCTTGTCAAACTCCTCGGTCGTCATTTTGGAAGCAGCCCTTTCCCGGATCAGGGCCTTGTTCCTTTCAACGACGATGGTTCTTTCTTCATCGGTTTGCTCGATTTTTTCATCAATCGCGCTGGTATCAGCCAGCATTTCAGCCAATTCCCGCGTTTCCTCAATGATTGCTGTTTTGGATCGATACAGAATATCCGCCGCCTTAATGAAAAGCGCTTTGATTGTTTCCTCTGTAAGGGCTGGCGTTGTACAAGGAGCGGACTTGTCTTTGCTGTATTTCCGGTTACAACGCCAGACCACTTTCCTGCCGGGTTGGTTGGAATGCCAAACTTTCTGACCATAATAGCCGCCGCAGTCACCGCAGATCACCCGTGATGCGAAGAGGCTGTTGCCGCTAAAAGCGCGACCGATCTTTTTCCTCCGGCGCAGTTCCATTTGCACCTGCTCAAATTCCTGCGCCGGGATGATCGCTTCGTGATTGCCTTCCACGTAATACTGCTGCACTTCGCCGTTATTCACTTTATGTTTTTTTGTCAGGAAGTCAACGGTGAATGTCTTCTGCAAAAGGGCGTCACCCCTGTATTTTTCATTGGACAGAATGTTGGTCACCGTGGACTCATACCATTTTTTCTTCCCACTCGGCGATAGGATGCCATTCTCCTCGAGCATGTGACATATGCCTATGGGTGCCATCCCCTCCATAAACTTCCGGTAAATCAGGCGGACGATTTCAGCCTGTTCTTTGTTTACCACCAGATTGCCGTCCGGGCCTTTGTCATAGCCGAGGAATGTGCTGTAAGCAATGCTCACCTTGCCGTCAGCCATCCGTTTACGGTACCCCCAAGTGACGTTCTCGGAAATGCTCCGGCTTTCCTCCTGGGCAAGGCTGCTCATGATGGTCAGCAGCAATTCGCCTTTTCCGTCAAAAGTCCAGATGTTTTCTTTCTCGAAAAAGCATTCTACGCCATGCTCTTTCAGCTTCCGGATGGTGGTCAGGCTGTCCACAGTATTCCGGGCAAAGCGGCTGACGCTCTTGGTGACGATCAGATCGATTTTCCCGGCAAGGGCGTCTACCACCATTTCGTTGAACCCATCACGGTGCTTTGTTGAGACCGCGCTGATGCCCTCATCGGTATACACCCTGACGAATTCCCAATCCGCATGGGAATGAATGAAGCGGGTGTAGTAGTCCACTTGGGCTTCATAACTGGTGTATTGCTCCTCCGAATCCGTACTGACGCGGGCATACCCAGCAACCCTGCGCTTTGCCGTTGTAAGGATAGGCGCTGTGGTGAAAATATTCTTTGTTGGCGGTATCGCCGTAATCGTCTTAGCCATGGTGCCTCCTATACGCGTTTTGTCGTGCTTTTTCTCTCATTTCATCTGTCCAGCTTTCAGCCCTGGAGCGATCCTGCCACTCAAGGGAAAGTACCTTACCATCCATCATGTGAAGTTCCAGTGTGTTTGGCCCGGAAGCAATGATGTATTCAACCTGATTTTTAAATACTTCCGGAATCCACATGTCCAGCCCCAATGCTTCAGCAATGACAGTTTTCAACACGGTTTCAGGGATTTTCTTACTTTGGCAGTACTGTTTTCCCTCTATGTAGTACGTTGGGCATACCCAGGCGCTTCCCCGTCTGACGCTGACCCGGCTGAAATTCTTACCGCAGTTGGGACAGCGAATCATACCGGAAAGTTCACTGGTCTGTCCGCCCGTTCTGCCGGAATTCTTCTCAGCTAAATCAGCCAGCCGTTGCTGCACTGTCTCAAATGTTTTCAGGTCAATCAATGCAGGGTGCGTTTCTGTGACGTAGTATTGAGTGAGCTCTCCTTGGTTGGGAAGCCGCTTTTTCTCCAGGTGATTATTGATGAATGTTTTCTGGAGTAGAGCGTTTCCAATGTATTTTTCGTTTTTCAACATGTCACTTATCCGGGTGCTTTTCCACTTACCACCCAGAGCGCCGAAGTGTCCGGAGCGATTGAGCCAACGTGCGACAGAGTTCAGGGTATCCCCCCTGGCCACCCGTTCAAACACCTCTTTAGCAATCGGCCCTTCAACAGGATCGATCTCAACTTTGTCTTTTGTTATCCTGTAGCCAAACATGAAACGCCAGCACATGATCTCGCCCTGCTCGTAAGCAGACCTAATGCGCCATTTCTGGTTATCGCTGGCTGATTTGCTTTCCTCCTGAGCAAATCTGAAGGAGCCATAATCGTTCCACTCCTTCAGTATCCACAGGACAAAAAAGCGTGGTTTGGCAACCGGGCAAAGAAAAAAAGGCTCTGCCCGAAAGCAAAGCCCAAGAATAAGTTTAAGTATCCGTCAGTTCTTCAAGTGGATCTGTGATCAGTCTGCGAAAGATACCAGTGAATAGCATCGGATCAGGTTGTTCCCCTTTCAATCTTAATCGTACTGCCAGCCTTCGCATTCTGGTCCACTCTGCGGATACATTATAAAGAGCCTGATTTGCGGTTGGATCAGAATATACACCGCGTCCATTCCATGAATCTTGATCTCTTTTCTTTTTGCCTGGGGGTCTGCTCTGCAGTTGTATGGGCCGATTGGCATTGCTATCACCAAGCACCAGATCATAAGGATCGATTTGAAGGATGCGGCATATTTTCAAACCCAACTTAATATTAACGGAGGAAAAAGGTTGCTCTCCATATTCCAAACGTTGATATTGCCTGACCTGCACGTCTAACTCTGTAGCCAATTGCAGCTGCGAAAGGCCTGATTTTTTACGGGCAGACCGTAGCATTTGAGCCTCACGTGTATCCGTTCTTTTCACACGAACACCTCCTCGTCAGCGTCGTATTACGCCATAGGTGTCGTGGTTTATCAAGCAATATCGGGCAGAGTTATCAGTCTGTTCAAAATCGTCTCAGAGAAGTAAAAACCAACAAACTTGGCTCTTCCCTAGAAAGTGTGGGTGGCAAAAACCGTAGAAGTAAGGGAATAAAAGGATTTGCAGGGTTTACATGGAGCCTCTGACATATGTGATGTAAGCCAGCTGACGAGCCAGCATTCATTCCCGCCATTCGTATAGG
>JAFWQM010000098.1 GCA_017509065.1 Clostridia bacterium
ATTATCTGCGGGCGATAAATCGGTCCATCCTGCGTCACTCAACCTTGAAATACCTCCAGTATTCCTGCGGTTTCGTTCCTTGTCTGGAACGATTTCTCATCCCGCATCTGAATTCACGATTCAATTGGGCGAGCAATAGTTGGGCGAGCAATAATCAATAAAATGGAAATCAGCGCGGGGAGCATAATGTGCAGCATGTTTTTTTCATTCAATATGATTGTTTCCCTTTCCATGGAGCACAGCGACCTGAAAGCCATTCTCCTGCCACTTCGATCCGTAGGCATGGATATGGTGCTGCATATTTCCGCATTCGCAGGATTCTTTCTTCTCTGTCATGGGTGCGTACACATCTTATACACCCTGTTTGACCGAAAAGACAAACAGCTTGCGAAGGATGATCGTGAAACGAAAGGAAACCACTGGTTTTTCCTCATTGCGTTCACCGTGATTGCAGCGTGTTGGACGCCTTCTTTCATCGCATTTTATCCCCTGCGGTATGCATTCGGACACAATTACCGCGCTCGCCGGATACTTCGGCACCGCAAAAATGGACGTTTCCTTCCCGATCCTGGTTACGCTGCTTTATGGTTCGGTTCTCTCGCTGGGGACAGCACTGAAAGACGCCGCGTTTGGCGGGTTTTTGTGCGCGCTTGTACAGTCCGTTAATCACATAGGAATTAGGGTGAGAAATATGAATTATTATTCCAAAGAATTGTATGAGAATGAAAAGGTCCGAATGACCGCGGGCGTAAAGGCGCGGGACGACGCGGACGCCATCATGGAAATGATGGGGTATTGTGCGCTGCCCGTGTTTTACGATGAGCTGGTAAAAAAGGAAGTCAAAAACCCGATCTCCAAATTCATTAAGCAGATCAAAATTTATCAGAACCTGAAGACTTCTTACAGTCAGCTGAAGCAGGGCGATACGCTGTTGATCCAGTTTCCTCTGAAGCAGACCACCTTCTTTTACCAATTGCTGATCAACCGCCTGCGTTCAAGAGGCGTCAGGACCATTGCGCTGATCCATGATCTGCAATCTCTTCGCCATGGCAAGCTGAAATCCACGGCGATCGTGCGGAAAATCAAGATGAAAGTGACGGAAACCGCGATTCTGCACGGCGTAACAAAAATCATTGTCCATAACGACTGCATGGCCGAGCGGATGAAGCAGATGGGAGTGGACGGTGCAAAGCTGGTTTCGCTGGGACTTTTCGATTACCTGATCCCCAACTTCGATCCCGCCCTGCGGGAAGGCAAAACGGGAAAGAAAAAACCGGTGATCATCGCCGGGAACCTGCGCCCCAAAAAAGTGGGCTACGCCTATAATCTTCCCCCGAACTGCGATTTTCATCTTTATGGCGTGGACTTTGCCGGCAGGCTGCACGGGGCGTCCAAATACTTCGGCGCTTTCCCGCCGGAGGAGATACCCTATGTGATGGACGGCAGCTTCGGCCTGGTATGGGACGGCAGACTGGCCGAAACCTGCTCCGACGTTTTCGGCGACTACCTGCGGATCAACTGCCCCCATAAAATGTCCCTGTATCTGGCGTCCGGCCTCCCCGTGGCGATCTGGAAGCATGCCGCGCAGGCTGATTTTGTGATTAAAAACAAAGCGGGTATCACTGTGGAATCGCTGTACGATCTTCATTCGGCGATCGACAAAGTAACAGAAGAGGAATACGCCGATATGAAAAAGAATGCAGAGCGTATCGGGGAAAGGCTGCGGGCAGGCGCTTTCCTGAAGGATGCCATCGCCCGCTGCGGCGGATAAAAGGTGGAAAAGAAAATGAGCCAAAAAAAGAAAGCCATGATCCTGTTTGATAATCTGTTTGTCCACCGCGGCGGCGTGGAAGTGGTGATGTGGCATATTATCAACAGACTGGTCAAGGAAGGGTACGACGTTACCCTGGCCGCCATTCATTGGGCCGGTGACGAAGAAAAGGACGTGATTCCGCCCGGGGTGCACTTCGTCCGGCGTTACTGCCGCCGAAAGAATTACAGGGAGCATTCGCCGCGCTGGTTCGCCAACAGGATTTACGCGCGGATTTACAACGCCCTGATCGCGAATTACCTTTCTTTGCAAAACTTCGATCTGGCGATTTCCATGCAGGAAAAATGGACCATGAAGCGGACGGACGGTATCCGGGCCAAACGGAAAATCGCGTGGGTTCATACGGATTATTCCACCCGCGTCAAAGCGGAGAAAGGCGCTTTCCCTACCGCGGCGGAGGAAAAAGCCTGCATGCAGCGGTTTGAAAAGGTCGTGTGCGTATCGGAAACCGCAAAAAACGGTATTATTCAAACGCTGGGTGATCCGGGCAATCTCTGTGTTCTGTATAATCCCATCGACGCAAACGGCATCCGGGCGCGGGCTCAGGCTCCGTGTCCGGTGAAGCGGGATGCGGACCGGCCTTTGCTCGTTTCGGTAGGACGGCTGGTGGCCGAAAAGCAGTATCTGATGCTGCTGAAAGCGTGCAGGCTGCTGCAGGAAACCGTGCCATTTGATCTATGGATCATCGGAGACGGCGAAGAGAGAGAAACGCTGGAAAAGTATATCACCGAACACCATATGTCCTATGTCCGTCTCCTGGGCGCGCAGGACAATCCGTTTCCTTATGTATGCCAGGCTGACCTGTTTGTCAGCAGTTCGGTGACGGAGGGCTACGGCCTGACGATTCAGGAAGCGCTGATCCTGGATGTGCCCGTGGTCGCCGTATCCTGCCCGGCGGTTTTGGAATCGCTTGATCCAAGATACGGATTGCTGACCGGCAACTCCGAGACGGAGCTGGCGGAGGGCATGAAAAAAGTGCTCCAGCATCCCGAACTGATGAAGAGTTTCAGGGAAAAGATCACCGGCGCCTGCCTTGGAGAAGAAATGTACGAAAAACGGCTGCAGGCAATATGCGGTCTGCTGAAAAGCGTCGGGAATGTTTGATTCACAGAGGAGATGAAAGCATGCAGTTCACGGTGATCGTTCCGATCTATAAGGTGGAAGAATATCTGGAAAGATGCATTGACAGTATTTTGGCGCAGACGTTTCCCGATTTCGAGGTGATCCTGGTAGACGACGGTTCCCCGGACGGCTGCCCTCAAATCTGCGACGCTTACGCAAAAAAAGACAGTCGGGTGCGCGTCATTCACAAGCCCAACGGCGGCCTGGTTTCCGCCCGAAACGCGGGCATTTTCGCCGCAAAGGGCGATTATGTCACCTATGTGGACGGCGATGACTGGGTGAAGCCCAATCTGCTTCAGTTCATTCACGACAGAATTGCCGAATCCGCCGAGCCGGTGGATATGGTGATGTTCGCTTCGGAAAATGTATTCATTGATCATACGGATTCAATCATCAACAAAGTGCCGGAAGGCTGGTATGACCGGCAGCGGCTGGAAAAGGAAATCTTTCCCTATCTGCTCAGCGACCGGCGCAACGGCTTTTTTATCGGTACGATGATCCAGGGACATATCTGGAACAAGCCCTGCAGACGGGAATTGCAGACAGAGCACTATGTTCGGGACGAGCGGATCCGCATGTTCACGGACGTGCCCATGACCTATGAGATCCTGCTCAACTGCAATCGTGTGTATATCTGCAATGAACCCCTGTACCTGTACAACCAGATGAACACGGGCTCTATTATTTCCCTTGGCAAAATGAATTACCTGACGGAGAGCTTCTCCTTCCTGGTGGCCTATTTGCAGGAGCGGCTGCGGGGGTACGGCGATTCCGTGGATCGGCAGCTGAACGATTATCCCGTTCACCTGATCATCAGAAACGCCATTTGGGAAATTAAAAAAGATCAGCCGTTCAGCCAGGCGGTAAAGAATATCAAAGCCGGCCTGAAAAAAACCGGGATGCTGCGGTGCGTCAGCTTAAAGGGCTTGCCCAGAAACCCAAAGATACTTGTTCTGCTGTTCAAGCTTCATCTGTATACCCCCGCGATGCTGCTGTGCGCCGTGAAAGCGCGAAAAAGCGCGGCAAAAAAATAGACGCCTCAGCGCGATCCCCCAAACGAATTCCGCTGTTTTATGAGAAAGGACCGCCAGCTCATGAAAATCCAACGAACGAAAAACGCCGCGCGCAATATCGTTTTCGGCACCATGCTGAAAACGGTGAAGATGGTATCTCCTTTCATCATCCGTTCCTTCATGCTGCATTACCTCGGCGTGCAGTATCTGGGCCTGAATGGATTGTTCACATCGATCCTTTCTTTTCTGAACCTGGCGGAGCTGGGCGTGGGCAGCGCCATGGTGTTCAGCATGTACAAGCCCATTGCGGAGGACGACACGGAGTCCATCTGCGCGTTAATGAAGCTGTACAGGACCTTTTACCGGATCATTGGCCTTTTTATCGCCGTGATGGGCCTGGCGCTGACGCCGTTTTTGCGGAATCTCATCAAGGGCGATATCCCCGCGGATATGAACCTGTACATCCTGTACTTCATGAACCTGGGCAATACGGTGCTTACCTACTGGCTGTTTGCTTACAAGAACTGCCTGCTCAACGCCCACCAGCGCAACGACGTGGTGAGCAAGGTGGCGCTTATCATCCATCTGGTGGAATACGCGCTGAAAATCCTCGCGGTGGTGATCTTCCACAACTACTATCTGTATCTGGTGGTTCAGCTGCTGGCACAGATTTCGATCAATCTGGTCATTTCCGTCCGGGTGTCAAAGCTGTACCCCAATTACAAGCCCGTAGGAAACCTGCCCAAGGAGAAGGTGATGGACATCGTCAAGCGGGTGCGCGACCTGTTCACCTCAAAATTCTCCTTCGTCATTTTCAATTCGGCTGATACGCTGGTCATTTCCTCGTTCATGGGCCTGACGGCGCTGGCCATTTACCAGAATTATTATTACATCGTTACGTCCCTGCGCACCATGCTTGAGGTGGTGATCGGGGCGTGCATCGCCGGCGTGGGCAACAGCCTGGTCACGGAAAGCGAGGAAAAAAACTATCGCGACCTGGAGAGGTTCAGCCTGCTGTTCAGCTGGCTGATGGGCGTCAGCAGCGCCATGCTCCTGTGCCTGTATCAGCCGTTCATGCAGTTCTGGATGGGCGAGGAAAACATGCTCACCATCAATTACGTGGTCTGCTTTGTCATCTACTTCTATTCCATGGGCATCAACATGCTGATCAATATGTTCAAGGACGCCGCGGGGATATGGCGGCGGGATCGCTGGCGGCCCCTGACCGGCGCGCTGGTAAACCTTGGGCTGAACCTGGCCACGGTGAAGTGGCTGGGACTGTACGGCGTGCTGCTGTCCTCCGTGGTCTCCATCGCAGTGGTCCAGATCCCCTGGCTGTTTCATAATTTGTTCGCCGAGGTATTCCCAAGAAAATACATGTGGCAGTACATCCGGTTCTTCGGCAGCTTCGTCGGTCTGGCTCTGGTGTCATGCGCGTGCTCCTGGTTCCTGTGCGGCCTGCTGCATCTGAGTCTGTGGCCGACGCTGATCGTGAACGCCTGCATCAGCTTCATCATTCCCAATATCCTGTTCTTCCTGGCTTACGGCCGCAGCCCCATGTTCAAGAAGAGCGTGGGCAAGGTAAAGCGCGCGGTGCTGCGTAAACTGCGCCGCGGATAACAGTTCTTCTTTGGCCACATCGCATCAGAAAAGGATACGCTATGAAAAAAAGTACTCTGCCTTATGATGCTCCTTTTTGCCGCGCTCCTGACGGGATGCCAGAGCGCGCAGTTTTCGGATGCGCACGAGGCGAAGCCTGCCGAAATCGCGCCGACCCCGGTTCCGCTCCCGACCCTTGACCCCAATGCGACCAAAGAAGAAAAAATGGCTTTTTACCGAAGCGCCGTGGAACAGGAGGATCGGATCATCGTTTTTTCTTCGGAGGACGGCTTCTATTCAAAGGATGTATCCTTGACGCTGACAGCGGAAGGCGCAGCAGATATTTACTATACGGACGACGGAAGCGAACCGAGCTATCGCAGCATGGGATACACGCGCGCCATTCCCCTTGCCGAGACGGACGCGGAACTGCCGCGCTGCATGGTGATTCGTGCTGTGGCGTATTACGCGGACGGAACGAAGTCTCCTGTATTTACACACACTTACTTTTTAAATACCAAAATCGGCAAGCGCTTTTCCGTCCCTGTTTTTTCCATGAGCAATTCTTTTGGCCTGAAGAGCGGGAAGAACACGGCGGACAATGATACGCTGGGCGATGTCCTGGACCCCGAAAGCCCCCGTTACGCTCTGCTGTTTGCAAAGCTCATGGAAATCCAGGGATACCGGACATACTTTGTTGGGAAAGTCACCGGGCTGCTGAAAGAAGCATTGAGCAAAGACGCGATGCTTTCCGCATTAAAAGAGCTGCATAACGCAAGAAACAGCGATATGCAGCGTTACTTCACCCGGATCGAAGCGCTCCGGAAAACGAGAAATTCAGGCGTTTGGATGAAGAAAAACGATTTCAATACGGCTTACAGCGCTCTGACCAATTACGTCAAAGCGCGGCCCGACGCCGTAACGCGGCAACTTGAACAGCATTTTCCCGAGGAAGCTAAGTAAAAGGTAAGTGATCCGCGGCGCAGCGCGCGCATCCAAATTGCTTTCAGGATACCGTCTCCTGCGCGGAGGTTATCAGCTGAACCTGCTCCATGGCATATGATCCCGCCTGCATCACAGAAGCGGGGAAAAACGCGCTCGCGGCAATCGAAACGATCAGGGCGATGACGATCGGCAAATAAGCAAAACGCCGGGATGCCCGCGGAATCTTCATGAAAAGCGAAATGATCAGCCCCAGCAGAACGATCGCCAGGCATGGCAAAAGGAGGCTGGTCAGTCCCTCCGCGTCAAACACGACGCCGGGATAGAAAAAAAGAAGAACGCCTGTCAGCAGTTCACTCAGCTTTTCCATGGACTGTTTACACTTCCCTGTACGGCAGCGCCGAATGCTTTCTCGCTTTTAAACTCATGATGAGGGCAAACGCCGAAACCGCGGTCTTGACTGCGCTGCTTGCGGTCAGCAGAACGTCCGGCGACAGCGTATTCGTGATCTGAGGAATAAGATACCAGAAATCGAGAATCAGAGGGATGAGCAGCAATACAGCGGAAACGAGCCGCGGCTTCACCGTGCGCCGGAGCAGGGGGAACAGCAGAATCACAGCCGCGAGGAAATACAGAAGAGAAGGAACGATCTGCATCTGCATCCAATTGAGCTGATCAACGAAAGCGAGCGTTCTGCCCAGGATAATCCTGACCAGCGGGAGGATCAGGATACACAGAAGAAGGATCCAGTAAACACGGCGCTGCCATCTTTTTTCCCGAAGAAAGCGTTTGGTTTTCGGAGATTTTGACGGTTCATTCTGAAGACTGCGTTTCGTTTGGGCATTCTGCGCTGATTCCAGTGCGTATTGAAACAGCTATTCTCTCTGCTGACGCTTGACTTCTTCGGGAACATCATCTTCGGAAGCCCAGGCTTTTTCGGCTTCCCCGGCGGATTCGGAAGGGCCGCCCGGGATGTCGGAAAAATAGCGCTGTGCCATTTCGCGCGAGATATCATCAGGATTCTGCACCGTTGGCCGGGGAGCGTTTTCTTCTTCGGTACGCCCTTGCGCTTCTGCCGGTGAACCGACCGGAGCCGCCGGGTTTCCCATTTGTTTTTCCATCGCGCCGGATGGCAGATCGGCGATTGAAAACACCTGCCCGCATTTCCCGCAGCGCACTGTTTTATATTCCTGCGGAATCTGCTTCATCTGATATTCTTCTCCGCAAAGGGGACATCTGAACGACACAATGATTACTCTCCCTTCCCTTTCACCATGCCGGCTTTTTGAAACGGAATAAAACCAGAATCTTTTTATCATGAGACCTGTAGAAAGAAAATGGAAAAATTGGGATCGGTCAGGAAGGCTTGCGACAAAACCGAAAAGCAAAACAATCACGACAGATGGTAAGCTATGAAAGAGAAGAAAACGGTTCTATCTGAAAAACAGCCCGCAGGCGCGCCGCGCATCATGCTGGCCTGCGTATTCTCCGTCTATCTGATCACTGTTCTATGGTATACGGTGGGAAAACGGGAAGCCGGCTATTATCCGGGAGCGTTTGAAATCTTCTGGTCCTATCGGCTTTGGTTCGCGGGAAAGACAGCGTACGGCTATGCGATTCTCGCCAATATCGCAATGTTCGTTCCCTTCGGTTTTCTGACCGCGGCAATGCGAAACGGTTCAGGACGCAAAACGACCCTGCTGGTTTTCCTGCTGGCGCTGGGTTTCTCCGCCCTCATTGAAGCATTGCAGTTTATCCTGCTGCGCGGCTGCTTTGAATATGACGATATCATCAATAACGTCGCCGGAGCGCTTCTTGGCACGGCGTTATTTTGGCTGTTACGGTTCATCCTGCCGGAAAAACTGCTGCGCGGGCTGCTGCTTTGCGCTGGCGCTGGGATCGCGCTGTTTTGCTTCTGCCTGGTCCGTTTTTCGGGCAGCGAAGCGAACGGCTCCATGCAGCCGCTTTCGCAGGGACTGTGCTTCCAGGTGGAAGAGGCGGCGGTGGATGACAGCGGCCTGAAACTAACCGGCGTTTGCTTTTGGTATGAACAGGGGCCGAAAGATTTTTCAATCGTTCTGCAGTCCGCGCAGACGGGGCAGCGCTGCTCCATGCGGTCGGCATGCCGCCTGCCCCGCCCGGATGTCAGCGCCTATTTCAATCGGGACGACATGCAAGCTGGCTTTGAGGCAATTTGTCAGGGCATAAATACGGACGAGGAATATGAAATCCTCCTCAGCTTCGGCTTTCTTCGCTGCGTTTCGACCCGGGTATACCTGAAAATCGAGCGGAGCGGCTCCGATCCCAAAGCGCGGCGCACTGTTGTATACTATGTTCCGGACGCCGTGTTCCGGCCCTTGGCCGCCGAAGGAACGGATTTGGAAGAGATTGTCACAAACGGGGCGATTCGCGTTTACAATCCGACGCACCATGTTTATGTATACTGGCACGAAAACAAATTGTACTGGATCGCTGAAGACGTATTCAATTTTGAGGAAGACGGCACAACCCGCCTGGAACTTGAGCTTCGGACGACGGAAAAGGAAAAGGTGCCGGAAAATATCTGGCGGGCGGAGGGCCAATACGCCCTGATCGGCGTCTATTTTGAGAAATCCGAATTGGAAGGGAATTTCGGGCCGTATCGGGTCTGCGTGAAGGAACTGCCTTCCGATTACGCCATTACCTCCATCAGCACAGGCTATTATTCAAAGGGATGGGTATGGAAGGAAGCCTTCTGGCCCGTGTTCGACTTCTCTCGCTGAGGAAATGGGCCGTCCGTTGGGGCGGCCTTCGTCAGGTTTTGAATGTTCCGTCCGCGGATGGAGTTTTCAACACGATCTCCCGCACGGTCAGCCGGTCGCCATCCACCCGGAAGCGAATATCCATTCCCGCGTAAGCCATGCCATAGGTTCTCTCCGGGTCGTGCTGATAGGAAGGCCGGGGATCCTGCGCGAGAATTTCAAGCACGGCGGCGCGATGCTGTTCAGGCATCCGGTTCAGCAGCTCGGGCGCGCATTCCACGGTCAGCCTCTCCCGCCGCACCGCGTCCGCAAAACCGCCCCGAGCTTCGGGATGACAGTCCGCATAGGGCAAATAGGGCTTGATGTCGTAGATCGGCGTGCCGTTCATCAGGTCAGCCCCGGACACATAAATCACCGGGCCCTCGCCAGTCTGCGTTTCTATCCGTTCGATCTTCACGCAGCTCAGGCCGATGGGGTTCGGACGGAAGGGAGAGCGAGTGGCGAACACACCCATCCGCGCGTTGCCGCCCAGGCGCGGAGGCCGCACCGTGGGCGACCAGGTATCCCGCTTCGCTTCGGAAAACTCCCAGATGAGCCAGAGATGGGAAAAGTGCTCCAGCCCCCGCAGCGCGTCTGGGCTGCGGTATTCCGGCTCAAACACGATGCGGGAGAGCACAGAGCCCGCCAGCCCGCTCTGCCGGGGAACACCGAACTTTGTTTCGTAACCGTTTTGAATATGCGCGATGATTTTCATGTTTCTCATTCCTAAAGGCATTTTGTCAGCGTGTAGCGCGGAACGCAATTCCGCTGGCGCATCCCGCCCGATGAATTGACGCGAACAATCCCTCAAAGATTATATCATCTTCATTCGCCCCGTCAAGGAAAATTCTGTTCAGCGCAATTTTTGTGGGAAAGAACGCAGAAAATGTTTTGTAAATTCCTTGCTTTTTTTTTGCTTTTCGTCTACAATAGAAGCAAATCGTTCCCCATATGATTTACGAAGGGAGAAGGATGAATTTGCAATATCTGATTGGCGTAGACTTGGGCACATCCGGAACGAAAACCGTGCTGTTCGATACGCACGGAAAAGAGATTGCTTCCGCGCTGGAAGAGTATCCGCTTTATCAGCCCTATAACGGCTGGGCGGAGCAGGAGCCGGAGGACTGGTGGCAGGCAGCCGTGCACACCATCCAGGCGGTCATCGGAAAAAGCGGCGTGGACCCGAAGGACATTGCGGGCCTGTCCCTGTCCGGGCAGATGCATGGCCTGGTGCTGACGGACGACAGCGGCAACGCCCTGGACCGCTCCATCATCTGGTGCGACAACCGCACGATCGAAAGCTGCGAAGAATTTACCCGCCTGGTCGGGGGCCGCGAGCGGCTCATTCAGATTGCCGCCAACCCCGCGCTGACCGGCTTTACGGCCGGAAAGGTGCTGTGGGTGCGCGAGCATCAGCCGGACATCTGGGCCAAGGCCCGGCATATCCAGCTGCCCAAGGATTATGTGCGCTTAAAGCTCACAGGCGTTTACCATATGGACATGAGCGACGCCTCCGGCACCAACCTGCTGGACGTGCCGAACCGCTGCTGGAGCCAGGAAATCTGCGATAAAACCGGCATCCCCATGGAGATGCTGCCGCCCCTGGTGGAGAGCAGCGACGTGGCGGGCTATATCACCGAGGAAGCCGCGAAACTGACCGGCCTGCCGGTGGGTATGCCCGTGGCCGCTGGCGCGGGCGATAATATGGCCGCCGCCATCGGCACCGGCGTGGTTGTGGAGGGCAAAGCCTTCACCACCATCGGCACATCCGGCGTGGTGTTTGCCCATTCCAACACCGTGCAGATCGACCCTGCCGGGCGCGTGCACACCTTCTGCGCCGCCGTGCCGGGGCAGTATATCGTCATGGGCGTGGGCTTGGCCGCGGGCATGAGCCTGAAATGGTGCCGCGATACCTTCTTCCAGTCTGAAATTGAAGTGGCCAGGGAAATGGGCACCGACTCCTACGTGCTCATGAACCAGGAAGCCGCCCGCAGCCCCATCGGCGCGAACCGGCTCATTTACCTGCCCTACCTCATGGGCGAGCGCTCCCCCATTCTCGACCCCGAAAGCCGGGGCGTGCTGTTTGGCCTCAGCGCTATGCACACCAAGAAGGACATCGTGCGCGCCGTGATGGAGGGCGTCATGTACTCCCAGTGGCATAACCTGAACGTGCTGCGCGGGATGCACGTGGCCCCCGAAGCCATGCTGGCCTGCGGCGGCGGCGCGAAATCCCCCTTCTGGCGGCAGATGATGGCGGACATGTACAACATGCCCGTCAGCACCCTCCAGAATACTGAAGGCCCTGCCCTGGGCGCGGCCATCCTGGCAGGCGTCGGCGCGGGCATCTACAAGGACGTGCCCTCCGCCTGCGCGGAGCTGCTCAAGGAAAGCGAACCGCTCCTGCCCAGCGCGGAACGCCACGCGGCGTATGAACCCTACTTCGAGCTGTACCAGAAGATTTATCTGGATCTGAAGGACGAATTCCATACTTTGGCGAACCTGAATTGAAATCAAGGTAGGAAGTAGGAGGTATTACCCATGAAGATCATCCCTGTATCCGATCCCAGCTTCGCCCCCTATGGCCGCATTGTGGAAGGCTATGACGTAAAGGGCATTCTGAAAGCGCTGGAAGAATCCACGCCCTGCCCCGAAGGCACGGTGTATTTCCCCAAGGTGGACGCCCTGCATGCCGCTGAAAACGCGGAAGCTGTGGGCGAAGCCCTGTTTGGCGGCATGCCCTTCCAGCTGGGCTGCTGCAACGGCCACAACACCAAGCTCAACTGTCTGGAATACCACCGGGACAGTGAGTTCAACCTGGGCACGGAGGATTTCATCCTGCTGCTCGCCAAGATGGACGACATTGAAAACGACGTGCTGGACACCGCGAAGGCGAAGGCATTTTTCGTGCCCAAGGGCGTGATGGTGGAAGTGTATGCCACCACCCTGCACTACGCTCCCTGCCATGCTGACCCTGCCAAGGGCTTCCGCGTACTGGTGGGCCTGCCGCTGAATACCAACACGGACTACCGCCCCGGTACCGGCAAGAATACCTTGGACAAATCCCTCTGGGCGCGGAACAAGTGGCTGCTGGCCCATCCCGAATCCAGTGAAGCCGCCGCCGGCGCTTACGTTGGACTTAAAGGCGAAAACATCGACATCAAAAACGATGTGCCTTTCTGTTGCTAAACAAATATATTACATGGAGGAGAAAAAACAATGTCCTGCAACATTCCCGAAGTCAAGCTTGGTATCGTCGCCGTATCCCGTGACTGCTTCCCCATCGGCCTGTCCATCGCCCGCCGCGAAGCCATCAAGAAAGCCTACAAGGGCGAGCTGTACGAGTGCCCCGTGACCGTGGAAAACGAAGCCGACATGCTCAAAGCCGTCGCCGACGTGAAGGCCGCGGAATGCAACGCCCTGGTGGTGTTCCTGGGCAACTTCGGCCCCGAGACCCCCGAAACCCTCATCGCCAAGAACTTTGACGGCCCCTGCATGTTCGTTGCTGCCGCCGAGGGCGACGGCGACCTGATCAACGGCCGCGGCGACGCCTACTGCGGCATGCTGAACTGCTCCTACAACCTGGGCATGCGCCATCTGGCGGGCTACATCCCCGAGTATCCCGTGGGCACCGCGGACGACATCGCCAAGATGATCGCGGACTTCGTGCCCGTGGCCCGCGCCATCATTGGTGTGAAGAACCTGAAGATCATCACCTTCGGGCCCCGTCCCCAGGACTTCTTCGCCTGCAATGCCCCCATCAAGGGCCTGTATGAGCTGGGCATCGAAATCGAAGAAAACAGCGAGCTGGACCTGCTGGTTTCCTACAAAGCCCACGCGGGTGACAAGCGCATCCCCGAAGTCATGGAAGACATGGCCAAGGAAATGGGCGAAGGCAAGTATTACGCCGAAATGCTGGAGCGCATGGCCCAGTTTGAATTGACCCTGCTGGATTGGGCCGAGCAGCATAAAGGCGCGCGGAAATACGTGGCCTTCGCCGATAAGTGCTGGCCCGCCTTCCCCGAGCAATTCGGCTTTGAGCCCTGCTACGTGAACAGCCGCCTGGCCAGCCGGGGCATTCCGGTGGCCTGCGAAGTGGACATCTACGGCGCGCTGTCCGAATACATCGGCGCGTGCGTGTCCGGCGACGCCATCACCCTGCTGGACATCAACAACTCCGTGCCCGCCTCCATGTGGGAAAGCCAGATCAAGGGTAAGTTCGACTACACCCTGACCGACACCTTCATGGGCTTCCACTGCGGCAACACCCCCTCCTGCAAGATGTGCGACAGCCGTGCCATCAAGTATCAGCTGATCCAGCACCGCCTGCTGGAGCCTGCCGGCAGCGAGCCCGACTTCACCCGCGGCACCCTCGAAGGCGACATCGCTCCCGGCGAAATCACCTTCTACCGCCTCCAGTGCGACAGCAACGGCGACCTGCGCTCCTACATCGCCGAGGGCGAAGTGCTGCCCGTGGCCACCACCTCCTTCGGCGGCATCGGCGTGTTCGCCATCAAGGAAATGGGCCGCTTCTACCGCCACGTGCTGATCCAGAAGCGCTATCCGCACCACGGCGCCGTGGCCTTCGGTCACTACGGCAAGGCCCTGTTCGAGGTCTTCAAGTTCCTGGGCGTGAAGGATATCGCCTACAACCAGCCCAAGTGCCTGCCCTATCCCACCGAGAATCCCTGGGGCTGATTCATTTCGATAGCAAAGGCGGGCAGTTTGCCCGTCGGAATAGAATTGAAACAGGCGTGGCCGCTGCCGGTCACGCCTGTTTTGTCCCTCTGAGATTTGGATGCCAAATACCGGTTTTTCACGATAATTGCAGGAGTGAAATTATTCTTTCTGGGAAACGGTGAAGAGCGAATAGAAGTAGCCCTTCTGATCCATGAGTTCGTCAAATGTCCCCTGCTCGGAAACGCCGCCGTTTTTCAGAGCGAACAGGCTGGTGCAGCGCCGCAGGATGCCTTCGTCCAGATCGTGGGTGACGATCACGCGGGTGTAGCCGTCCAGCTTCAGGATGGCGTCCAGCACCTCGAAGGAGGTTTCGGCATCCAGGCTGGCCGTCGCTTCATCCACGAACAGCACGGGTGTCTTCCGCAAAAGCGCTCTCGCGATGGAAATCCTCTGCCGTTCGCCGCCGGAGAGTCCTGACCCGTTTTCACCGCACAAATAGTCCGGGCCCTTCTCGTTCATGAGTTTTTTCAAGCCGGACAGGCGCACGGCCCGGTCAATCTCCTCCTCGGGAAACTCGGAGAACATGGTGATGTTGTCGCGGATGGTGCTGTTGAACACAAACACGTTTTGCTGAATGATGGAAACCAGGTCATAGAGCGAGCTTGCGGAAAGATTTTTGAGCTCATTTCCGTCATAGAGGATCTCACCCTCATAGTTTTCAGAGGACGCCATGAGCAGATTCAGGATCGTGGATTTGCCGCTGCCGGAACCGCCGACCAGCGCGTAGCAGCCCCCGGCTTTAATATCCATATCAATGCCGTTCAGAACGGGCTTGCCCTCCTCATAGGAAAAGCAGAGGCTGCGGATCGAGATGCCGTCCGTAAGCTTCGGCGCGATCTGCTCGCCCTCATCGGGAATGTTCCTGTTCAGCGCTTCCGCCAGCTTTTCGATCAGCCCGAAGGAAGCCTTTGTTCCCGCATAGAAGGTCGGAAACGATTGGATGGGGCCGAGCACGTAATTCAGAAGCTGGACGAAGACAATGGCGGTGCCGGCAGTGATGCCCCTGCCGGAAAGTGCCAGCGCCGCGGCGACGAAGAACACGCCGAACTGTAAAACCGCGGCGGCAATGCCGGAAGAATAGCCCACCAGCACGTTGACCTTCGTACGCTTTTTCGACGCGTCGGCAACGTCTTCGTTGCTGCTGTCGTGCAGGCGCGAGATGTTCTTTTCCGCTTTGAAGCTTTTGATCACCGAGAAGCCCGAGAGAGCGTCCTTCAGCATGCCGGTGTAATTTGCTTTTCTGTCAGAAACGGTCTTTTCCGCCTTCGCCGCTTTATCGCCGAGCACAATGGAAACGATGATGGGCAGCAGGGAGAAGCCGATGGCGATCAGCGTCAAAAGCGGGCTGTACCACAGCATGAGGCCGAGCGCACCGATAAACGCAATGCCGACCTGTATCGTATTTTGCAGTCTTCCGATGAAGTCCTGTTCGATGGTGTTCACGTCGTTGGAGAGCGCGGAGATATAGAGCGAAGTGTTCTCGCCGGAGAACGCGTGAATGCCTTTTTCCATCAGCCGGTTAAAGACGTATTCCCGATACTGTTTCATCGCCTTCGCGCGGAACTCGGAAAGGAAAGTCCGGTCGAAGATCCAAGCCAGTACAAACAGCGCGAAGCCGACGCCCGCGATGAGCAGAAGCGTGCCGAAGCTGTACGGACAGGCGCCGGAAATCAGATCGGCAACCTCTTTGAGCAGCCAGGAAATCACGAGCTCCGCCGCGGCGGCGAGAAGGGCCGCGATCACGGTCAACGCAAGGTTCAGCTTGTTATCCCGGAACAACTCCCTGATAAAGGGGCGGCGCAGCGCCCGAAGGTCTTTTTTATTCATGGCTGTTTTTCTCCTCCTGTTCGGTGATGGATTTCCAAAGCGCTGTAAACGCTTCATTTTTTAATTCACGGATCGTATTGTTGATTGCGTCCATTGCGGTTGAGCCAATGTCATCGTGCGCGCTGGCGCCTTCTATGCGGGTGATAAAGCGGATGTCGCTTTCGTCATAGCTTGGGGTAGCGTCAAAGAACGCGGCAAGCTTTTTAGCCTGCTCCAGAGTAGCTCTGGCTTCGTCCTCCTGCCCCGCAAGGAACTGCGCACCTGCAAGGGCGGCAAGCAATGCGGAGTTTACCTTATCGAAAAGATTCGGCTTGTCCGCCTTCCGCAGCCCGGAGAAGAGCTCGATCCCCAAATGAAGGATCGCCTGGGCGGAGGCGTAATCCCCGCTCGTAAAATAAACGTTTATATAACCGATGATCGCAGTGGCCAGATCGGAAACGATCTTTGCCATTGCCTTCGACAGAAAGGGAACCGCCTCCTCCGTGCGCTCATACCGGGCCAGGATGAAGCCGATCTTATGGCTGTACAGCCCGTCCGCATTGTATCGCTTTAACAGCTCAATTGCCTTTTCCCATTCGTCCAGGCCCAGATAAACCTCCGCGATTTTGCCGTACAGCGTTTGCTCGCTGATCTCCGGATCCGTGTTCTGCACAAGCAGCAGACGGGATTGCTCCAGAAGCTCCAGCGCTCTGCGGTACAGGTTCTTGTCTCCGCTCTCGATGCCGAAACAGCGGTACAGCGTAGCGCTCTCATTGATGATCTGAAAGGAATGCGGATATTTTCTGATTGCCTTTTCCGCCTCAGCAAGCCCCGCCCGATCCTTCCTGCGGCGGTATTCCTGCAGGCGCTTGACCATCGCTTCAGGGCGGTTGTCCTTCATTTCGTATCCCAGCAGAACATCCACGGAGGTATCAAAAAAGTCCGCCATTTCAACGATCATGTTTACCTCCGGCACCGATAGCTTCGCTTCCCACTTATATACCGCCCCTGCCGTCACCCCCAAGGCCTCGGAAAGCTGCTCCTGGGTCAGCGACCGTTCCCTGCGGAGTTTTCGGATGTTTTCCGCAAGCGTCATTTTCATGCGTCAGCCCCCTTCCCATTTTCTCGTGTGTTATTATATCAGGTCAAACCGGAAAAGTGAACAGACTATTCATACTATTATCATATTATCTATTCTACTGTTAGTATGAGTTTTCCTGCTTGGAGAAAAAAACATCAGCACCCCGACGTTTCACGCGTTGATTGCGACAGTTGGACGGCTTTCCCTTGACGATGCGGGCGCGGCATGGTATCATTTACCTTGCGAAGGAAAAAAATATCTTTCGTCCATCTGAAAGGAGTATCGCGCTTATGCTTGTGCCTGTATTGCTGTTTCTGCTGGGATTCCTGCTGCTGATCAAGGGCGGCGACTGGTTTGTGGACGGGGCCACGGGGCTGGCGCACCGGTTCCATCTGCCCGAACTGCTGATCGGCGCGACGGTGGTGTCCATCGGCACCACGCTGCCGGAGGTGATGGTATCCGCCCAAGCCGCTTTCCAGCACAACAGCGGCATTTCCTACGGCAACGCCATTGGCTCCGTGATTTGCAACACCAGCCTGATCGCCGCGCTGACGGTGGCCATCCGGCCCGGACTGGTGAACAAAAAAAGCCTGCGCCTGCCGGTCATCTCCTTCTTTATCGCGGCAGTCGCCTATTCCATCATCGCCTACACCACCGGCAATTTTGAGCGCTGGCAGGGCATCGCGCTGCTGTGCGGCTTCGCGCTCTACATGGTGGTGACCGTGCTGCACATGAAAAAGCACCCCGAGGACGCCGAACCCGAAGGCGGCGACGAGGAAAAGCCCAAGGAAATGCAGCTGTGGCAGGAGCTTTTGTTCCTGATCATCGGGGCCGCGGCGATCGCCGTCGGCGCGCGGCTGCTGGTGGATAACGGCACGCTGATTGCCGAAGCCCTGGGCGTGCCTTCCTCCGTGATCGGCCTGACCATGGTGGCCCTGGGCACGTCGCTGCCCGAGCTGGTGACCGCTGTGACTTCGCTGATCAAAGGTCACAGTGCCTTGAGCCTTGGCAATGTGATCGGCGCGAACCTGTTCAACATCGTGCTGGTCAGCGGCGCAGCCATTACCATTTCGCCCTTCGCCATTCCCATGGAAAAAACCATCGCGGGTATGAACGCTTCACTGGTGGTGGACCTTCCCGTGATGTTCACGGTCATGCTGATCCTGTGCGTTCCCGCCGTTCTCCGCGGCAAGCTGCAGCGCTGGCAGGGCGTCCTGCTCCTGTGCGCCTATGTGGCGTTCACCGCGTTCCAATTCCTCTTTTGATCCATTGCGCGAAGGTCAAGCGGCCTTCGCGTTTTTTGGGCGTGGATGACGTAACTATTCACGTATCTGAGAATACAGGCAAGGGTTACGCTGGGCGCTCCGCGCGCCCAGACCTGCGGCAAGGGATTTCATCCCTTGCATCCCAATAGGCGAAATTACTCCGTTTGAAAAAATCAACTATATTCGCCTGCCGCACTGGGGTTACGGAAAGTAAGAGGCTTCTGGCCCAAGAAAGCCGGGAAAATCCCAGGGGGAAAGCTCGCTTTCCCCTGGGGATTATTCCCAGGCTTTCCCCGGACGCAAAGTATCCGGGTCGGCGGCTTCGCCGCCGGGCCAGAAGTATAATATTGCTCGCCCAATTGAATCGTGAATTCAGATGCGGGATGAGAAATCGTTCCAGACAAGGAACGAAACCGCAGGAATACTGGAGGTATTTCAAG
>JAFWQM010000099.1 GCA_017509065.1 Clostridia bacterium
AGGATCTGCGTTATCGCGATGATCTTACCGAGGGGTACAACATCACCCCGAACTTCTTCATCCGCGGCGCCATTAAGAAGGAACCGCTAACTTGTGCATCCCGTATTACACAGGCACGGAGCTGCCCTTCGTGGGGCCGATCCTGATCTCCACCATTCAGCTTGGCGCTACGGTAGACTACGCCATCCTGATGACCACCCGGTATAAGCAGAACCGCCTGTCCGGCATGGACAAAAAAGAGGCTGTGGAAAAAGCCGTATCCTCCGCCGCGCAAAGCGTGCTGGTCAGCGGCCTGGGCTTCTTCGCCGCCACCTACGGTGTGGGCCTATATTCCAATGTGGACATTATTTCCTCCATGTGCCGCCTGATCGCAAGAGGAGCGCTGCTGAGCGTGGCTGTGGTGCTGCTGCTCCTGCCCGCGATGCTGCTGCTTCTGGATAAGATCATCGTGCATTCTACCCTTGATATGAAAGCTGCCCGATAAAGAGAAAGGAAGGATCGAGTATGAAAAAGATCGTTGCGCTGCTGCTGACCGCCATCATGGTGCTGGGCTGCGTGCCCGGTTTGGCGGAGAATACCAAGCATGAACGGGTGTACATCGTCGCCGCTACGGACGGTACGGTGAAAAGCGTCACCGACAACATCCGCCTGGAAAACGCCGATGGGCTGGACGAAATCGTGGATCGGACGCTGCTGACCGCCATCCAGAATGTTGGCGGAAAAGAAGCATTCACCCTGGACGGTGAAACCCTGACCTGGCAGGCCCAGGGCAAGGACATTACCTATGAAGGCACATCAGACAAAACGCCCGCCATCCTACCCGTTGTGACCCTGACGCTGGACGGGGAAGAAATCACTGTGGATAGCCTGAAGGACAAAACCGGCGATGCGGTGCTGACCGTCGCCTATCAAACGAACGAGCCGCTTCCCGCCCTGGCTGTGACCGTGCTGCCGCTGCCGGAGGAAGGCATAACCGATCTCAGGCTGGAAAATGCCGCTGCGCTCACCGTCCTGGGCCGTCAGGTGCTGGTGGGCTGGGCTGTGCCCGGCATGGATGAAGAATTGAAGCTGCCCACCTCCTTCTCGGCTGCCTTCCACGCCGATCATGCGGAGCTGAATTGGCTGCTGACCCTGACCACCTCCGATCCCATCGACGCAGCTTGCAAAGAACTGGATGACCGGATCGACCTGGATCTTCACACAGAATTGGACGAGGCCAAAGCGCTTCTGACCGCTTTGCAAAGCGGCGAAACCCTGCCCGAAACCAGCGGAAAGACCAAGGACATTGTTCCAAAGATCAATGAACTGAATGACGGCTTGACGCAATTAAACGATGGAGCTGAGACGCTGGCAAACGGCGCTGCGCAGCTGTCAGACGGCGCTTCCGCCCTGAAGGATGGAGCAGCTCAGTTAAACACCGGCGCAGCAGAATTGGCTGCCGGGGCTTTGACGCTGTCCACCGGAGCGGCGGATGCGGAAGGAGGCGCTGCATCCCTTGATACGGGCCTTGCGACCATCATTGCCAATAATGAAGCGTTGAATAACGGAGCACAGACGATTTTTGCGGCGATCCTTTCCTCTGCCAATGCACAGCTTTCCGCCTCCGGCCTGGATGCTGCTGGAATCGAAATTCCCGAACTGACAGCGGAAAACTACGCTGAAGTGCTGGATGCGGTGCTGCTCCAGCTGAACCCCGAAACCCTGCGTGCGTCCGCTCAAGCCCAGGTGGAAACGACGGTACGGGCCCAGGTCGAAGCCAACGCTGATCAGGTGCGGTCCGCTGTGGAAACGGCTGTTCAGGATAAGGTGCTGGCGGCTGTATTGCAATCTGCCGGGCAGAATATGACATCGGAGCAATACGCCCAGGCGGTGCAGGCTGGTCTCGTATCGTCTGAACAGGCCGCCGCGATCACCGCTGCTGTCGAACAGCAGATGGCAACCGAGGAAGTGAAGGCGCAGATTGACGCTGCCGCACAGCAGCAGATCGAACAGCTGATCCAGGATAATACAGCAGCTTATCTTTCTTCCGATGAAACCATCGCCGCCCAGCTCTCAGCCGCCCAGGCAGCTTATGAAAGCCTGACCGCTTTGAAAGCGCAGCTGGATCAAATCAACACCTTCGTGACAGGCCTCAAAACCTATACGGACGGTGTGTCCCAGGCCGCTGCTGGCGCTTCCCAGCTGCATACCGGGTTGACCCAGCTGAACGCCGGCGCTGCCACTTTGTCCACCGGGGCGGCTGCTTTGTCCACCGGCGCTGCCTCGCTCTCCGAAGGCGCTGATTCCCTCTACGATGGCACCGTGGAATTGAAAGATGGCGCTGCCGCCTTGCATACGGATGGGACGCAAAAATTCAAGGATACCTTGACCGATGCCGAGAAGGAAGTGGCGGAAAAGCTGCTGCCCTACGTGACAGACGATCTGCCCAAGGCGCTGCGCATTTATGAAGAAACCCGCGACAACGCGCAAAACAGTGGCTATGACCTGCGTCCCGAAAACATGAAGACCGTAACTGTTTATATCATTCGCACGGATTTACAGTAAACTGATGACAGCAATTTTCGCCCGACCCGTTTTGAAGGAGGAAGCGGATCATGAAAAGCGATGCCACCAAACAAGCCCTCGCAAACGCCCTAAAACAGCTTTTGCAGAAAAAGCAGATCACGAAAATCACCATCAATGATATTACGGAGGCGTGCGGGATCAGCCGGATGACCTTCTACTATCACTTCAAGGATATTTATGATCTGGCGGATTGGACCTTACAGGAAGCGCTGCATGCTGCCATTGCTGAAAATCGCACGCATGATAACTGGCAGCAGGGCTTTTTGAATCTGCTGGAAGCGCTGAAAGCCCATCAATCCCTGATCCTGAACGCATACCGTGCCATTGATCGGGAGCTGGTGGAAAGGTATATGCGCCGGGAGGTGGAAGCGCTGCTGCTGCCCGTGGTAGAAGAGCAGGCTGCTGGCATCAAGATCAGCGAAAAAGGGAAGCACAGGGTGGCGATCTTCTACACGTATGCCTTCATGGGCGTTGTGATGGAATGGATCCAGCGTAATATGGCGGCGTCCCCCCAGGAGGTAGCCGCCACGACAGCGGCCATGATCTATGGCGATTTCCATAATTCTTTGGAAAACATGAGCCGGTACGAAGCGAAAAAAGCATAATCATCTTCTTTCATCAAACAGGCGGTCTTGTTCAGAATTTGAGCAAGGCCGCCTGTTTGTGTATGGTTTTTCCGATCAAAGACAGATAACATGAAACCGTAGAAACCAATTCATCAAAAGGGGTGTAGCGCCATGCATTACTTTGAAGAGCATCTGCCGTCGGAAGAAAGAAACGCCATTCCTTACCTATCCACTACCGTACAGTTTCTGGATTACATCTCCGATCATTACGGTGACAGCATCGCCCTGTCTGATCAGAATCAGGCGGTCAGTTACAGCGAGCTTGCCCTCCGTGTGTCACGCCGTCGCCATGTGCTGGAGGAGCTGCATCTGCCGCCGCGGTGCAATGTGGGCCTGTTCGATACCAACACCATCGCCGCCGTAGAATGGTTCCTAGCCTTGACGACAGCAGGATACACAGCCGTCATGCTGCCATCCGCGCTGTCCGAAGCCGTACTCATTCATACCGTGCAGCATTATGAGTTAAAAACGATCATTACAGGCCCGACCCTCATTGAAAAAACCAACAGCTTGAGTATCCCGATTGTTCCTGCGTATTTCATTGAACGAAACGGCAGTCCTTACGCCTTCGTGACGAAAAATGACTGTGCGGCCATCTTTTTTACCGGCGGCACCACCGGCACGCCCAAGGGCGTGATGCTGAATCATGGTGCCCTTATGCGGGGCGCGCTGAACGGCACCTATCGGGACGGCACGATGTTTGGCCAAACCATGGTGGCGGCTCTGCCCTTTACCCACGTATTCGGCATGGTTTTCAGTATGCTGTCCGGCCTCTATACCGGCTCCCACATGGCGGTTTGCGGGAATATGCGGGATCTGTTCAAGGAAATGGCCCGCGCAAAACCCACCACCATGATCGCCGTACCGGGGATGGCGGAAATGATGCTGACCGTCGCGCAAAAGCGGGGCGTTCAAGCCTTGGGCGGAAGATTGAAGTTAATCATCTGCGGGGCGGCTCCGGTGCCGGAGAGGCTGATGTACAGCTTTAAGCCATACGGTATCCGTGTGCTGTCCGGCTATGGCATGACGGAAACGGCCAACCTGGTCTGCGGCAATCTGGAGCAGGAAACCCACCCGGATTCCGTCGGCAGGCAGTACCCCTGCCAGGAAGCCCGGATCGTGAACGGCGAATTGCAGGTGAAGGGCGATATGCTGTTCAGCGGCTATTGGAAGGATGAAGCGACTACCAGGGCGGCTTTTGACGGCGATTGGCTGAAAAGCGGCGATCTTGCCCGGGTCGATGAGGACGGATTTATTCACATCATTGGGCGGATCAAGAACCTGATCATCCTGGGCAACGGGGAAAACGTATCTCCGGAGGAAGTGGAAGAAGTATTTTATCGCAGCGTCTGTGTTCAGGATTGCCTTGTATCGGAAACAGAAATCGCAGGCCGCCCGGCTATCCAGTTAGAGGTGTTTCCCATTGATGATGTGACGGATGAAACTCTGGAACAGGAGATGAAACGGATCAGCGATGCCTTGCCGACCACCATGCGGCCTGCCCGCATTTTGATCCGGCACGAACCTTTTGAAAAAAGCGCCAGCCTGAAAATCATTCGGAAAAAGTGAGGGAAAAGTTATGGAACAGAAGCTGATGGAACTGCTGCTGGAAGTAGCGCCGGGCATTGATCCGAAGGAAGTGAAAATGGAGAGCAGACTGCAGGCCGATTTGGGCCTGGACTCCATGAGCGGGATGCTGCTGCTCATGGAAATAGAAGATACGTTTCAAATCGAATTGGAGGATACCGTGCGATTTGAAACGGTGGGCGACGTATGCAAATACCTTTGTAAACACAAGGCTGCGTAATCTCTGACAGAAAGACGCGGCTGTACAGAATCTTATCAAATCACCCGGTCTGCAAATAGCATTTTCAAATTCTGCCCGCTATGATAAAACCGTCGCCTGAACCAATCGACAAAAAAGGAGGAACCATCATGTATTATTCCAGCGGTAATTACGAAGCCTTTGCCCGTCCAGAAAAGCCCGAGGGCGTGGAACACAAGAGCGCTTACATCATCGGCACCGGTCTGGCGGCCCTGACCGCCGCCTGTTATCTGGTGCGGGATGCCCAAATGCCAGGCAAGCGCATCCACATCTTTGAAAAGGACCCCATCCCCGGCGGCGCCTGTGACGGGTATGAATACCCCGGCGTGGGCTACGTCATGCGGGGCGGCCGGGAAATGGACAATCACTTCGAGGTCATGTGGGATCTGTTCCGTTCCATCCCCTCCATCGAAACCGAGGGCGTCAGCGTCCTGGACGAATACTATTGGCTGAACAAGAAGGACCCCAATTTCAGCCTGTGCCGCGCTACGGAGAATAGAGGCCAGGACGCCCACACCGACGGCAAATTCGCCATAAGCGATAAAGGCGCGATGGAGATCATGCACCTGTTCTTCACCCCGGATGAAGAACTGTACAACAAGAAGATCACCGATTTCTTTGATGATGAAGTATTGAACAGCAATTTCTGGCTGTACTGGCGCACCATGTTCGCCTTTGAAAACTGGCACAGCGCCCTGGAAATGAAGCTGTACATTAAACGCTTCATTCATCATATCGGCGGCCTGCCTGATTTCAAGGCTCTGCGCTTCACCAAGTATAACCAGTATGAATCCATGATCCTGCCCATGGTGCGTTACCTGGAAAGCCATGACGTGCAGTTCCATTACAGCACGAAAGTGGTCAATGTGGAATTTGATATCAAAGCGGATGGCAGCAAGCACGCTACTTCCATCGAAGTGCTGCGCAACGACCAGCAGGATTTCATCATGCTGACGGATGACGACTTTGTTTTCATCACCAATGGCGGCTGCGTTGAAAACTCCACCATGGGCAGCCAG
>JAFWQM010000100.1 GCA_017509065.1 Clostridia bacterium
AAGGAACGAAACCGCAGGAATACTGGGGCCGAAGCGCTCGAAAAACAATCCGGTGGATTGTTTTTAGCGGAGGCCGGGCGGCAGCCCAGGGCCGAAGGATATTTCAAGGTTGAGTGACGCAGGATGGAGCGATTTATCGCCTGCAGATAATTCATGTTTTAGTTGGGCGAGCAATAAATTTACACTGACCTTTTACACCAGTCAGCACGTTATTCGACATTGCCCGCGCTTTGCTTCGACGTCGCTGAAACGCCTGCCGCGCTATACTTTTTCCCGGAGGACAGGCAAAATGCGGGTGTATGGAGAAGCGTATCTGTTCATCAATTTCTGGATGGATTTTCTTTCGCTGTTACTGGCTGCTTGCCTGCGTCGGGTACGGTTCCGCGGCATGCGGGCGGCGGTTGGCGCGGCGGTCGGCGCGGTGCTCAGCCTGCTTGCGCGGTCGGGCGCGGCGTTTCTTTGCGGCTTTCCGGCGGCTCTAATAATGATCCTTGTGACTGCGCTCGTTTCCTTCGGCAAAGCCGGATTCGCCCTGTTCCCCTGGACAGCCGCGTCGGCGCTGCTGCTCTGCGGTCTCACGGACGCGCTGCTGCGCAACGGTGCGTCCGCCGCTTCCGTGATGATCATATGCGGGATAGCGGCGCTGGTTTTCTGCCTTGTTCAGCGCAGACAAAGAAGCACACGGGACGGCGCATGCGTGCTACGGGTAAGTTACCGTGGGAAAAGCTCATCGCTCCCCGTTCTGCGCGACAGCGGCAATCGTCTTCGGGACGGCCTTACCGGACAGCCTGTGATCGTCGCGCCGGAAAGCGCGCTGCTTCGCCTGATACCGTGCGGCGTGCGGCCCGCGAACATCGCCACGCTTCCACGCGGGTGGCGTTTACTGCCTATCCGAACAGCGGCTGGAAACGGGTTGGTCATGTGCTTTCGTCCAGACGCGGCCATGCTGGTTCGGAACGGGAAAGCAAAGCGGCTGGATGTGACAATTGCATTATCGAACTTTGAGGAAAGAGCAGCGCTGGTGCCGGAGGAACTTTTTATTGGGTAGGAGGCTTTGTCATATCCTTGTTTTCGCTTCCGCCCAACTGTAATGAATCGCATATAAAGGGGGGACTATTTGCCATGCAGGCAATGGATATGAAAAAATGGATGCTTTTATTTTTCTCGCGTCTGCATTCGGACGGGGTGCATTATATCGGTGGGGCTGATCCGCTCCCAAAGCCGCTGACGCCGGAAGAGGAGCTGGAGCTGGTCACCCGGTTACCGGACGAGAGCGGAAACGTGCGTTCCGTGCTGATCGAAAGAAACCTGCGCCTGGTCGTGTTCATCGCCAAGAAGTTTGAAAACACGCCGGTGGGGATCGAGGACCTGATTTCCATCGGCACCATCGGGCTCATCAAGGCGGTGAACACCTTTGACCCTGACAAAAAAATCAAGCTGGCAACATATGCCAGCCGATGCATTGAAAACGAGGTGCTGATGTATCTGCGCCACACCAGCCGGTTAAAGTATGAAGTGTCGCTGGACGAGCCGCTCAAAACCGACTGGGACGGAAACGAACTGCTTCTCTCCGACGTGCTGGGCACGGAAAACGACCTGGTGTCCCGCGGCATCGAGGAGGACGCGGAAAAGCAATTGCTTTGCTGCGCGCTGTCGCGCCTGACGGCAAGAGAACAGCGCATCATGAAGATGCGCTATGGCCTGGAGGGTGGCAGGGAGATGACTCAGAAGGAGGTGGCCGATCAGCTCGGCATTTCCCAATCGTATATTTCCCGGCTGGAAAAGCGCATCCTGTCCCGCCTGCAGAATGAAATGCTCAAAGCATCTGGATAAAAACGTTTCTTTTCGAGCTTTCCGGGTTCACTGAACGATGCCGATAGCAGTGATGGTGAAGCGCTTGCTCAGAGAATCTTCCGCCATGCGGATCTCCAGCACATGGTCTTCCGCGTCGGTGCGGCTGTCCCAGATCATGACCACTTCGGACTGGCCCCATTTGCCTTCCCCGCCGGTCAGCGTGCGCTTCACCTTTCCGTCGACCACGATTTCCACCGTGCCGAAACGGGACTCCGCCGTTGCGCGCCACGCGATGAGCAGCTTTTTGAATTTTCCCGTCACGCGCAGCGGTTCCGCCGGATCGGTTTCCGTATGGCAGAAGTTTTTCCCGCACACCCGGCCGATGGGCTGATTCGTATAGGACTGCAAATCGTCGTGGGCAAAGCCGCCCCGTTCCACGGTGACGGTGTCCGGCCAGTTGCCGTCGCCGTACAGGGTGATCAGGCCCATATAGTCCGTGCCATAGGCCGGTTCCACGTCCAGGTCAATATCCAGTGCACTGGTTTCCATAGCATTGGCGGTTTCTACCGCTTTCAGCAGGCAGTCCGCCATCACGCCGTGGCCCAGGGACGTGGGATGGTATTCGTCGAAGAAAAATTCCTGTTTCGTCCATTCCTTGCCAACGTGGGGAAATGCGGCGTCCTTGATGGACACCATCATCAGATCGTACGTTTCCCCCACCTTTTTCATTTCTTCCTGTAGGTTGAACCCGCCCGGGAACACTGCGAACAGCAGGATCACCACCGGGCCGTTGGGCTGGGAAAGGATGGTCTTGACCAGGGATTCATAGCAGCGGTGCTTGGTGGGTTCCTGATAATCGTTGACGGAGAACTCCACGATCACAAGGTCGGGCAGACCGTCTGCGTCCCGTGTCCGGTCCACGATATCCCGCTGATAGCGCATCAGCCCGAAAGTGGACGGCGTGCCGCCCACGCCCGCGTTCACAAAATGCACGTTGCTTCCGTCCCCTGCGCCATAGCGCGCGGCAAACCCCTGGGCAAAGCTGGAAGCGTAGCACTCTTTGTAGACCTTCGCCCCCGCGCCTTCGGTAATCGAACCGCCGATGGCAGCCACGGTGATTTCCTCTCCCGCCTGCGCCCGCTGGATCAGGTTCTTCAGCCTAAGATTATTCCCCGTGTTCATGATCCCGTCCGTCAGCATCTGCTGATACCATTCCGCCTGATCCGCGTTGGAGAAATACGTATTCTCACCCATGGCAGCACCCCACCCTATACACAGCAGTATCGCCAGCATACAGCAAACAATGCGTTTCATCATTTCGTGGTCCCCCTCGGTTTTCTTATGGACATTTTCGCAACAGGGCAAAACGTGATATGCAGAGTACAAAATAAAGAGAGGCGAAGTCAGCTTTCATTCCGTACAAAGAGCCTTCAAAGCTTCGTAGTTCTTTCGGATTGGCGAGATCAGCGCGGCATAGTCCGCTTCCTTCCTGACGCGAAGCAGTTCTGTGATCTCACAGAGCAGATCGGTCAGCGGGGTCAGGACCAGGTTGCCGGTCAATCCTTTCAGCGCGTGTACAGCGTCAAAGGCGGAAGCTAAATTCCGCGCTTCGATGGCATCGTTCGCTGATTCAGTCTTATGTCTGTTAGGAATAAATAATGCCTGAACGCTGACAGAAGAATCAGGCAGGTTTCATGACCTTGCGCATCACGAACAGCGTGCCGATCATGAGGGCGACGGCGATGGGCAGGGCGATGAACCAGTTGGGAATGAGACCGGCCACGATATAGGCGATAAAGCTGACGCCGGCTGTGGTCAGCGCGTATGGCAGCTGGGTGGACACATGGGTCACGTGGTCGCACTGCGCGCCTGCGCTTGCCATGATAGTGGTATCGGAGATGGGAGAGCAATGGTCGCCGCAGACGGCGCCGGCCATGCACGCGCTCACGCACACCACACCCAGCGGATCAGTCAGCGGGAACACGCCCAGGGTGATGGGAATGAGGATGCCGAAGGTGCCCCAGCTTGTGCCGGTGGCGAAGGACAGGCCGCAGGCGATCAGAAACACGATGGCGGGCAGTAAACTCTGGAAGCCGCCCGCGGACTGCTTCACCAGGGTTTCAACGTACTGCTTCGCGCCGAGGCTGTCGGTCATGGCTTTCAGGCTCCAGGCGAACGTCAGAATCAGGATGGCAGGCACCATGGATTTGAATCCTTCCGGCACGCAGTTCATGATTTCCTTGAATGTCAGCGTATGGCGAATGCCATAGTAGATCAGGATCAGCATCAGGGCAACAGCGCTTCCCAGCATCAGGCCGACGGATGCGTCGGCATTGGAGAAAGCGTTGATAAAGCTTTCGCCAGAGAAGAAGCCGCCGGAGTAGATCATACCGACAACGCAGGAAGAGATCAGCACCAGAATGGGCAGCACCAGATCCAGCACCTTGCCCTTGGGATTTGCCGTTTCATTGGCAGTGTTTGACATGGCTTGCATACCGGAGAAGATGTCGCCCTTTTCTTTGGCGTTCTTTTCATGCTTCGCCATGGGGCCGTAGTCCATGTTGTTCAGGGCCAGGAAGAACATCATCACCAGGGTCAGGATGGCGTAAAAGTTGAAGGGAATGGCTTTGATGAACAAATAGATACCATTTCCTTCTTCTACATAGGAGGAAACCGCCGCCGCCCAGGAGCTGACCGGCGCGATGATGCACACCGGGGCCGCCGTAGCGTCTATCAGATACGCCAGCTTGGCGCGGGAGATTTTGCTCTTGTCCGCCACGGGCCGCATCACGGAGCCCACGGTCAGGCAGTTGAAATAGTCGTCGATGAAGATCAGCATGCCCAGGATGATGGTGGCGACCTGCGCGCCTGCCCGGCTTTTGATGCGGGCGGATGCCCAGCGCCCGAACGCGGCGGAGCCGCCCGCCTTGTTCATCAGCATCACCAAGATGCCGAGAATCACCAGGAAGAACAGGATGCCAACATTGTAGACATCGGCAAGCGACTTGGCGATGCCGTTGACAAGCACATGGTTCAGCGTGCCTTCAAGGTTAAAGTTGGAATACAGCAGACCGCCCGCGACAATGCCAATCAGCAGCGAACTGTAAACCTCTTTTGTAATCAGTGCCAGCGCAATGGCGATGATAGGCGGCAGCAGCGACCAGAACGTCTGGTAGTACGGGCTGACCGCTTCGGCAGCTTCTTCCCCCTCTGCCAGCGCGTTCACGCCAAGCAGCAGCATCAGCGCCATGCAGGCCAGCACGATGAGCCATCTGCGATTTGTCTTTTTCATGCAGGGTTCTCCTTTCGGATATTCATGGATGCAATATTCCGCCCCTCGCCGTTATCCCTGTGAAACGAGCGCAGGTGTTTCCAATACATAAAATTATAGCTTTGTTTCCAGCCTTGTCAAGGCATTGGGCTGTATATAAACTGTTCTCCCCCTGGCCTAAAAAAGCCTTTCAGACCTCGACGGTCTGAAAGGCTTTTTGAGACAGCCCCTTTGAATAGATCAGCGGGTTTCGGCGTACAGAGCGTTCCACTTCTCCAGCATTTCGGCTTTATGCTCGATCAGCCAGGCAGTGTCGCGGGAGACCCAGTTGATGGTGTCGTCCGCGGGCAGGTACTTGATTTCATAGTGCGCCTTGGGGTTGGTGAAGCGCAGGGTTTCCAGGCGGGTGGCCAGGGCTTCCTGTCCTTCGGGGCTCATGAGGAAGTTGATCATGGCCTTGGCGGCTTCGGGATGCGGGCAGTTCTCGATCATGGCGCAGCCCATGGTGGTGCCGGAAGCGCCGTTCTCGGGATACTGGATGCGGATGCGGTCGGAACCGGCCTTGAGCAGGGTGTCAGCGCCGTCTTCGTAGGTCAGGCCAACCACGTATTCGCCGCTGTCCACAGCCTTGAAGCACACGGAGGAAGAGGTGGAGATCACCAGGCCGTTCTCCAGCAGAGCGCGCATGTAAGCCCAGGCTTCGTCGCTGTCATAGCCGTACACGGCGAACATGTTGCACACATTGTTCCACGCGGCGGAGGAGCTGTTGGGGTCGCTCAGCACGATGCGGCCTTTCAGCGCGGGATTCAGCAGGTCTTCATAGGTGCGGATCTCCAGGCCCAGTTCCTTTTCCAGCTCCACATTCACGCAGAAGCAGATGGTGCTCAGGTGGTCCTGGTTGTAGCGGCCGTTGTGGCTCTTGTAATCGTCGGGCAGGTCGTCCTCATAGGGAGAGGTATAGAGGGCGTAAATGTCGTCGTTGGCAGCGCCGTCGGAGGGAGACAGGCCGCCCCACTGCACGTCGCCCTGGGGATTGCCCGCTTCGGCGCGGGTACGGGCCTGCAGCTCGCCGGCGGAGCCGTTCACAACTTCCACTTCCACATCGGGATACACTTCGTTGAACGCTTCGATCAGGTTGTCGATGTCGTTGTCGGTCATGGAGCTGTACAGCACCAGGGGACCTTTCACCGTTTCAGCCAGAGCGGAGCAGCACGCCAGCACCATCACGGCGGCCAGCAGCAGGGAAATGAGTTTCTTCATCACGAGAAACCTCCTTTGATAGAATAAATATTTTCAGGCGCGTCCAGCGCCTAAGGAACGAAACGGGGCGAGGGCCTCTGCGGCCCTCGTGCACCTGCACCAAAGGCCTTCGGCCTCTGGACTCCAATAGCGGAATGTACTTGCAGAGGAAGAATAAACAAGGTTCCCGCTGTTGCTTAAAAGGAACGATCAGCTTGGCTGCGTTGTGCTTCTGGCCCGGCGGCGAAGCCGCCAACCCGGATGCTTCGCATCCGGGGAAAGCCAGGGAAAACCACCAGGAGAAAGTGAGCTTTCTCCTGGGATTTTCCCAGGCTTTCTTGGGCCAGAAGCCCTCAAACTTTCGTAACCCCAGCGCGACAGGCGAAAGTTGTTTTCTCTTCCCGACTTGCTATTCGCTTAAATGGGTCCAGGGGGCGAAGTCCCCTGGCGCAGGTCTGGGCGCGCGGAGCGCCCAGCGTAACCTTTTGTCAGCCATACGGAAGTAAGGATGAAAAACTTACAGCTTGATATCCTCGCTCTTGGTGACAGCCAGGTAGATGATCAGGGAGATGGCGGTGAGCACGGTCAGGATGGCGGCGAAGGCGCAGGCCAAGCCGTCGTTGCCGCGGGAGATGGCCGCATAGGTGCTCATGGTCAGGGTGATCGTCTTGTTGTTGTAAAGGATGATGGCGCTGGAGAGTTCCGTCACGATGGCGACCCAGCTCAGCACCGCGCCGCTCATGATGCCGTTGGCCATCATGGGCGTGGTAACGGTGAGGAAGGTTTTCAGTTTGCCCGCGCCAAGGGACAGCGACGCTTCCTCCGTGCTGATGGGGATGCTTTGGAGCGTTGCCGTGGCGGAACGTATCGTGTACGGCATTCGGCGTATGACCAGAGCGATGATCATCACCGCCGCTGTGCCCGTCAGCGCCAGGGGCTTTTTGCCGAAGGCAATGACCAGCGCGATGCCGATGATGGAGCCGGGCATGATGTAGGGCAGCATCGACAGCGTGTCAATGGTGTGGTTGAGGGGCCGGGGCCTGCGCACGACCAGGTAAGCGATCAGAATGGCAAACAGGATGATCAGCGCCAGGGAGATCACGCCAAAGAACATGGTATTGTCAATGGAGCGTACCAGCAGCTTTTTGACCGCCTTCTCATAGTTCACCAGGCTGAACCCCGGCTTGAAGACCGCGCCGTCGCAGTTGCGGAAGGACAGGTACACAATGTAGAGCTGGGGCAGGAACGCCAGGGCGATCAGACCGTAGCAGTACACATACATGAGCACGCCCGCCACACCCTGGGGCTTGCGCTTCTGGATGGGGTTCATGCAGTTGATGGAGAAGTTGTATTTCTTGGTGGCCCACTTCTGCAGGAAGAACACCAGCGCTGTCACCACAATGGCGATCACGGAGATAGCGGCGGCGAAGTTGTGGTCCGTGCCGTTCTCGCCCAAATACTGATTATAGATTTCCACCGGGAAAGTGCGGTAGCCCTCACCGATGAGCAGCGGTGTGCCGAAGTCCGCGAACGCACGCATGAACACCAGAAGGGACGCAGCCAGGATTGTGGGCATAGAAAGCTGCATGATGACGTTAAAGAAGCGCTTGACGCCGGTACAGCCCATGTTGGCGGAGGCTTCGATCAACGAATTGTCGATGGACTTGAATGCCCCGTTCATATACACGAACACCAGCGGGAAGAATTTCAGCGCCTGCACCATCAGGATGCCGCCAAAGCCGTAGATGCTGCCCAGCCTGATCCCGAAGGCGTCCTTGAAAAATACCGTGATAACGCCGTTGCGGCCCAGCAGCATGATCCAGCTGTAAGCCCCGATGAAGGGAGCGCTCATGCAGCACAGGATGGAGATGACGAACAGGAATTTGCTACCTTTTAATTGGAAGAAAGAATAGAAGTAAGCGAAGGGAATGCCGAGCAGCAGCGTCACCGCAGTGACCGCGATGGTGACAACAAAGCTGTTCTGGATGGTGGAAGAATAGTAAGGCGTTGAAAAGAACTTGCTGAACTGCTCCAGGGTGAACTGGCCTTCCTTATTGATGATGGACTGCTTCAGAATGCCGTACATGGGATAGACCAGGAACAGCGCGAACAGCGCCAGGAAGACCCAGGTGACGACAGACCAGACCTCAAATTTTCTTTTCACGGCTCACACCGCCTCTTTAATCAGGTCATTGTCCACACCGGTGAGCAGGTTGCGGCTGCCGTCCTTTGTGAACAGGTTGGCCTTTTCGGTGTTCAGCCGCAGGCGCACCTGGGTGCCGGGCCTGATAATGGAATCGATGCTGGATTCCTGAATGATCTCGGCCTTTTCTCCGCTGAGCAGGTGGACGAAGTAATGGGTGTTCAGGCCCAGGAATACGCTGCTGTCGATCACGGCTTTGAGGCCGTCGCCGTCGCCGGTTTCCACGATCAGTTCTTCGGGCCGCGCGCAAAGGGTAACGGGCTGATTCTTCATGTTTTCGGGAGCGACGGTGTCAAACGCTGCTTTGTATCCCGTTGGCAGGGTCACGACCGCCTTGCCGTTTTCTATGGTCATATCGCCTTCCAGCATGTTGCTGCGGCCAATGAAGGTGGCCACGAAGGTGTTGGCTGGGCGCTGGTAGATGTTCTTGGGCGTGCCCACGTGCTGGATCACGCCGCCGTTCATGACCGCGATGCGGTCGGACACAGCCATGGCCTCTTCCTGGTCGTGGGTCACGTACACGGTGGTGATGCCGACACTGTTCTGGATTTCTTTAATAACCGTGCGCATTTCAACGCGCAGCTTGGCGTCGAGGTTGGAAAGCGGCTCGTCCATGAGCAGCACGTCCGGTTCTATGCACAGAGCGCGGGCCAGGGCCACGCGCTGCTGCTGACCGCCGGAAAGCTGGGCGGGCATACGATCCGCCAGCTGGTCGATCTGCATGAGCTTTAAGAATTTATCCGCCTGCTGGTGGATCAGCTTCCGGTCGAAGGGACGGTTTTTCAGGCCGAACTCCACGTTCTTGCGCACATTCATATGCGGGAAAATGGCGTAGTTCTGGAACACCATGCCGATGTTGCGCTTGGCGGGGTTCAGGTCGTTGATGCGGGTGTCGTTGAAGAAAAAGTCTCCGCCTTCGATGGAATTGAATCCGGCGATCATGCGAAGCAGGGTCGTCTTGCCACAGCCGGACGGACCGAGCAGCGTGAAGAACTCGCCGCCCTTGATGCTCAGCGTCAGATTTTCGATGACCGTGTTTTTCCCGTAACGCTTGACTGCGTTGCGAATATTGATATTGACACTCATATGCCCTCTCTCCTTTGCCAGCATTTTGGTGAATTTCGTCGGGTTTGTTCAATTTTCTCGTTTGACTCTGTATAGTATAGCACATATTTTGACCAAAATCCATATGTCAGGGAAAGAAATGAAAAAATTATCTCGGAACAGTCATAACTATTCAGGTATAAATCTTCCAGAAAAGGAACGCTGGGGCCTCCGCGGCCCCATCGTAAACTCCCGTAACTGGCCTCGATACCTGAATGGAAACGAACAGTCGGCTGTCGATTCAGTATTATTGCTCGCCCAATTGAATCGTGAATTCAGATGCGGGATGAGAAATCGTTCCAGACAAGGAACGAAACCGCAGGAATACTGGAGGTATTTCAAGGTTGAGTGACGCAGGATGGACCGATTTATCGCCCGCAGATAAT
>JAFWQM010000101.1 GCA_017509065.1 Clostridia bacterium
CAGCATCCGTATGATCGTTTTGCGCAACTCGTGCTGCCCTTTCCTCCCCATGCGTAATGCATTGGCCTTCAGTTCCTCTTCCATGTCTCTATTATATCACATGAATACTAAATGTTCAAGATTAAATTGGTTTATCAATAATCAAGAATGTTTCACGTGAAACATTCCGTTTTTTTGATTGACAATCCGATGGGCTTGTGGCAAACTGATTCAGGCAGGGAGGGACGGACATGCGCATGACGGGGCTGAGGCTGCGGGATTTTCGGGGATATCAGCAGGTGCTTTTGTCGCCACCGGAAGGCGTGACCATGCTGGTGGGTGAAAACGGCGCGGGAAAAACGAACCTGCTTGAAGCGGTGCATCTCTGCTGCGTCGGACGCAGTCACCGAACCTCCCAGGACAAGGAAATGATCCGCAAGGGACAGGAAACCGCGGCTGTTCAATTAACCGTGGAAAAGAATGACGGACGCCATGAGGTGGGTGTCAGGCTGTTTGATAATTCGAGAAAACGTAAGGTCGTTTTTGTGAACGGAAAGACGGCTTCCAGGCTGGGCGAACTGATGGGTCACGCCACTTGTGTGATCTTTTCTCCGGAAGACCTGGCGTTGGTAAAGGAAGGGCCGCAGATACGCCGAAAATTTTTGGATATGCTGCTGTCCCAGCAGCAAAAGGCGTATTTCTATGCCCTTCAAACCTACACGAACGCGCTGAAACAAAGAAATGCCCTTCTCAAACAGGGCGATATGCGGCAGCTCCAGGCATGGGACGATCAGTTAGCGCTCTCCGCCGCGCCGGTCGTCAGGCTGCGGCGGGCAGCCTGTGAACAGCTTCACCAAAAAGCACAAACGCATTATCGTTACATCGGTGGAAAAGAAGAAGAAGTTTTCGCCATGACCTACCGCGGACAGTTGGCGGAAAGCAATAACATCGGGGAAGATATGCTGAAAGGGCTACGCGAATCGCGGGAAGAGGATCTTCGACGGCAGACCACTGTTTTCGGGCCGCATCGGGATGAAGTCGAACTGACGCTCAGCGGGGAACTGCTGAAATCCTTTGGTTCTCAGGGCCAGATGCGAACAGCGGCGCTTTCCATGAAATTGGCCGCGTTCGACCTTTTGGAAAAAGTACAGGGAGAACCGCCGCTTCTGCTGTTGGACGATGTGCTTAGCGAACTGGACCCGGACAGACGCCGCCGCCTCATCGCGCGCATCGGCCGCGCCCAAGCGCTGCTCACCTGCACTGATCCGTCGGATTATATTGGCGCTCGCCCCGCGTGCGTACTCCGGGTGGAAAACGGGACGATCAAACAGGAATAAAGAAATGAACAAAAGAGGAAACCGCTCCGAATAACAAAGAGTGGTTTCCTCTTTTTTGAAAGGATAAAATGCTATCTTTATACTGCTTTTTCCTCAGTAATCGCCACGGTGATTTCACTGGCGTTTCTGCACTGATTCAGCATCTTTTCATTCATCGGCTGAACCACCATTTCACCTGGCGTGAGGATCATCTTCCTTGCGGAAGAAAGTACCTGTCCATCGGCGTACACGGTCAGATAATGGTCACGGTACACGCGATCGGGTCGGAACATCAGGTTCACTTCCTGCAGGCCTTCTTCCACCACAATCTTCTGCGGCACCACGCCGCGCACGCCTTTTCCGTCTTTGACGGGGATTTCCCGGCCTTCGCGGCGTTCACCTTTTGCGTAGCGCGCGGCCATTTCCCCGGCGCGGAAGGATTCGTTGCTCACGTGGTCCACCAGGTCATGCACATGCAGCACATTACCGCAGGCGAAGACACCCGGCACGCTGGTTTCTAGCGTATCGCTGACCACCGCGCCGCTGGTGACGGGGGAAAGCTCAACGCCCGCGCCCGCCGACAGTTCATTTTCAGGAATCAGACCGACGGAAAGCAGGAGCGTATCGCATTCAAATTCCATCTCGCTCCCTGGAATGGGGCGTCGGTTTTCGTCCACTTTCGCCACGGTCACGCCTGACAGGCGTTCCTTCCCGTGGATATCAACCATCGTATGGCTCAGATACAGCGGAATGTTATAATCCTGCAGGCACTGGACAATATTGCGGTTCAGGCCGCTGGAGTAGGGCATCAGCTCTACGCAGGCCAAAACCTTCGCGCCTTGCAGAGTCATGCGGCGCGCCATGATGAGGCCGATGTCGCCACTGCCCAGAATAACAACCTTCCTGCCCGGCATGTAGCCTTCCAGGTTCACAAACTTCTGCGCGGTCCCGGCGCTGTAGATCCCTGAGCAGCGCGTGCCGGGGATGGCAAGCGCGCCGCGGGGACGTTCGCGGCAGCCCATGGCCAGCACGATTGCCTTTGCCTCGAATACCTGCAGGCCGCTCTCCCGGCTGACGGCGGTCACGCGCTTTTCCGCGCTGACGTTCAGCACGGTAACGCCGGTACGGATGTCGATGCCCATTTCATAGGCGGTGTCAATGTCTCGCTGGGCGTACTCAGGCCCGGTCAGCTCTTCCTTGAAGCGGTGCAGACCGAAGCCGTTATGGATGCACTGGCGCAGGATGCCGCCCGGATGATCCTCGCGCTCCAGCACAACCAGGTTTTCGATACCCTGCTTTTTCGCTGCGATGGCGGCGGCCAAACCCGCGGGGCCCGCGCCGATCACCAGCACGTCTACTTTTATGGTCAGTTCACTCATGGCGCCGGCCCTCCTTTGCGATATCATCCAAGGTGCCTACCAGCAGCTTGCTTTCGCCTCCGCACTTCGTAATATCCAGCGGAGAGCAGTGCAGCTCTTCACAAAGAATTTCCATCACGCGTGGGGAGCAGAAACCACCTTGGCAGCGGCCCATGCCCGCCCTTGTGCGGCGTTTCACGGCGTCAATGGACTTTGCTCCGACCGGACGGCGTATCGCGTCGCGGATTTCCGCTTCTGTCACCACTTCGCAGCGGCATACGATACGGCCATAGTCAGCGTCTTTTTCGCAGGCTTCCTTGCGCTCTTCTTCCGTCATAGCGGCGAAGGGCTTGAGCAGCGGCACAGCGGCGCGTACAAATCTCGCGGAAGGAAGCTTCAGGTGTTCAGCCACCATCTCGCCAAGCTCTTCCGCAATGGCGGGGGCAGCGCTCAGGCCGGGGCTTTCAATGCCAATCGCTTCAAAGGCGTTGTCCGCCGCGCCGTGTACGGGGCCGATGATGAAATCATCGGTGACCGGATGCGCGCGAACGCCGGAGAAAGTGGTGATGACCGGACGGGTCGTTACCTTCGGCCAGGTCAGACGGCATTTATCCAGCACAAAATCCAGCCCTTCCCGGGTGGTGCGGGTATCCGTTCCGTCTTCAATGTCTTCGGCGGAAGGCCCGAGCAGAGCGTTTCCGTGAGCGGTGGGCGAAATCAGCACGCCTTTGCCCATTTTGCTCGGCACCTGGAACATGGTACGGGTGAAAGGACATTTTACGGTGGAATCCAGCAGATAGTATTCACCGCGGCGGGGAACGATCTTCACCGGCTGGTCGGAAATCTGGTTATGGATTTCCGCAGCGCCAACGCCGGCGCAGTTCACAATTGCCCGCGCTTCCAGAATCCCGTCAGGCGTTTCAAGATGCCAGGTGTCATGATCTTCGTAGACTTTGGAGACAGGGGAATTGAAGATAAAATCGACGCCATTCTGGGCGGCATGATAGCTGAGCGCAAGCGTCATTTCGTACGGGCTGACCACCGCGCTCGTAGGCGCAAGCAGCGCGCAGACCACGTTGGGATTTGTGTTGGGCTCGAGGCGCAGCACTTCTTCGTGTTCGATGATCTTCAGCTCTTTGACGCCGTTCTTCTTTCCCTGTTCCAGCAGCTTATTCAGCGTCTCCCGATCGTCCTCTGAAAAGCCCAGCACCAAAGCGCCGATTGGATTGTACGGGACACCCAGTTCCTTTGCCAGGGCAGCGTACATGTTCGCGCCTTTTACGTTGTAATAGGCTTTTTTCGTTCCGGGCTTGGCGTCGAAGCCAGCGTGCACGATCCCGCTGTTCGCCTTGCTCGCGCCGTCAGAAACGTCCTCCGCGGCTTCCAGCACTGCGATTCTTCCATTGTATTGGGACAGCTTTCGCGCAAGCGCGCAGCCAATCACGCCCGCACCGATGATAATCACATCATACATGCGTGTCTCTCCTTTATGAATCAGGCGTTATGTCGCCCATTGGTATCAATAGAAGTATAACATATAAATGATTTTTTGCACAGTCTTTTTTAAAATTTTCAGCTGCAAACCGAAAGACCAGAATAATTCCCCTTCCTGTTCCGTCAATCCGTGTTTTCGCAATAGATTATTCATATATTTGGGGTATAGTAAAACTGCTCCACAGCGATCCATGCGTTGCCCAAACGAAGAAAGGAGTTGATGCAATGTATTTAGACTGGACCATCATTCTGATTCTGCCCGGCCTGCTGCTCGGTTTATGGGCGCAGTCGCGGGTGAAAAACGCTTTTGAAAAATACAGCAAAGTACATACCCGTATCGGCAGGGCCTCTCAGGATCTGGTGAGGGAACTGCTCGCCCGGCAGGGTGTGGTGGATATCGCGATCAGCCCGACACAGGGCACGCTTTCCGACCACTATGACCCTTCCAGCAATACGCTTCGTCTATCACAGGGCGTGTTTGGCTCCGACAGTGTGGCGGCTGTCGGCATCGCGGCGCATGAAGCCGGTCACGCGCTGCAAAAGGAACAGGGATATCAACTGCTTTCCCTTCGTTCGTTGATGGTTCCGGTTGTAAACATCGGTTCCACCCTCGCCTGGCCGATTTTCGTGCTGGGCATCATCTTTTCCTTTAAACCCCTGATGTACGTCGGCATTGCCGTTTTCGCCGCAGTGGTGGTGTTCTCGCTCATCACGCTGCCCGTTGAATTTGACGCCAGCAGAAAAGCAAACATCATGCTGTCGGAAAGCGGATACTTTACCCAGGAAGAACTGAGTGGCGTCAGAACTGTGCTGAACGCGGCCGCGCTCACGTATGTCGCTTCGTTTATCAGTACGCTGATGCAGCTGCTGCGTCTGGTTTTAATTGCCCGGCGCAGGAACGACTGAAATGTTTCACGTGAAACAAAAGCAATAAAAATATAAGGAGATGGAATCCATGGATTATCCTCAGATCTTCGCTTTCGCTGATGAAGCGAGCCCCATGATTGACGAACAGATCAAGGCAATGCGCAGAAATAACCTGCAGGGATTGGAAATCCGCGCTGTTGACGGAACGAATGTGTCCGATATCAGTCTGGAGAAAGCCACGGAAGTTTACCGCAAAATATCCGACGCAGGTCTTCAGGTATGGAGTATCGGTTCCCCCATTGGCAAAATCGACATTGAGAAGGACGATTTCGCGCTTCATCTGGATACGCTGAAAAGAACAGTGGACATTGCGAAGGAGCTGAAAAGCGAGAACATCCGTATGTTTTCCTTTTATCTGCCGCAGGGAAAGAATCCTTCAATCTATAAAAATGAAGTCATGGACCGGCTGCACCGGATGGCCGAAACCGTCAGGGGCAGCGGCGTGACCCTGTGCCATGAAAATGAAAAAGGGATATACGGCGATAACGCAGTCCGGTGCGATGAGATCCTGAATGAAGTGCCCGAGATCGCAGGCGTGTTCGATCCCGCCAATTTTGTGCAGTGCGGTCAGGACACGATGGAAGCCTGGAAGCTGCTGAAAAACCGCATCAAATATCTGCACATCAAGGACGCTTTATTCGCGGATGGCAGCGTTGTTCCCGCCGGGAAGGGCGAAGGCAATGTAGCGTTCATTGTGAAGGACTATCTTGCAAGCGGCGGAATCTGCATGACGGTAGAGCCTCATCTGAAAGTATTCAGCGGATTGAAATCGCTCGAACGCGCGGGAGAGGAAACCAAAATGGCGAAAGCTTTCTGCTATGAAACCAATGATGAGGCATTCGACGCGGCATGCGCAGCCTTGCGGTCCATCCTCGCGGAATAACGGTTCCATGCTGACCATGCCTGTTTCCGTTGGACAGTCTGTTCGTATTGTTCCCTGCAGCCTGAAATGATCAGTTCGCCGCATTGACTTCATTCCCGCAATATGGTAAACTGTATCCCGAAAATTCAGAAAGGATTGGAAACCATGAAAGACTTGATTTTTAAGCTCCTTCGCGGTGTGGTGATCGGTGTGGCGAACATCATTCCCGGCGTGTCAGGCGGCACGATGATGGTGAGTATGGGCATTTACGACACCCTGATCCACTGCATCACGCATCTGTTCAAAGAATTCAAAAAGAGCATCCTGACGCTGCTGCCCTACGCGATCGGCATGCTGGTGGGAATCCTTGCTTTTGCCAGCGTGATCCATTGGGGCCTGGAAAACCATCCTCTGCCCACCAACTGTCTGTTTATCGGCCTGATCCTGGGAGGCCTCGGCCCGCTGCTCAAGAAGATCGAAAGAAAGAAAATCAACGCCGTTGCCGTGATCGTGTTTGCGCTGATGTTTGCGCTGATTATCTGGATGGGCTTCCAGAACAAGGACAGCATTCAGAACGCCGACACCATCGATATGAACGTCGGCCAGGTGTTGGTGCTCGTGGTCATGGGCGTGATCGCCTCGGGTACGATGATCATCCCCGGCGTGTCCGGCAGCCTGGTGCTGATGCTGCTGGGCTATTATAAGGCGGTCACCGGCGCGCTGAAAACGCTGGCCTCCGGCCTGGTGCATTTTGATTTCTCCGTGATGGGCCAGCCGCTGCTGATGCTGCTCCCCTTCCTGCTGGGCATTGTGCTGGGCATCTTCGGCGTGGCAAAAGCCATTGAGTGGCTCACGACCCATTATCCCACACCTACTTACTGCGGCGTGCTGGGACTGGTCGTAGCGTCGCCTATCTCCCTGCTCATTCAGACCGACATGACCGGCGTGAATGTCGTCACCGTGCTGGTCAGTTTGGCGATGCTGGCCATCGGGTTCACGGCGTCGTACCTGCTGGACAGGAGAAGCAAAGCATAGAATCGTAAACAGAGTTCAGCGCCGGTATGGCGCTGAACTCTTTATCAATTGAGGAGACAGCATCATGGCGAATATTCATGAATACCTGATCTGGCGCGGCGACGTGCCGTTTTCCGTTTCTCCGTTCAATGAAGTGGACGGCCTGGTTCTGTCCGAGCTTGCGTATGCTGATTTTCACGGTATTGTGCCCGAATCCGGAGAACGCATAACCATTGAGGAAGTCCGCCGTCTCTTCTGGGAAAAGCATACGAAAGAAGAAATCATGGCACAGGACAGCTACACCAAGACCGCGCCGTTTCTGCTGGACGGCATGGCGGGCAAAGGGCGCTTTGCGGGAACGGCAATGGCAAATTACTGCGACGTGATCGATACGGACGTGGACATTCAGCTTGCGGCGCTCACCTTTTATCTTCCTGACGGAACGGCGTTCGTGGCGTTCCGCGGAACGGACGACACGGTGGTCGGCTGGAAGGAGGATTTCAATCTCAGCTATATGCCCGAAACAGAGGGCCAGCGACGCGCTGCAAAATATCTGAATGAGCACTTCGGCGGACAGTCGGTCCCGCTTCGGGTGGGCGGCCATTCCAAGGGCGGCAACCTGGCGATGTATGCCGCTGTCTGCGCGGATGCGGATGTGCGTAAACATGTCATCACGGTATACAATAACGACGGCCCGGGCTTTCTAAAGCCGTTCACGGAAAGCGAAGCCTACCGCGACATGCTGCCCCGTATCATCTGCACCGTGCCGGAGAAAGCGGTGATCGGCACGCTGCTGACAAGCGAAGCATACCAGCACGTGGTCAAGAGTACGGCGAACGGCATCTTTCAGCACGATGGCTTTTCCTGGCAGGTGATAGGCGATCATTTTGTGGAAGTCGGAAAGCGCACCGATACCAGCATAGCACTGGAGACCACGCTTCGCCAATGGCTCTATGAGCAGAGCGAGGACAATCGCCGCATGTTCGTCAACACCCTGTTCAGCCTGCTGGAATCTACGGGGCGAACCACCATCGGAGAAATCAAGGGCGATTTGCCGGGCTCTCTGGCCAGTATGTGGAAAATGCTGGAAACTATGCAGAAGGAACAGCGGGAAACCATCTGGAACATGATCGCGCAGTTCTTCGCGGCGGGAAGTGACACGCTTTTACAGGAAACGCAGAAAACGCTGCTTTCCAGACTGGGAAATATCCAATTGCCGCAATTGCTCAGGCGGAGCGCTGATCCCAAGCCAGAAGAGCAGGTATAAATCTTCTTGAACTGATTGATAAGAAAGGAGACACGACGATGAAGAAAGCAAAACTGACCCTGCATCCGGCTTATCGCGTGGGCGACATTTCTCCCCGCCTGTTCGGCGCGTTCCTGGAGCCCATCGGGTCCATGGTGAACGGCAGCATGTACAACCCCAAGCACCCGCAGGCCGACGAACAGGGCCTGCGCAGGGACTTTTATTCCGCGCTGAAAGAAACCGGCCTGCCCTGCGTGCGCCTTCCAGGCGGCAATTTCGTGTCCGGCTGGCAGTGGAAGGATTCTGTCGGCCCGATGGCGGAGCGGAAACAGCATCTGGATATGGCCTGGTTCCAGTACATCCCCAACGACGTGGGCCACGACGAATATCTGCAATGGGCGGAGAAGGCCGGAACATCGGCGATCTACACCGTGAACCTGGGCACGGGCACCCTGCAGGACGCAGCGGACTGCGTGGAATACTCCAACTTTGAATGCGGTTCCTATTGGGCCGACCTGCGCCGGAAGAACGGACGCGAAAAGCCCTATGGCGTGAAAACCTGGTGCCTCGGCAACGAAATGGACGGGCCTTGGCAGATCGCGTCCTACGAAAAAGACCCGCGCGCTTACGGCGTCCTGGCCCACGAGACCAGCAAGGCCATGAAGTGGGTCGATCCCACCATCGAAACCATCGCCTGCGTTTCGTCCTCGCCCTTCCTGAACCATTATCCGGACTGGGACATGCAGGTGCTGGAGCAGTGCTACAGCGCGGTGGACTACATTTCCCTGCATCATTACCATTCCGCGCCGCCCGACCTGCCGCTCGCGCTGCTGGCGGGATACAAAGCGTTTGAGGACTATATCAATACGGAAATCGCTCTGTGCGATTATCTGAAAACCAAGCTGCGCACGAAGAAGACCATGATGCTTTCCCTGGACGAGTACGGCAGCATGTTCCGCCCGCGCGGTGAAGCGCGGCTGGGCCTGGCCGGACGGCAGAACGCGGACATGTTCGGCGTGTTCAATCCTGACCGGAAGTATGTGCGCCACGATCCCGACAACTGGGGCACCCGCCGCAACCCGCCCATGGGCAATGAAATGCTCCAGGCGCTCGGCACGGCCAGCACCATGATGGTGATGCTGCGCCACGCTGACCGGGTGAAGATCGGCTGCGCCACCGGCGGGCTGGGCTGCCTCTGCCGCACCGACCGCGAGCACGTATGGAAAGGCGCGGCGTATTATCCCTTCACCCAGATGATCAACTGGGCGAAAGGCGTATCGCTGCTGTGCCCGGTGGAATGCGAAAAATACGACGTTCCCGGCTACGCCATCGACGACATGAATCAGTACGGCGGCTTTGAGGACGTTGATTTCGTGCAGGCCGCCGCCGCTTACGACGAGGAAAGCGGGGAGCTGAACGTGTTCGTCATCAACGCCGATCTGGACGAAGCCCAGGAATTCACTTTGGATATCCGCGGCTTTGCAGGACTGGAACTGACTGATCACATCGTCATGCGCGCGGACAGCCCGGAGGATATGAACACATTTGAGAATCCAAATGTGCTCCTTCCCCGCAGCGTAAAAGAAAACCGCCCGGAGGGCGGCATCCTGACGGTAAATCTGGAAAAGGCGTCCTGGAACGTGTTCCGGTTCGCGCCGAAGCAGGGTTAAACCCCGCGCTTAACAGGCTTTTTCCCTGAGAAAAACACACGCATAGAGTCCATCATGCGCTGGTGTCTGATGCCGGTGGCGTCAAAACGCACCGTGCGGAACGCCAGCTGCATGATAGGGCCTGTGCAGAAGGCGCAGATCAGCGTGCCCACGCCCACCGGCCCGCCCAGCAGCCAGCCGATGAACGTGGCCAGGCTCAGCAGCGCGATGCTCACCGCCCCGATGGGGACGCGCTTCACCCGCTTCGCCAACCCCACCAGCAGCGTATCCCTCGGCCCGCAACCGAGGGAGGCGGACATGTAGGTGAATTGCGTGTATCCCATGATAAACAGCCCCGCGATCATTACGGGGATCCCCGTCAGCAGCGAGGACGCCGGGGGCACGGCGTGGATGTGATTGAAAAAGTCTACGGCTTTTCCCACCACCACCGCGTCAATGAACATGGCAATGCCGATGGGTTCCTTCAATAGAATATCAATCGCCAGGATGGTGCAGGATATGGCGATGGACGCCGTGCCGTACAGGATGCCAAGGGTTTTTGAAACACCCAGGTTCAGCACGTCCCACGGCCCCGCGCCGATGTTCGCCTGGATGGTGAGATATACCCCGAAGCCGTTTGCAAACAGGCTGACTGCGGCCAACAGCATATTGATCAGTATCGCCCCGGCCGTGCGGTTTTCCCGCAGATCGCTTCTCATAACCGCTTATACTCCAAACAGTAAAATCGGACGTTCAGTCCGCAGGTATCATATCATTTTTGACAATATTATGCAATAGATACAGCACGCTGTACAGGGAATATACAATGGAGATGAAAACAGCATGAAAGAATTGGATTACGTGAAAATGTTCCACCATATGCATCCCGGCTTCTTTGAGCGGGAAAACATTCGCGGTATCGCGCCGGAAGATGTGTATGAAGAAATGATCCTGTGGCTGGACGGCTTCTCCCCCGACGCGGTGAAGATCGACGTGCCGGCGGGCATCACCTTTGGCGAATACCACGGGAATCTGGAAGCGTTGCTGAACGCGGTGCGGCAGGTGGACGAAGGCTGGGCGGCGATTTACCAAAATCACCAGCGGGTGTTCTGCGCGTTTGATGGCGGCAGGATCGCCAGCTTCTGCATCATTGAAGACATGACATCCTATGATTCGCTCAAAATCGGCGGGCCGGGATGCGTGGGCACGCTGCCGGAGTACAGGAAAAAGGGCATTGGTCTGCGCATGGTGCAGCTGGCGACGGATATCCTGAAAAAAGAATGCTATGATTTGAGCTATATCCACTTTACCGGCGTGGCGGGATGGTACGCGAAGCTGGGCTATGTACCCATCCTGAAGTGGAACAGCGGCGGAATTCTGTAGTATTTTCAAGAAAAAAACGGCGGGATAAGAGGACTGTTTTGTCCTTCTTCCTGCCGTTTTATTCCGCTGACTTATTTGCTCTGGATCAGTCCGATGATCTCTTCAACGGATTTCCCGCTGGCTTCCACCGCGGCCCAGACAGCGGCTTTGCCTTCTTCCGCTTTCTTTTTCGCTTCCGCTTTTTCCGCGTCGTCCTTCGCTTTTTTCAAGCCTTTCAATTCTGCTTTTTTGGTTTTCAGCTGAGCGCTCAGTTCAGCGATTTCATTTTCGACTGCGGCAATTTTCGCGGCGGCTTCATCCAGCGTTATCGCGGAAACAGCAGCCGCTGTTTTTTTGTTTTTGCTCCCCTTGGTACGAGGCATGGCTGTCAGCTCCTTCCTGTCCGGCGCATAAAACCGGCTGTATGTTCTTATTATATCATGACTGTCAAGCCTGCCTGATTAATTACCATCCAGCAATTAATAATCCAACAAAGGGGACCGCTGGGGCCTCCGCGGCCCCATCGTATCCTCCTCTAACTGACTTCGATACCTGAATGGTAACCCTGTTTTATCGAAAACCTTTTTTCAGAAACCCGAAATCCTTGACATGCCTGCTTCTCATGTTATAATACAAAATGCGTATATTCGGCAACGGATGGTATCAGGGAAAAGCAATCAATTCATGAAGGAGATAAAGCGATGAAAAAGGCTTCCATGACTTTGGACAAACATTACCATATCGGCAGGATCGACTCCCGTTTGTACGGCTCATTTATTGAACACCTGGGCCGCGCAGTTTACGGCGGTATTTACGAGCCCGGTCATCCTCTGGCAGACGAACAGGGCTTCCGCAAAGACGTGCTGGAAAAAGTGCGTGAAATCGGCGTGCCTGTTGTTCGCTATCCCGGCGGTAACTTCGTGTCCGGTTTCAACTGGGAGGACTCCGTCGGTCCCAAGGAGCAGCGTCCGAAGCGCCTCGACTTGGCCTGGTTCACCACGGAAACCAACGAAGTGGGCCTGCATGAATTCGCGGACTGGGCGAAAAAGGCAAACACGCAGGTCATGTACGCCATCAACCTGGGCACCCGCGGCCCCGAGCAGGCCCGGGACGTGGTGGAATACGCCAACCATAAGGGCGGCAGCAAGTTCTCCGATATGCGCATCAAAAACGGCGCAAAGGAGCCCTTCGGTATTAAACTGTTCTGCCTTGGCAACGAAATGGACGGCCCCTGGCAGATGGGCCGGAAAACAGCTTATGAATACGGCCGAGTCGCAAACGAAGCCGCCAAGATGATGAAATGGGTCGATCCCTCGATTGAGCTGGTAGCCAGCGGTTCTTCCTCCTCCCAGATGCCTACCTTCGGCGACTGGGAGCTGACCATGCTGAACGAGTGCTACGAAAACATCGACTATGTGTCTCTGCACCGCTACTACGGCAATCCCACCAACGACACCCCCGGTTTCCTGGCCCGCACCATGGATCTGGACGATTTCATCCACACCGTGGTCGCCATCTGCGACGCGGTGAAGGGCAAGAAGCACAGCAAAAAGCAGGTGAATCTGTCCTTCGACGAATGGAACGTGTGGTACCATTCCAGCGAGCAGGACAAGGAAATCTGGAAGCGGGAGAAGTGGGGCCCCGCCCTGCCGCTGCTGGAGGATGTGTATAACTTCGAGGACGCCCTGCTGGTGGGCTCCATGCTGATTACCTTCCTGCGCAACGCCGACCGGGTAAAGGTGGCATGCATGGCGCAGCTGGTGAACGTGATCGCGCCAATCATGACCCGCAACGGCGGCGGATGCTGGGCGCAGACCATCTTCTATCCTTACATGCACGCTTCCCGTTATGGCCGGGGCACGGCGCTGCAGGCCATCGTGGACACGCCGGTGTATGACTGTCAGGATTTTGAGGGCGTTCCGCTCATCGATGCCACCGCCACCATGGACGACGACGGCAGCGTGACCGTGTTCTGCGTGAACCGCGACATGACCGAGGACTTCTGCCTGGACATCGACCTGCGCTCTTTCGGCGATTTGGGTCTGAAAGAACATATCCTGCTGCACCATGACGACGTGAAGGCCGTCAACACCGAGGATAACCCCGGCAATGTGGCTCCCGTCGCCGGCCCCGGCGGCAGGATCGATGGCGGAAAAGCCGAAATTAAAATCCCCGCCCTGAGCTGGAACGTCCTCCGATTTGAAAAAGAATAAGAAATCCTCCAATAGCTTCTTTTGCAACAAGCATTGGAAAACCAATCCGTCTTTGAAGCTCATTATAAAAAACGCAGCGAAGATCCTTGACAAAGAAATTGTCAGCAGATTATTGCTCGCCCAATTGAATCGTGAATTCAGATGCGGGATGAGAAATCGTTCCAGACAAGGAACGAAACCGCAGGAATACTGGGGCCGAAGCGCTCGAAAAACAATCCGGTGGATTGTTTTTAGCGGAGGCCGGGCGG
>JAFWQM010000102.1 GCA_017509065.1 Clostridia bacterium
CCGCCCGGCCTCCGCTAAAAACAATCCACCGGATTGTTTTTCGAGCGCTTCGGCCCCAGTATTCCTGCGGTTTCGTTCCTTGTCTGGAACGATTTCTCATCCCGCATCTGAATTCACGATTCAATTGGGCGAGCAATAATCCGCATACCCCCAGTTATGCTTGGGAAAGAGGAACAAGCAGAAACGATGGAATGTAAAGAAAAGCCTCCTATGGTATGATTGGCAAGGTTTCTAAGACCAAACCAAATGAACCATAGGAGGTATCCAATACGGAAATACAATCATGAGCGGGAAGAAGAATCGTATAATCAATCCGGAACGATGAAGTAGCCTTATCGTAAATCCCGCCAGCAACATGCTTTCGATATTGTCTTTAGGCATCAAATATTCACATTTTATAGGGAAGATATCAAACCAGCTTCTTCAAATCCTCCACAGTCTCCGCGAACACGCGCATGGCGTCTTTGATGGCGTCCGGTTTTTCCATGTCCACGCCCGCGTAGCGAAGCGCCTCGATGGGCGGCACGGAGCAGCCTGCGGAGAGGAATTTTTTATAGTCTTTGACGGCGGGTTCTCCCTCGTTCAATATTCGGGTGGCGATGGCGACGGCGGCGGAAAATCCGGTGGCATACTGGTACACATAGAAATTGCGGTAGAAGTGGGGAATGCGCATCCATTCGCTGGCGATCAGCTGATCGACCTCGCATCCGCCGCCATAATACTTCTCGTTGAGGCCGTAATACATCTTGCTGAGGGATTCCTTCGTCAGCGCTTCGCCGCGCTCGTACATGGCGTGGGACTCCTTCTCGAAGGCGGCGAACATGGTCTGGCGGAACACGGTGGTGCGGAATTCCTCCAGGAGCTGATTGCACAGGAAAGCAGAGGCGGTGGGATTATCCGCATACTTTTTCATCAGGTGACGCATGAGCAGTACTTCATTGCAGGTGGAAGCCACCTCGGCGACAAAGAGGGAGTAATGGGATTTGGCGTAGGGCTGGGCCTGGTTGCTGTAATAGGTGTGCAGGCTGTGGCCCAGTTCGTGGGCGACCGTCATGGCGCCGCCCAGATCGTCGGTGTGGTTCAGGAGCACGTAAGGATGCGCGCCGTAACAGCCCCAGGAATAGGCGCCGCTGCGCTTGTTTTTGTTTTCGTACACATCGATCCAGCCGCCCGCGTAGCCCTCCCGGAGCTTTTCGATGTATTCCTCTCCCAGAGGAGCGAGTCCTTCGCAGACCAGCTCGAAGGCTTCGGGAAAGGTCATCTTCATGTCGAAATCTGCGATCATGGGCACATACAGGTCATACATGTGAACGGCGTCGATGCCCAGCTTTTTCCGTCGTATATTCATGTATTCCGTCATGGCGGGCAGCGCTTCCTCCACGGCGGAGAGCAGGTTGTCATACACGCTTTCGGGGATTTCCAGCGGAGCCAGCGACGCCTGGCGGGCAGAATCGTAATGCCGCGCTTTGGCCATAAACACGGCGCGTTTCACAGCGCCCGCGTACATGGCGGTGACGGTGGAACCGAATTTCTCAAACGTGCCCATCATGCCCTCAAAAGCTTCTTTGCGGACTTCCCGGTTCCGGCTGCGGATCAGAGGGCCGTAGTTGCCATGGGTCAACTGTACCTTTTCTCCTTTTTCATCGGTGACCACAGGAAGGGGCAGATCAACGTTGTTGAACATGCCAAACACTTCGCCGGGCACGCTCATCACGTCGCCTGCCTGAGCCAGCAGCTTTTCCTGCTCGGCGGGGAGGGTGTGGGGCTTTTGCAGGAGAAGCAGGCGGATGGATTCGCTGTAATCGGCAAAGTCCGGGTCGTTCATCATGGCCCGCAGCTCTTCCTCGGGCAGGGCCAGTAATTCGGGATCCAGGAAGGAGGTCGCTGCCCGCGCCTTCACGGCCAGGGACTGGAATTTCGCCGCCCGGGCCTGGCGCTCGGGGTCGCCGCTGTCTTCATCCTTGCGCATAAGGGCATAAGCGGCCAGATGGTCAAACTGCAATTCCAGCCTGTCCGCGTCCTGGATCGCCTGGCGCGGGTTCTCTTTTACGCGTCCCTGCCACGCGGCCATTTTCCCGATATCAGCCTGCGCCTGTTCGTAGGCCTGTTCATACGCTTCTTCTGTGGCGAAAATATCCTCCAGCCGCCACTGCCAACGGGGGTCCATATCTTTTCGGTTTTTCAGTTCCTTAGCCATACTCAGTCCTCCTTACTGATATTCAATAAATAACCGTCCAGGTTGATTTTTCCAGAAATAGTAATTTCACCAAGGCTGCAAAGTGCCATACCGGTGATCAGGATACACAGGCCATGCGGGAAATGGAGCGCCCTTGCCGGCGGCAGGCCGGGCACGCGCATCCGCTCCTCCAGCGTCATGGACGACAGCCGCGTCAGCTGGTCAGCGGCAGTCTCGCGGGTGACGATTTTGCCTTCCACCGTTTCCCCATGCGCTTCATAGCCCATCATGATCGCCGCGGCAGTGGTGCAGGTGCCGCCAAGACCAATCATGGCGGGGGCGGGCGGAAGGGATGAAAGCCGTTCAGCGTAAGGCGTCATGATTTCCCTGCAGATGTTCAGCGCTTTTTCAGCGTCCTCCGGGCTGCCGATGGGCTGCATTTTCAGCAGTCTGGACGCACCGAGCTGCATACTGACCGCCCATTCCACCCGATTGTTTTCGCCAACCGTCCATTCGGTGGAACCGCCGCCGATGTCCATGACCAGCCTTCTTTTTCCCTCGGACACCGCCATGAACGCCAAATGCGCTTCCTCCTCGCCGGAGATAATGCGCAGCGTAAGACCGGTCAATTCCTTGATGCGGCTCGCGAACTGATCGCTGTTTCGCGCGTCGCGCGTTGCGCTGGTGGCGAACAGATCCACCGTTTCCGCGCCATAGGTGACCGCAGCTCGATATAGCGATGCGACGGCCTGAGCCGTCGATTCCAGCTTTTCAGGCGAGATATTCCCCTCTTTATCCAGACCTAAAAAAAGCCGCGTTTCCTCGCGGCCCCTGATTTGATCGCGAAGCTTACCGCCCGCCGTTTCGGCGGCAAGCATCCGCGTGGAGTTTGACCCGATGGCAATTGCGGCGCGTTTCATCCTTCCGTATCCTCCCCAACCGGTTCCGGTTCGGTTTCCGGCCCCGTTTCAGCTTCCAGTTCGATTTCCTGTCCCGGCATTTCGCCCGGTGCGTACAGCGCTTCCGGGTTCACCACCACAAAGCGGGTCTCTCCCGGCATCAGAAATCTGTTTTCCTTCCGCGCCATCATGCGAATATAACTGTCCGTGTTCATCACGGAGATTTCCTGTTTCATATTGCCGTTTTCAGTTTCCAGCGCCAGCTGCTTCAGCCGCGTTTCCCGCGCCGTATCCTCCAGCACCGCTATCTCCTGATCCAGCCGGTTCAGCGTCATCAGTCCGGCGGCAATGATCACACAGGCGATCACGATAACATAAAAAACCCTGATGCGTTTTCTCACGTTATCGCCTCCTTCCAATATTGGGTATTCGCCGGAAGCGCTGTTTTTCCTGCGTGCTGTCCGTAAATCATTTCGTCCTCACGCGCTCTGGCCTTTCAGCAGTTGCTGTTTGGTATATTGGAGGGTGTAAAGCTGGTAATACTGCCCCTTCTGATGCAGCAGCTCCTGGTGGCTGCCCTGCTCCTGAATGACGCCGTTTGACAGCACGATAATGTTGTCGGCGTGCTGGATGGTGGAAAGGCGGTGGGCAACGATCAGCATGGTACCGATGGACTTGATCTTTTCCAGCGAGTCCTGAATGAGCAGTTCGGTTTCGGTGTCGATGTTGGCGGTGGCTTCGTCCAGGATGATCACCGAGGGCTTATGGATGATGGTGCGGGCGAAGGACAGCAATTGCCGCTGGCCGGCGGAGAAGTTGTTGCCCCGCTCGCGGACAGGCTCGTCCAGGCCCTTCTCCAGTTTGCAGATGAAGGAATCGGCGTTCACATATCTGCACGCCGCCATCACTTCCTCGTCGGAAATGCCTTCTTCCCTGAGTAAAATGTTGCTGCGGATGTCGCCGGAGAACAGGAAAACGTCTTGCAGCATCTGGCCGAAATGCTTTCTCAGAGAGGCGATTTTGATCTTTTTAATGTCCATTCCGTCAATCAGAATTTGACCTTTCTGAATGTCGTAGTTCCGGCAGATGAGGGAAAGAATCGTGGTCTTGCCGCTGCCCGTCGCGCCGACGAAAGCCACTGTCTGTTTGGGCAGGATATGGAAGGACACGCCTTTCAGCACCCATTCGTCAGGCTTATAGGAGAACCACACGTCCCTGAATTCGATTTCGCCCCTGATTTCATCCAGCTCCACCGCTTCCGGCTCGTCCACGATTTCGGGCTGCATGTCCATGACGGTGAAGATTTTTTCGGCGGCGGCGAAGGAGCGCTGAAGCTGGTCAAACTGTTCTGCCAGCGCCTGGATGGGGTTGAAGAACCGGGAGATGTACATGTAGAATGATACCAGAATCCCGGATGTGATGCGCTGGCCCAGGAAAAGGGTATCCTGGATATAGCCCTTGCCGCCGAGGTACAAAAGGCACATGACAGAAGAATAGTACAGCATGTACATCAGCGGGCGGAAAATGCCGAACACCAGCATCCGGGCGCGCTTGGCGCTCCGCAGTTTCTTGCTCTTCACCAGGAAGTCCGCCATCTTTCTGTCTTCCCGGTTGAAGATCTGAGTGATCTTGATGCCGGAGAGGTTTTCGGAAAGATAGGTATTGATGTCCGTGGTAGCGTCGTTCACCTTGCGATGGACTTTCCGGGAGAACTTGCGGAAGATCACCGTGAACAGCACCACGAAGGGCACGAAGCACAGCACCATGAGGGTCAGCGCGTAGTTCAGCAGCAGCATGGCTCCCAGCACGCCGAAAATGACCATCGTGTTCTTCGCCAAGGTCACCAGGATATTGGTGAACATGAAGGAAATGGCATTGGGGTCGTTGCTGACGCGGGTGACCAGCTTGCCCACGGGAAGGCCGTTCAATTGCTCCTGGGACAAAGATTCAATGTGGGTGAAAATGTCCTGCCGCAGGGCGGAAAGGATTTTCTGGCCCGTCTTTTGCAGGATCATGGCCTGGGCGTAGGTGCAGACGAGGCTGACAATCAAAATACCCGCGTACACCGCCACAACGGAGAACAGATAAGGAAGCTCAAACTGCCCTTTCACCGTTTCCTCGATGTGGCCCACCAGCAGCGGTGAAATCAGGTCGTAGCCGATGGACAGGAGCATCACGATAAAAACCAGGGCAAATTCCTTTTTGTAGGGCTTCGCGTAGGCCATCAGGCGTTTGATGATTTCCCGGTCATCCATGTGGCGGTCATAGCCCATGGACTCTTTCTTGTTCTTTTCCAGCGCGTAGGCCAGGGTGAAGATCAGGGCGAACACGCCGATGATGGCTCCCACGATCAGAATCGGAAGATACTCAGTCAAGGCCGTTCGCTCCTTCCTCTTCCAGCTTTTGCAGCTCCACCATCTTTTTGTATTCGGGGCAGGACACCAGCAGTTCTTCATGTTTTCCCATGGCGGAAAGGCGTCCGTCGTCGATGAACAGGATCAAATCCATCCGCTCGATGGTGGAAATGCGGTGGGCGATGAGGATGGTGGTCTTGCCCTGCCGCGTCGTTTTCAGGTTTTCCAGGATGTTCTTTTCGGTCTTCGTGTCCACGGCGGACACAGAGTCGTCCAGGATCAAGATCGGCGCGTCCTTCATGAGCGCCCGGGCGATGGAAATGCGCTGCTTCTGCCCGCCGCTGACGGTCACGCCGCGCTCGCCTAAAACCGTATCGTAACCCTGCTGGAACTCAGAGATGTTGTCATGCACGTCGGAGAGCTTGGCCGCTTCCATGACGGCGTCCCGCTGTTCCTCATCCACGCCGAAGGCGATATTGTTGGCGATGGTATCGGAGAAGAGGAAGTTGTCCTGCGGCACGTAGGCGCAGCCCGCCCGGAGGGAGCGGATGGAAACGGTGTTCACGTCGTGGCCGTCCACGAACAGCGTTCCGTCGGGCACGTTGTAGGTACGCAGGATCAGGTCCACCAGCGTGGTTTTGCCGGAGCCGGTGCGGCCCACCAGTCCCACGTTCTGCCCCGCCTTGATGGTAAAGGACACGTCTTTCAGCGCGTCGAACTCCCCGTCCGGATAGCGGAAGCTGAGATGCCGGAATTCAATATCGCCCCGGATACTTTGGAGGTCGGTTACGCCCGGCCGGTCCTTCACCGTCTGTTCCGCGTCCAGCAGTTCGCCGATGCGATCCAGGCTGGCCTTGCCCCGGCTGGTCATGTCGATCAGCTCGGACACCGCCATGATGGGCCACACCACGGAGGTAAAGTACCCGATGAACTCCACCAGCTGGCCCGCGTTGAAAATGCCTTGATACACCAGATAACCGCCGTAACCCAGGATAATACAGATGACGCTTTCCACAAACAGCGTCACCAATATGCGCAGCAGCACGGCGGCTTTCGTGTGCTCCACGTTGGTCTTTTCGTTTTCCAGGTTCAGCTTTTTAAAGGCCATCAGTTCCTTGGTTTCCTTCACGAAGGCTTTCACCACGGCGATGCCGGAAAAGCTTTCCTGCGCGAAGTCGCTGAGCTTGGAAAACGCGGCCTGCCGGGCGTCCCATTTCCGCATCATGTGACGGCCCACCACGGAACTGATACCCATCAGCAAAGCCATGGGGATCATGGAAAGCAGGGCCAGCGCCCAGCTCATCCGCCACATCTTGCTGACCGCCATCACGCCCAGCAGCAGCGCGTCAAAGAACATCAAGATGCCCCAGGCGAAGCATTCCTGCACTGTGTCCAGGTCGTTTGTGAACAGGCTCATGAGGGTGCCGACTTTGTTTACCTGATAATATTCCCGGCTGAGGAACCGCGCATTGTCGAACATGGCGTCCCGAAGGTCTGTTTCCACCCGGATGGCGGCCTCAAAAAAGCAGATGCGCCACAGGAACCGCCCGAACACCAGCGCCAGGATCGCGCCGACCATTGGCATACAGATGTTGTCCAGCAGGAATGGGATGTCGAACGCCGTTTCCACCCCGTCCATGACCACATAACCCTGGTTGATGCCGTTCACCGTCAGCTGGTACAGCCGGGGGATGACCAGTTGCAGATAGTCCACGATCCCCAGCGTCAGAATGCCGATGAGCAGAAAGACGCCGTATTTTAAATAAAACCTGTTGATGTGTTTCCCGAAAATCATGAAACCGCTTTCCTCCGTTGCAATCACTGAAACGCCCTTCATTATAATGATTCGTTAATCTTCCAGCAAAGGGGCGGGAAAATAACACATCCAGGCGCTGTTTCAATGAATTTATTGCTTCCTATTTTCCTGTCTGCGCATCCGGAATCACGAACGATAACTCGCTTCCCTCGCCCAAAGCGCTTTTGAGCGTGATTTCCACGCCCATCTTTTGAAGCACTTCTTTCGCGATGGACAGTCCCAGACCGCTGCCTTTTCCGCTGTGGCTGCGTTCGGCCTGGTGGAAGCGGTCGAAGGCCAGGCGCTGGGTTTCCTCGTCCATGCCGATGCCGGTATCCCGGACAAAGAACCGGGTGCCGGCGTCTGTCTTTTCCGCGCCGAGGGTAACGGTCCCTCCTTCAGGCGTGAACTTCCGGGCATTGTCCAGGAAGATGGTCAGCACCTGAGACAGCCTGTCCTCGTTGGAGCGGATATCGGGGAGCGGCTCATCCGGCAAAGCCCGTTCAAAGGTGATCTGTTTTTCGGTAAACAGGCTGCTGTTGCGGTCGTGCAGATCGTAAATCAATTCGTTCGGGTCCACCCGCTCCATCTCGAAGGCGGCGGGGTTGGACTGCAGGCTGCTCAACTCCAGCATGTCGTTCACAAGCCTTGACAGGCGGGTGACTTCCTCCACGATGATGTTGTAATACTTCTGCCGGTCTTTTTCCTCCGTCACCAGACCGTCGCGGAGCCCTTCACCGAGGCCGCGGATGGAGGCCAGGGGCGTGCGCAGTTCATGGGAAATATTGGCGACATAATCATGGCGGGTGCGTTCCAGGTGCTCCTGCTCGGTAATGTCGCGGATGAGCGCCACGGTGCCGCGGCTACGGGGCAGCCTGCTTTCGGAGGGCAGGCGGGACACCGCGATATACAGCACCCGGTCACCAGCGGTGAATTTGCTGTCCCAGTGCTCGCCTTCGTGTTTTTCCTGCAAGGCGGTCATCACGGCTTTGTATGCGTCCGTTTCCTCGCCGCCAAGCAGCGTCCAGGCTGTGGCGTTCTCATGCAGGATGCCGCCCTTCTCGTCCACGGCCAGGATGCCTTCGCTCAGGCCCTCCAGGATCAGGGCCATGGTTTCCTTTTCGCATTTCAAATCGCTGATGGCCTGGGCCACGGAAGCGCTCATCTGGTTCAGCGCGCCGGCGATCTCGCGGATCTCGTCGCCCGGCAGGTTTTCCGGAAGTGTCACCTTTTCACCCTGCACCAGCCTGCCCGCCATTTCGGTGATGATGCGGGCCGGGCGCACGGCGCGCCTTGCGGAAAACACACTCACCGCTACCATCGCCAGCAGCACCACACCCATGGAAATGAGCATCCGGTCGCGGAAGGAAATGGCAGCATCGGAGAGCGTGCGCATGGGCCGCCCGGCTAGCACGTAGCCCATCTCCGTTTTCAGCCCGGCGATCAGCGCCGTTTTGCCGCCTGCCTGCTCGCGCACGATGGCGGATTCGTCTTTATCCAGGGCATCCAGCAGGGAGGCCATCTTGCCGCCGGCGAAGTACGGGGCCGCTGTTTCGGTGTAGGCGATTACCTGCCGGTCAGCCGTGAGCAGCATGTAAAAATCCCCGTTGGAGTTCAGCGGGGGATTCACCGCCTGGTACAGCGAACTGTAGCCGATCAGGCCGATCTGGTACAGGGTATCCAGCCTTTCCGCTTCCCGGAGGCCGCCGGTGATGGTGTCATAGAGAGAAGCGGCGTAAATATCCTGAAAATAATAGCTGCTAAGCGCCACCAGCGCAACCGACGCGCCGACAATGATGATGAGGATGAGCATCAGCAGACGGGAAAAAGAGGAGGAAAGCTTAGGCATCCCCCTGTACCTCCACCTTGTAGCCTACGCCGTACACCGAGCGCAGGATAATGTCCGTGTCCTCCGGCAGCTTCTTGCGGATGCGCTTGATGCTGGTGTCCACCACGCGGGGGTCGCCGTTGAAGTCAAAGCCCCAGATGTTGTCCAGCAGCTGTTCGCGCGTGAACACCTGGCGGGGATGGCTGGCCATCAGGTGCAGTATCTCCACTTCCTTGGGCGAGAGCAGCACGCTTTCCCCTTTCACCCTCACCTCGTAGCACCGCAGGTCGATTTCCGTGTTGCCCACGGTCAGCTTGCCCTCATCGGGAGCGGTCTGCATCTGGTTCATGCGGCGGAAAATCACCGCGATGCGGCTCACGATTTCGCGCGGGGAAAACGGTTTCACAATATAATCGTCCGCGCCCAGGGCGAAGCCCAGCAGCTTGTCCACTTCCTCACCTTTGGCGGTGAGCATGATGATGGGCGTCATCGAAATGGCGCGGATGTCCGCACACACCTGCGTGCCCGTGCGGCCGGGCATCATGATGTCCAGGATCACCAGGTCGGGCCGCATCCGCTGGAACGCTTCCATCACGTCGTCCCCCCGGAACACGGAATACACCTCGTAATCCTCCCGCGTCAGGTAGATCCTGAGCGATTCATGAATGCCGATCTCGTCGTCGGCGATCAAAATCAGCTTTTTCTTGTTCATAGCTTTTCCCTCCGGGCTTTGGTTGCTTCTTTATTATATCACGCTCCTGTCTCTGTCCGCAAGACGGTGACACACAATCGCACGTTTCCTGGATTGTGATTATTCGGTCGGAATGGTTGGTTTTCAGGTCTCTCCACTCCGCTTCGCCTTTGGCTTCGCTTCGGTCGAGATGACATTATTTTACTGTTCTAATTATTCATCCAACATGATAACAGCCATGTTTTCAAGGATGAAAACTGTTTACGGAAAACAAACAAGGGGAACGCTGGGGCGTAATGTTTATTGCGCACCACACGTTTGTTCACGCGCCGAGAGCCAGCGGGATGCTGGCCCGGCGCGATTTCGTTGCTTTCAAGGTTTCTCCGTCCTCGTTGCCAACTTTGCCGATGAAGCGGTAGTAGATGTCGATCCGCATCACGGTTTCTCCATCTATAACCTCCTTCTCATGCACGACCACCTTTTCAATCAGCGTGTGCAGGAGTTCTTCGGTCAGTTCGGTGATGTTCGTCTACTGCTCCACCAGAGCGGCAAATTCCTTGGCGTCACGGCTTTGACGGGCATAGTTGGCAAGCAGGGATTGAATCTCATTGTACCTGTCTTTCAGCTTCCGGGATTCAGCCTCGTATACGAAGCTTACTGATGAGGAAAAAGTTTGGCTGACACGGATCATCAAGAAATCAAAAATTGCAAAAGGCTCGATTTCACAGCGAGGAAAAAGATAGCATCGAGTCTTCCCCAGAATGTGTGGGTAGCGTTCGCGGACTACCTTTTGTTTTGCACGGGTTTTACATGGAGCAGATATATGTGATAGCCTTTCTGGTGAGCCAGCAATTTTTTCCTGCCTATATGCGTAGCGGAAATACATGCTGGCTCATCAGTTGGCGTACACTACCTATGTCAGAGGCTCCATGTCAACCCTGCAAAACCTTATATCTTCGTCCTTCCTCCGTTTTTCCTACCCACACATTCTATGGAAGAGCCTATATTTTCCGATTTAACTCGGAAAACTTCGTGACTTCGTGCGTTCAAAACACCATATTATTGAAGAGGAATCTGCTCTCTTTCCTTCAAATATTCCAGGAATGCTTCCCAGGATTCTACTGTTGCCCTCTCAGCGAAGTCCATGAAGAACTCCATATTCTCTTTGAACTCATCTGAATTGATGTAATCCTGGATCATTTCAGTTGTTGGTCCCCGGGAGAGTACCTTCAAATCCTGGATATAGGCGTCGATCAGGTAATCCGAAATCTGCCTTGTCAGTGCCTCCTTTGACTTGTCGGACGAAAACACCAGCTTTTCCATGAAAGCCAGTTCCCGATCATGCCGCAGTTTTTCCAACTGATAGCTTTTTTCCAGGTCAGGCACAAAGCCTTTTTCCGCGTCGTACTTGAGAATGCAGCAAGCCTGATCGGTTCCAAACGCATTGTTTTCCTTGTTATTCATTTGCGTTCCTCCTTCTGATTCATCTCGTCTTCTGCCATCCTGATTATCTCGCTGGGCCTGACTCCCAGCGCATCCGCGATCCGCCACAGTGTGTCCAGCCTCACGGTCTTTCTCCCTGATTCCAGCATGACCAAGTGACTGCGGGAGATTCCTGCCAAGCCCGATGCTGCTTCCTGGGTTAAACCTTTTTCAAACCGAAGCCTGGCAATCATCATACCAAAAGATTTGCTGTTATAGGACATCTGGAATACCTCCTTTTTTTCCTATAACAGCACTTGTAAATTTCGCGGAAGAAAAAAGACGGCGCGCCGGGCACCGCCTTATGATGTTGTGTCAATAAAATTTGACGCTTGTCATGATGGTCAGGCTGAAAGGAACGCCGGATTTCAGCTGGTCTCCTTCGCTGAGGTTCAGGAAAATGGTTTCCGGTTCCTCTCCTTCTTCAGGCGCTGATACCACTTCCCATAGAATCCGCTGACCGTTTCCATGATCAGAATAGACCGTGACATTGCCCCAGTCATCGTCTTTTGCGAGGCAAGTATACATGTATTTCCCGCAGGGAAAATCGATCCCGGCAATGTATGTTCCTTTTGCCAGCTTCGCGGTCTTTTCGATGCCTCTCCGGGCCACTTCTTTTGTCACTTCTTGCAGCAGGGCAACGATTTCTGCATCACTCATCTTTGACAGGTCGATTCCTTCAGCATTGGCTGTCCCTGTGCTGAACAACAGCATGAGTGCCAGAAGACAAGCCCCTACTCTCAAAAACAGATTCCTGATCAATACGATCCCACCTTTCTGCAAATATTGCTGGGAAAGTATAGCAGATGATGAAGATTGATTTGTCCACTTTAGCTAACATAATATTGATTTAGCAGAAAAAGGATGTTTCTATGAATCGTTTTCTGTAACATGTAAAATGGCCGGCAAAATCTCCTTATTGAAAGCTTTCTAATCTTGACGGCCATAAATCTCTCAATAGGCAGATCATTTTTAATATCAATAGTAAGAAAACGTGTTATTAGTTATTTCTGTTCAGAAACAAACGGTACTAACTTTAAAATTTAAATTTTTTATATAAATTTTCGATTTACTATTGACATTTTCCAATTGCTGATGTATAATGACTCCGAAAGGGAGGGATGCAAATGAATTTCTTCTCAACTCTTATCAACGGCATGACCCCGAAACAAAAGGGTGGCTTGGTGGCTATCGTTGGAGGACTTGGGCTTGCCGTCTGTGGCTTAGCTGTCATGTCTGGCGGTGAATTCCAAGTTAAGCTGAATGGATTAGGCATCACTACCAAGGTCACCGATGGAGGCGGTGTAACAAGCTCCTCCCCGCAAGACAATAAGAAGCCAGAAACGTAATCCTAGGCTTAACGCTAACAAAACGGAACGCGATCTTGAGCGGTATCAAGGTCGCGTTCCGAGAATAGGAGAAGTATATTTAAAATGAAAGATAATAATACATTTTTTAACTCTTTTCCGATCATTCGTCTTACCAAGATTGTAATTGAGGATTTCAAGGGCATTGTTCATGGTGAAATTGATTTAAACCCTTTTAATGATATGAACCCTTATGAGGTAAGCGCCGATGTCCTCGGTCTATATGGGCAAAATGGATCTGGCAAATCTGCATGCATTGAAGCACTAAAAATACTGAAAACCTTAATAAGCGGTGAAGAGCTTAATGATCCATTTATTTCAGACGAGATACGAAAAGGTTCAGATCATGCACATTTCGAATTTGTATTTAACATCAGATCAGAAGATTCTTCTGTTAATTTAAAAGCGGTGTACTCATTTTGTATATTAGCAAAGAATGCTAATGAAGTTAATCCAGAAAATGTCAAAATTGCCAACGAATCAACAGAATTCTTCACAAAAATAGCAGAAGAAAAAATTATGACCTTTGATCCAAAGACTTATATGCGTGGTGTTCGAGTATCTAATGAATCCATAAGTTTTAGTGGTACGGTCAATGAAAAAATGATTAAACTCCAGAAATTCATTGATACATCTACTAATTCCATTCCGTTTGGTCCGGTATCAAAACACAAATATTTTATAGAGACCGCAAAAAAAGATGATATGATTCTTTTAGAAGTGAATAAAAGGCTTGCATTTAAGAATTCTCAATCCTTTATTTTCATGCCAGAGACACAACAATTATTCTATAGTGAGCAAACTGAAGAACCTGTTTTTAAGGAAGCCTTGTTTTACTTATACGCCTTTGGTAATCACATGTTAGAAGTTGTTAATACACAGCATCTTACTGGTGATCCGAGAGGAAACGTCTTATTGGCTATGCACACTTTGAGTCATGGTGTTCCAAAACAATATGTGATCAACGCTGGGGGATACACCACTTATGATAGTGTAACCTTCTCTACCATCCATGATGAGTTAGAGAAAATTAGCAATATTCTTGAGCAAATTATTCCCGGCTTAAGACTTGAACTAAAAGAGAGTGCAACTGCTATTAGGTCAGATGGAAAAGAGTATAAAGATTCTTATGTGATTATAAAACGAAACGGCATGGAATTACCGATTCGTTGTGAATCTGATGGCATACGAAAAATGATTTCTATACTGGGCCTTTATATCGCTGCATATAATGATCCATCTATTACAGTAGCCATTGATGAATTGGATGCCGGAGTATTTGAATATTTGCTTGGCGAACTATTGCAAATTTTCCAGGAAAATGGAAAAGGTCAACTTATTTTTACTTCCCATAATCTTCGTCCATTGGAACTGCTAAAAAAAGAATATGTATGTTTTACCACAACAAACCCTGAAAATGCATTCATTCGCCTTAAAGGTATTGGAGCTACAAATAACCTCCGAAATTTCTATTTTAGGGATATATTGCTCAGCGAACAAGAGGAAGAGTTATATAAGCCTACTAAAGAATACAAGATTGTTGCTGCATTACGAAAGGTGGATGCCAAATGAGTCGCCAAAATCCTCAAAGAGAAAAACAAGTAAAAAGGCCAAAACGAGAAGTTATTATTGTGATTGTTGATGGATATTCCGACAAGACGTTGCTGGAAGTCTCTCTTTCTGAATTTTTTGCACACAAATTTGGCGACGATATTATTGTTCGCTTTGCCCTTCTGAAATGCGATGATGGAAACTACGGTGGTGATATAACTTCATTATATGGATCAACTCCTGAGAAAATTGAAATGTTGATCAATACTAAAATCATATTTCCAGAATTAGGAAATAATGATATCAGCACACCAGAATCAGAGAATGAAAAAAAAATCTATGCTAAGGAAGTATCGAAAATCATCCATATTATCGACACTGACGGTGTTTTCATACAAGATGAGAAAGTAGTTGCATTTGAGCCAGGAGGCGAGAGGCCAATAGATGGACATATCCTATACTTCGAAGATCATATTGCAACAGATGATGTGGACGGAATACGCGAGAGAAACGCCCGGAAAAGGGCTAATATAAAGAAATTAATGGAATTTCATCAAGAAGGTTTTCCTATAAGAAAATATGTACTGACTGAAAACAGAGGGAATAAGGCAACCACAAAAAGCAACGTTGTCCCATACTCACTTTTCTTTTTCTCAATAAATATGGATCACTTCACATCTAATGCTTTGAATATTGAGGGCGGTAAAAAGGCTTTGGCGCAGAAATTCATCAGGATACATGGGGATGGATACGCTGACCTCAGAAAGTTTATCGAGGAAAATGACCCTCAATTATCAGCGATGTCCTATGAAGAATCCTGGGAATACATTATGAAAGACTGCAACTCTTTAAAAAGGCATACGAATCTTGGTAGACTATTTGATTCGTTTTAGTTTGTGGCTATAAGAAATGGTTGTATTTGTACAAAAAAGAAGGAGGAACGTATTATGGACGTAAACTTTGACAAGAAAGCCGTTGAGATTATTCCTGGGGTTGTTGATACCGAAAAGGTGAAACAGGAGATGATAAAGAATAGTCTGGCGTTTTTGCAATACATTGTTGATACAGACGAGCGCGATCCAAAAGTAGCTGGAAAGGTCTGTTACGACATGTTGGTAGAAGAATATAGACAAATGCAAAAGGTTCTTTATGGAAAAGACTTGACGCAGGAGGAACTTGACGAATACAGACATTCGAGGCAGTGCCATTACGACTGGGCATCCCTGATGGATATTGCGAGAGAAGTTACTGCTGAAAACCTTCCCGGATTCATAGAATACCTAAAAAAGAAAGACGAAGAAAAGAAACGACTGGAAAACGGATGACATCACAGAAATAAAAGCTTAGAATGAGGATAGACAGCTATGGTTCAAATCTGGGCTTAATTAAGCAACTGGTAAATATATTAAACTTTTGTTATACGACTGAAAAAAGAAACACCGATATTTCAGGCTACTGATCCGGAAGATATATAGAAGAGTAGTTACTTTTAGAGCAAACAAAAAACTCAGCGGTAACGGCCTTGTTTGAGGCTGACATATCGCCGAGTTAATTCCTAAAACAATCTGCTTATGCTGCTGTATTGTTACCCTTCTTAATGAAAGGTTTTCATTGATGATATTTTTGAAAGGGGCAAACTCGTTGTCTCCAGCCGCCGAATCCACATTGTCGTTGATGGCAATGAAGCGCACGTTGTGTTCGGGAAATACGACTTCCGTGTAGAATCCCGTTTGCAGGTAGTCGCGGCCCAGCCGGGAAAGGTCTTTGACAATCACGATCCCGATCTGTCCATCCTCCACCAGATTCAGCATCCGCTGGAAATCCGGGCGATTGTAGTTCGTCCCGGAGTACCCGTCGTCCACGAAATACTCGCAGTTGGTGAATCCCCGTTCCTTGGAAAACTGTCCCAGCAGCGTTTTCTGCGTCTGGATCGAAACGCTGTCGCCGCTGTACTCATCGTCACGGCTCAGTCTGCAATACAACGCGGTAATTTTGATCTGTTGTTTTATTGCTCCCCCAATAAAAACGTGAATCAGGCAGCATATTTTGTAAGGGGCGCCAAGAAGAAAGAAGCGATGAGGGAGGGGGTATCGGAAAGATAAGCAAGACGGTTCTGAACATTGGATTCCAATTGAGCCTGATTA
>JAFWQM010000103.1 GCA_017509065.1 Clostridia bacterium
CGGGCATCGCCCAAGCGCGGATCGTCGTTATACAGCTCGCCGCAGGACGGGCTGCCCGGCCATTTGCCGGTGAAGTAATCGTTCAGATATTTTTTGTGGGGGATCTCATGCATCCCGAAGCGGCTCAGATAGGGATAGTCCAGCCCCCAGCCGATATCGTCATGGCAGCGGAGATAGTTGAGAAAGCTGTACGCCCGCGGCAGCGCAAAAACCTGGCCCAGCTGATGCTTCAGCAGCCGCACGTCCTGCGTGGCCACGGTGTGCCAGGTGCTCGCCATGGTGGTCACGTTGTACAGCAGATGGCACTCCGGCTTTTCCAGCGTGCCGAAATAGGGCGCCACCTTGCTGGGCTCCATGACGATCTCGCCCAGCAGCAGCGTGCCGGGGCAGACGATCTCGCATACCATGCGCATCATGCGCACCAGCGTGTGCACCTGCTTCAGGTTCCGGCAGGAGGTGCCCAGCGCCTTCCAGATGTAGGGCGTGGCGTCCAGCCGCACGATGTCCACGCCGTGGTTGCACAGGTAGAGCATGTTATCGGTCATGTCGTTGAACACGGTGGGGTTTGCGTAGTTCAGATCCCACTGATAGGGATAGAAGGTGGTCATCACCACTTTCTGCGCTTCTTCGCACCAGGTAAAGTTGCCCGGCGCGGTGGTGGGGAACACCTGGGGCACGGTCTGCTCGTACCAGTTGGGAATGTCCCAATTGTCATAGAAGAAATAGCGGTGCTGATACTCCGGGTCGCCCGCCCGGGCCTTCTTCGCCCATTCGTGGTCTTCGCTGGTGTGGTTCATCACGAAGTCCAGGCACACGGCGATGCCCCGCTCGTGGCACTTTTCGGACAGGCTGAACAAGTCCTCCATCGTGCCAAGCTCTGGCTGCACCTTCCTGAAATCGCTGACGGCGTAGCCCCCGTCGCTGCGGCCCTTAGGGCTTTCCAGCAGGGGCATCAGGTGAAGGTAATTCACGCCGCAGTCTGAAATGTAATCAAGCTTTTCTTCCACGCCTTTCAGCGTGCCCGCGAAGGCGTTCACGTACATGAGCATGCCCACCAGCTCGTGGCCCTTGTACCATTCGGGATAGGCTTCCCGCGCCCTGTCCATCATTTTCAGGCTTTCGGGGCGCTCCTTCCAGCAGCGGTAGAGCATGCTGACGAAATACTCATACGCCTGCATGTCGTTGTGGTACAGCTCGCAGTAGAGCCATTTGAGTTCGTCCTCATGCCGCCGGAAGCGGGACGCGAATTCGGCTTTCCATTGCTTCTGATCAATCATTTGAGACCTTCCTCCACTTCTTCATTTGTCGGCATGGCGGGAATCGCCCCGGGGCGGCTGGTGGTGAGGGACGCCGCCTTGTTGGCGAAGCGCACATAGGCGTTGAGATCGTCGGCGGTCAGCCCTTCCAGGCCGCCGTGGAGGGCGATGCGGCTGAGCAGCGCGCCGAAAAAGGTGTCGCCCGCGCCGTTGGTGTCGGCCACCTTGACTTTGAAGCCTTCCACTTCGCCCTCCAGATCGCCGTAGCGCCACAGTGCGCCTTTCGATCCGAGGGTGACCACCGCCAGCCTGACGCCCATTTCCATCAGCTTCCCCGCGGCGGCGCTGGGGTCTTCCACCCCGCAGAGCAGCATGGTTTCCTGGTCGCTGATTTTCACGATGTCGCACAGCGGCAGCACGGCCCGCATTTGCAGCATGGCGGCGTCTTCATTCTGCCACAGCACGGCGCGGTAATTGGGGTCGTAGGTGATCAGCGCGCCGCTTTTTTTGGCGGCGGAGACCGTGTTCACGATCGTGTCACGGCAGGAAGGATCGGTAAGCGATACGGACCCGAAGTGCAGGATGCCCGTGCCTTTCACCGCCTCGATGGCCTGTGCCTGGTCGATGCGGGTGTCCGCGCCGGGCTTGCGGTAGAAGGAGAAGCTGCGCTCGCCCGTTTCGTCCACCGTTACCACGGCCAGCGTTGTGTTGGTGAGAGGCGTGACCTGCAGGCCGGAAATGTCCACATGGTTGCGGATCAGGGTATCTTTCAGGAGCGTTCCGAAAGCGTCCTCGCCGATGCAGCCGACGAACGCGGATTCTACGCCGAGCTTTGCCGCGGCCACGGCCACGTTCGCAGGCGCGCCGCCGGGGTTGGCGGCAAAATGAGGGATGCCGTTTCTGTCGATTTGGGTCTGGGTCATGTCAACCAGAATCTCTCCGATGGCGGTGATTTTCACTTTTGCACCTTCCTTTGCTGGAATGATCCGGACTATTCATTTCAATTATAACATTTGCGCGGATGAAAAGCAACGTAAAAACAAAATTTCGGCAAGAAACATGGAAAGAGGGGGTTGATTATTTCCGAAGGATGCATTATAATCCCGACTTTGACAGCAAAAGAGGCGCGAACCCAAGCGACATAAGGGTTTGCGCCTCTTTTGCTAATGCACAATATAGCCCGATTAACGAGAAACGGAGAGAAAATTTTTCATAGCGCGTTCGGAGATGATTTCAGCATTGAGAGGAAGAGAAAATAAGGATTGTAGATGATCGAGAATCGGGGAAAAAGGAACAGCTGGGATATAACCGAAACCCTTAAGGTGAACAATATTCAAAGATCGAAGGCAAGCCAG
>JAFWQM010000104.1 GCA_017509065.1 Clostridia bacterium
AATTATCTGCGGGCGATAAATCGGTCCATCCTGCGTCACTCAACCTTGAAATACCTCCAGTATTCCTGCGGTTTCGTTCCTTGTCTGGAACGATTTCTCATCCCGCATCTGAATTCACGATTCAATTGGGCGAGCAATAAATCTTTGCAGAGATTCTCTGCATAGCAGTATACCGGTGCTGAGCAAATCAGAGAGGAAGGCGTTCATGCGACGTGTTTTTTCCCGCAAGTCAAACGCGCACGAACGCTTTGATAGTGGCCATTTTGCTGCTTTCGCCATACTGTACAGGCTGAACCGTGTACGCCCCGACCGCCGCGGGCACAATGAACGTTTCCGCATAATGCACGGGGAAAGGGTCAAACGCGCCTGTTGGACTTTCCACCAGGGCTTCCCGTCCCTCCACCAGATTCAGCACGTTCAGATTGTCCAGTGTGTCATGCTGAACCGGCGCGTCAAACCAATGCCGCCGCGTTTCGATAAACTCCCGTTCATGCAGGCCCGTGCGCTCCTCTGTCACATGCTCGTCCTGATACAGCGTTTCCACGCGGTTCACCAGGTTCTTCATCACCCAATCCGTATCCCGGTCAAACTGGACGCTGTTCATGCCATGTTCGATATGGATGGGCCGCGGCTTGCCGTCCAGGCCCAGCCGCCCCCAATCCCACAGCTTGAAGGTAAAGATGTAGGGGGTGGCGCTGATTTCCAGCACCATGCAATCCTTGCCAGAGCAATGAACGGTGCCGCCGGGAATCAGAAAATGATCGTGTTTGTGCGCGGGGATGGCGTTGACGAACCGCTCCGCGTCAAACTGGCCCGTGGTCTGGCTTTCCATTAAGGCGCGATGAAACGATTCCCGTTCCGCGCCTTTTTTGCATCCCAAATACACGCGGGTGTTTTCCCCGGCGTCCAGCAGATAATAGCTTTCGTCCTGGGTATAATGCATGCCGAAGCGGTCCTGGATGTATTCGGTGAGGGGATGCACCTGCAGGCTCAGGTTTCCGCCCCCCATGGTATCCAGCAGGTCAAAGCGGATGGGAAACTCCGCGCCAAAGCGGGCATGGGTTTTATCACCAAGCAGTTCTCGGGGATGGTAAAAAACCAGGTCAATGGCCGGTATTTCCAGCACGATGCCGCCGACCTCCAGCAACAGGCTGTTTTCTTCCGGCACGCAGTCGAAGCTCCAGGCATAATTCTTCACGTCCCGCGGCAGGCCGAACTTCTCCTTCATCCATTGGCCTCCCCATACGCCTGGATCAAAATATGGCTTGAGTCGGAATGGCCGCGTCACCGCGGTGTCCAGGCCGCGACGGAAGGCGTCTCCCGTCATCAGCTTCGGCTGGGCTTCGTCGTTGGTATCCAATATGTAATCCACACGGGAAAACAATGCCCGCTTGTGCCGATCCAGCACCCGCCAGTCGATAAAAAACGCGCGCTTGTATTTTCGCAGAAAATCTTCTGTATAATTGTCGTCCAGCCAGTTGGCGAGACGCCCAGAGCGGAAACGCAACTGGATTTCCCATCGGGCCATGTCCGCGTACACGAGAATGTCCGGCTGGCAAAGGAACGCCGCACCAACGCCGAACACCAGCACGAGGCCCTGTGCCTGGGCAACTGCCTTGCGTAGGGCGTCCGCTTTTTCCGGCTCGAAAAAAACCGACAGGCGATGATGGGACAAAATTCCGAACACCCTGTCATCCGTGATATGGAAGCGCAGCATATCCAGCGCTTTTTCCCTGCTGATCTGGGCGTCAGACGCGCAAAACACCGCGTCGAGCCGGAGAAGTTCCCTGAGCTTTGCAAGGATTTCTTCTTCCCATACGCCATGGTAACAATCCACGCACAGCACCGTTTTCGCCGTATCGCGCTGAAGAACCGCTTTCCGAAGCTCCCGGCCGATGGCTTCCCAGCCCGCCAGCGCATACGCCTTGTCGTCCATCTCCACATGAATCCGGGGAAACAAATCATAATTGCTCTGAAAGCGCATCTTTTTTCCTCTTTTCAAACAGGCTGGAAAGGCCCAGCGCCACCGACGCTTCCGGGTTTTCCGCGACTGTGACGCGCACGCAGCCCCCAGGTGTCCAGGCGTACCGATCCAAATGCTCCTGGATAGCCGTCCGCAGCGCGCTGATACGCGAAGCGCCGCCGCTGAGGATCAGCAGGTCGGGATCATAGGCGTGAACCAGATTCGCCGCACCAGTGCACAGGGCGCGGCAGGCGTTCCGAAATACGTCTCGGCATACCGCATCACCCGCTTCACAGCCTTCCGCCAGCGCGCGGTAATCAATGCGCTCCGCGTATTTCAGCACACTGCGCTCAAAGCCGGGATGCTCGTGGGCAATGCCTGGCAGCGCCCAAGTGCCGGCATATGCTTCCAGACAGCCCAAATTGCCGCAGGTGCATAGACGCGGCTGCTCATGCGCGATGGCGATGTGTCCGCCCAGGATGCCGATGGCGCCATGCTTTCCCGTCAATAAGCGGCCCTGGGAATAAACCGCCGTACCGATTCCCGTGCCTACCATCAGCAACACCCCGCTGTCATAGCCACGGCCCGCGCCGTAGGTCATTTCCCCGCAGAGAGCCGCCGCCGCGTCGTTGATCAGGATCAGTTCCAGCCCAAAACGCTCCTTCGCCCAGCGTGCGAAATCGGTCTCCGCTGCGTCCGTATATTTATCGTTAATGCACAGCACCCGCTGGTTTTGCATATCCACGATGCCGGGATAGGCGAAGCCTACGCCTTTACAGTTGGCAATCCCTGCCATTCCCTTGGCCTGCGTTTCGATGGCTTCCAGCACCGCCCGCATTGGGAGATCATGACGAATGGGAAAGATGTTCAATTCCTGCACGCAGCCCGCGTCCACGATCGCCAGCTTAACCCTGGAGCCGCCCAAATCAATGCCCAGTATGTTCATATAGCCTTTCTCCGCAGTGAAGAAAATCGTTTATTTATTCCAGTATTCATTTCAAATTATCACGCGGTATATATTGATTGTCAATAGATTTTTTCTTTGCTGATGGGCAGGAATTTTACGAGGTAAAATAACAGCAACAAAAGGAATAGGAAAAAAGGTCAAGTGAGATCGCATGAATTGTCGAAATCCACCCATCACAGAATGGGCTTACTGTAAATGAAAAAGATAACACAAGACGCGCACTTTCACCAACAAATGATGCTGTAAACGGAGGCGGGAGCATTGGTTTGTCAGCAGCGAAGGACGCAAAGAGACAGGACGACGATCCTGCACAGGGAGAACACGTTGCCTGCGTGTCCGTGAAGCCGGCAAGCGCATAAGATGATGAAAAACAAGCCCTGCCGCAAATTTGGACAGAGCTTGTTTTGTTTCGTTAACTGTTGTGACTGCCTGCTTTTCGCATGAGCAGGAGAGCGACCAGGAGCAGGGCCGCGCATGCCGCTACCTGAATCCATTGGGCGGTATGGTCGGTCTGCTGCATACCGGGGAAATCCCCGCCACCCGGGAAACCACCGCTGGGACGGCTGGAGCGTTCGCCGGACTGGGGCTTCGCCGTATCCGTGGACAGAGGCGCGTCAGCACTTACCGCGTCAGCATTGGCTTGATCTGCGGGCTGGGAAGTGCTCTGTTCTGTCGGCGCAGCGGTTTGATCCTGCACCGCATCGGGCGCAGCGGGCTGGCTTCCGCCGCCGAAGGGGTTCTGGCCGCCCTGACCGAACATGGATGAGAAGTCAGAAGGCATGGAGAAGCCTTCCATGTTCATTCCGTCCGGCGGGGTAAAGCTGCCGCCGGAAAAGTCCGGCATTTCGGAAGGCATACCCGACGGCATACCGCCGGGCATTCCGCCGCCGAATCCGCCGCCTCCGTTGCCTCCGCCAAAGCCGCCGCCGCTTCCGCCCATGCTGCCCATGTCAGCGGTAGAGATCTCGCTGGCGTCGATCAGGGCATCGCTGCTGCGCTGTTCAGCGCTGGTGGAAGGGATGGTGCCGTCCAGCTGGCCGCGGATGCTTTCGCCGCGCTTTGCGCAGAAGGTCTGCAGGGTGTCCACGGCCTTTTCAAAGGCTTCCATGTCGTAGAACGCGGATTCGTCCTTTTCCAGATAGGGCGTGATCATTTCCTGCACCCGGCTGATTTCCTCCGCCAGCCAGCCGCTTTCGATATTCTCGGTGATGAAGGTATTATACGCTTCATGATAGGCGGCAAGCGCTTCCTCGTCGCTGAAGATCCAGGCGATGAGGGGACGGGAATCCGTGGTGCCGCTGCTGACCGGATTGTCAATGGGGCTGTTCACGGTGGAAGTCGCATTGCTGCCGGCGGAGAAGCCGCCAAAGCCCAGGTTGTAATCCCAGGGAATGATGGACAGCTTGCCCTTTTCTTCATACAGGTAATAGTTATGCACCATCATGCCCGTGTAGCTGTCGTCGTTGCACAGGAAGTTGTGCACTGCCAGGTAACGGATGACCTCGTCCTTATCGACCACGCTGTCCAGGTCTTCCTTTTCGTTCAGCTTTTTGAGGGATTCGATCAGGCGGGTCTTGTCCTTGGAGCTCACGTCCGTTTTGGCGTTGTTGAAGATGTTGCTGTAGCTGTCGGGATCGTCGTCGGTATAGACCAGCTTCACGTCGTCGCTGCCCATGCCAAAGTTGAACCCGCCGAAGCCGCCGCCTCCGCCGAAGTCCCGGCGTCCCCGGCGTTCACTGCCGCTCGTTTCTCCGTCAGCGCTCTCGGTGCTTTCGGAAGGGAAAGAGCCCATGCCTTCCTGCGGGGTGAAGCTGCTGAAATCGCCGCTTGGCATCTGGGGCATCTGGCCGTCGCCGCCGAAGGGATTGAAGTTTCCCTGGGGCCTCTGCGGCATGCCGCTTTGATCGCCCATCATGCCGCCGGGGAAATTTCCAAAGGGATTGCCGCTGTTGGTTTCCGGCGCGGCAGTAGCGGAAGTCTCGGGCGTCGCCTCGGTGTCCGATTCTTCTTCGTCGTCCTTCACGCGGAACTGCTCGATGTCGAAGTCCCGGCCGTTGCCGCGGCCGCCGCCGAAGGACAGGCTGTCGGGCTTATAGAGTTCGCCTTTTGTCATGCCGTTGCGGTCGCCAAAAGCGTCCTCCACGCCCTCCACCGCCAGGTACAGGCCCCAGGGCTCGCCGTTCACGTTGATCTGCACATAGCTGCACAGGGATGCGGGCACGCCCATGCGGTTCATAAGGGTGTAGGCCAGGTAGTCCTTCATCATGGTGGCGTCCTGGATCAGATTGTTCAGGCTCAGCTTATCCAGGCCGTGGTAGGTCATGCCTTCCACAAAGTGGTCGAATTCCAGCTTGAAGGAATAGCGGGTGGAGCCCAGCGTCGCCACGGAGGAAAGGGAAGTGTTGCCCTTGGCGCGGATGGCCACGTGGTTGTACTGCTCGCCGTCCACCACCACATTGCAGTCCACATATTCCTCCGCCGTGGCGTTCTGGATGAACGCATCCCAGCCGTCCATGGTGATGTCGATGGTGTGCACCTTGCTTTGGTCGAACAGCAGGCTTTCGTAGCCCACGGTATGGCTGCCGTCGCCCCGGGCGGGCTCCACGATGCCCCACAGGCAGACGGAGGCCAGCAGCATCACCACCGTGGCGATACACACGATGCGATCCGCTTGTTTCGTTCTCAGCATGGGATCACCCCATATAATCGCCGTTGTAGCTCACCAGCACCGCGCTGCCGACGCCGTCCATTTCGGAGAGCTTGGTGATGAAATCGGTGTCGTCCTTCTTGAGGGTCACTTCGTAGCTCAGCTCGATATTGCCCTTCTGGGCGCTCTTGCTCTTCACCACGGTCTTGTCGGTGTTGGCCTTGAGGTAAGCGGCTACCTTTTCTTCCGCCGCGCCGTTTTCGCAGGAGATCACGGCGATATAGGGCTTCTGGCCGGACTTGCGGTTGCAGAACAGGATCAGGATCATGCCGATGATAATGCTGCCGACAATCGCCAGGGGGATCATGCCAGCTGCCAGGACGATGCCGCCCGCAATGGCCCAGAACAGGAACGCGATGTCCATGGGTTCCTTAATGGCGGTACGGAAGCGGACGATGGACAAGGCGCCCACCATGCCCAGGGACAGCACCACGTTGGAGGTGACGGCCAGGATCACCATGGTGGTGATCATCGTCATGGCGACCAGGGAACCGCCGAACGCCTGGGAGAACATGACGCCCGCGTAGGTCTTTTTATACACGAAGTAGATGAACAGACCCAGGCAGAAGGAAAGCACCAGGGCGATACCCATATCGGTGAAGGATACGGCGGTCACGTTTTCCAGGAAAGAGGACTTGAAGATGTCATTGAAGGTCATAGGTCATGCACTCCTTTATCTTTTTTCTTGTTTATTTACTGATACATACGGCACGCGGCGTACTTGGAAAACGCCGTGGGCGTGCGGCTTTTGAGGGCGGCGGCTTTGCGGATGACGCTGGGCAGGTACTCGTCCCACTTGACTTCCAGGAGCGTCACGTCGTCTTCGACAGGCAATGTCAGGCCGTTCGGATTCAGAAAATCCCGCGGCGCGCCGGTGCGGATGGCCCAGTCGATGGTCACGCGTACGTTGCCGGGGCCGTAGACGAAGGGCACGCGCTTGTATTCCACCACGGTCTTGGGGGCCATGCGACGCAGCTTCATGTCCACGTAAAGCGCCATGAGCAAGGGCCGCTTGCTGGTGATCATCCAGCCGATGTCGCCCCGCATGATCTTCTCCGTTTCCTCCAGCGTCAGCCGCTCCTGGGGCTTGCAGCCCACGCCGTCCCGCTTCATCTTGCATTCCAGCATGATGTAGGAAAGGTCGTCGTTGTAGTAGCGTATGCGGTATTTCTTCCGCTCGTTCACCCCGTCCAGCTTTTCATGGAGCGCGGTGTCCAGCGGGTCGTCGAAATATAAACTGCGGATGCAGTAGTATCCTTTTTCTTTCGCGTGGGGATCGATCTGCGCCACTACGCTCAGGTTTGCCCGAATGGCGGCGGCGTCGCCCGGCGAAATGATGTGCTTGATCTCGTGTCGGTAATCCATTCCGCATTCCTCCCTTCTTGCGGGACTCATGATAAACTGATAACCTTAATTAAATCTTAAATCAACAAACGGAAAATGTGAACAATTTATGAACAATTTGCGGATGATCCCGCGAAGCCCGAAAGAAAACGCCGGAGCCGCAACCAGGCTCCGGCGAGTTAAAAACAAAGCGCTATTGCGCGGGTGTAAGCAGGGCGTCGTCGATCTTGCCCCAGGCGCCCGCGCCGGTGCCCTGGCACTTCACATAGACGCCGACAGTCACGTCGGCCCCGGCAGGATGGTAAAACCCGGAAATCACGCCGGTATCCCAGTTTTTCCAGGAAGTGATCTTCATCGGCGCGGTCGCGGAGATTTCTCCGTTGATCTTCACGTAACAGTATGCTTCGTATTCCCCGGCGTCGCCGCCCATGATGGAAATGGAGAAAGTGAAGCTTCCTTCGGGCAAATCTAAGACCTGCTGCTCCAGGGTGAACTCCACGCTGTTTTCCTCGGCGCTCCAGAAATGAGCGTGCTTCGAGCCGGTCAGAGAATCCGCCGGCTTGTCCTCCACGAAAAGCTCTCTGGCGTGGCGCAGGTCCCGGAATGTCCAGCCTTCCCCGCCGTTCTCAAAGCTGGGGTCGATGATGTAATTGACCGGCGCTTCCGCTTCGGCGGCGGGTTCCGTTTCTTTCTGTTTCTCCGTTTCGGCTGCCGTGCCGTAACCGTCGCGCATGAGCCTGAACACCTTCAAAGATTCCAGGGCATGGCCGGAGGGGTCGAAGAACGCCTGATTGTCCACCGCGCTGCCGCCGTAGTACTGCCCCGCGTCCTTGGGGTCGTAGACGGCGGCATAGCTGGACGCCCAGCCGGAGCCGTATTTCTCCCACAGCGCGCTGTTTTCTTCGCGGGACGCGCCGCCCACCGTGATCCAGGCCCCTTCCCAGTACACCACGCCGATGCCGTTTTTCACGCGGTTCACGAGGGTGTCGGTAATGTCCCGCAGGCTGTTGATCTGGCCCTGGACGGAATAGGGATAATCCCTGAAATCGCTCTCGCCGCTGACGGTGTTGCCGGAATAATCGGTGTCCTCGCCGGTGTATGGCCAGGAGGTTTCCATCACCATCACTTTTTTTCTGTAGGTGTCGGAGATTATATTGAGCGCGTTGGCCAGATTATCCAGCGTGCCGTGCCAGAAGGGATAATACGAAGTGGCGAACACGTCGTAATCCACCCCCTGAACCCGCTGCGCGTACCAAACGAAGTTCGCCGTGTTCTGCGGGTCGGTAAAGTGGAGGGCGATCAGCGCGTCCGGGCAGATTTTCCGCACGGCTTTTGCCCCCGCTTGCATGAGCCGCGTGATGCTGTCCCAGTCAGATTCCCCGCACAGACCAGTCGTGGTTTCGTTGCCGATCTGCACCATCGCAACGTCCGCACCCGCGTCCCGGAGCTTCTCAAGGCTGTCTTTAGTATACTTGTATACCGCATCTGCCTTTTCTTTGGCGTTCATGCCTTTCCAGGCCAGCGGAACCATCTGCTTGCCGGGGTCGGCCCAGAAATCGGAGTAGTGGAAGTCCACGATCAGCCTGAGGCCGTACTTCGCGGCGCGCTTGCCGATGAGCACGGCGTTTTCGATATCGCAGTTCCCGCCGCCGTAGCCCCGGCCCTGGGCGTCAAAGGGATGGTTCCACACCCGCACGCGGATGTGCGTGACGCCGCTGTCCGCTAGAATTTTGAACAGATCCTGTTCGCTGCCGTCGAAATCATAGTATCTGACGCCGCTGTTTTCCTCGGCGATCACGCTGGAAACGTCCATGCCGAAGATGAAACCGTCCGGCAGGCTGTCCACCCGCTTTACATAGATATCCGGTTCAGCCGTCACCGCGGCGGGCTGCAGCAGGAGCAAAACCGCCAGCAGGGCAATCCATTTCTTGTTCATGGAAATCCTCCTTTTCATCGCATGCTCAGAAGCAGCTTCGCCGCGTCCACGGCCGCGCTGTCCACGGCGTCTGTCCGGGCCGGATTGTGCAGGGACCGATTGCCGAAGCAGAGATAATAGCTTTCCTCCGGTTCGCCCGGCGGCTGATAGTCAATGAAGCCGGAAGCGGTGCCGCCGTGGGCTTCCGCATCATATATGAGAATGCCCCAGGCTTCGCCTTCCCGGATATATTCCTGCCCGCTTTCCCGCATTGCTTCCGGCAGCGGCGTGAGCCAGTCGCCGTAGGTTTCCATGTGATCAGCCCGGATGATGAACAGGTCGGCGGCTTTCAGCTGCTCCCCGTCCAGCATGGCGTAGGTGAAGGGTCGCACCTTTGCCATTTTGATGTTCCCGCCCAGGTGTTCTTCCAATCGAACCGCCAGCGTTGTGGCGTCGGTCACCTGCGTGTCGATGAACAGGGTCAGCTTGTGGGCCGGATCAGTGTCGGTGATGCGGGTGAACACAAAGCCCCACACCAGCACGGACAGCATGAGCCATATCACCAATGCGGGGAGAAGCGAAAAGAACCGTCTGATCTTACTCATGAAGCACCTCGATCGCCGTGATGAACTTTCGCACAGCCAGGACGCGCGAGGTGGTAACGAAGGCCGGCAGGCAGCCGGCCCGCTTTGCGTCGATGTTCAGCATCACGGTATCCGCTCCGCTGAGCAGCTCCACCCTGCGCACGGTGATGCCGTGCGGGATTTTGAACGCGCCGGGAACAGGACGCAGGATGCCCTCATACATTTCCGGGGTATCGTTCAGCATGCTGGAGATATGGCGCAGCTCCGCCAGCGCGGGGAGGTAGACCATCTGCCGCAGCAGAATGAATACCCAGCCCGATACGGTCGCAAGAGCGATGATGAGAAACAGCATTTGCTTTGCGTTGGCAGTGCGCACAAAAAAGCATAACACCGCGCAGGCGATCCAGCCCAGCGCCAGAGCGCCCCAGGACACCGCGCCGCTCCATCTCGCGCGGAAACGCTGCTTTTTCATTTCTTCCGGAGTATATAAAACGATCATGGTTCCAACCTTTCAGAACAGAAACTTTTCATTGCTTTACAGAGGCCGCGTGAGCGCCGGGGGCAGGGCGTTGTAAAGATAGCGGAAGATTGTTTCGTAATCGTGCACGCCGCCCGGCAGCACGTCGTAATCCACGTGGCCTTTGAAAACGTCGGGATACTTTTCCATTGCTTTCATCTGCGGGTCGAGGTTCGGATAAGCGATGTCCTTGTCGCCTGTGATTGCGTGGATATAGAAGGGCAGCGCCTGTTCGCGCGCGGTTTCGGCCAGCCACGCCGCCGTTTCCTCGGAATGATCTCCGCCGCCTTTTTCGCCGAAAGCCCAGCAGTCGCCGCTGAGGGGAAGGAAGGAGGAGAACAGGTCAAGGGCCTGCAGGAAAGCGTACCACGTCGTCACGCCGCCCATGGAAAAGCCGCTGATGAGCCGTTCATTCCGCGTAAACGTTTTGCCGGTGCGCCCCTCTGCCAGCGGGATGATCTCGCTGCGGAGCTCGGAACAGAACTTTTTAACGGCCCGGCCGGAGGAGGGGGGCGTTTTATCCGTTTCGTCCGGGTCGTAGAAGCAGGGGGAAACCATGTAAATGGGCTCCATCACGCCGTCGGCGATCATATAGTCGATCATATTGAGGAACCGCGGGCAGAAGAAGGAATGCTGGTTTCCGCCGCCGCCGTGGATCAGGTACAGGATGCGCGACGCGGGAAGCGCGGGCGTGTAAAGCAAGACGAATTTCTTTCCGTAGGGCAGGGAAACCACTTCGCCGGGGTTGGCGCAGGGGGTGAGGTATGTTTCAGGGATCGTTTTCATGGCCGTAACTCCTTTCATCTTTTGCGCTGTCAGTTGAAAATCATGAATTCACATTCCAGGCGTCCGTTGTACAGCCGCCGCTTTTGCGCGGCGCGTTTTCCGTAGCAGCGCTCGAAGCCGGTATGCGCGGTGATGACGCCCATGCGGCTGCCGGGATGGCGGTCGGATAAAGCTCGCAGATCGCGGTACAGGGCCTCGCACTTCTTTTTATCGCTGAGGCGTTCGCCGTAAGGCGGGTTCAGCAGGAACAGGGGCGGGGCTGCTTCCAATTTCAGCTCCTTCAAATCCTTCTGCATCACGGTGATTTTTCCCGCCAGCCCGGCCTGTTTGATGTGGCGTTTGCACAGGGCCAGGGCTTCCGGGTCGATGTCGCTGCCACCGATCATACCGATTTTCGCTGGGTCGAATCGCGCTTCCGCGTCCCTCCTGATCTCTTCCATTTTCTTTTTCGGGAAACCGGGCCAGGCTTCGCAGGCAAAGCTTCGCGTCAGCCCCGGCGCGCGGTTGGAACGCAAATACGCAGCTTCAACCAGCAGCGTGCCCGTGCCGCAGCAGGGATCCCACAGCGGCATTCCTTTTTCCCAGGGAGAGAGCATCGCCAGCGCCGCGGCCAAGGTTTCGCGCAGCGGCGCTTCGCCGTTCCAGGTGCGGTAGCCTCGGCGGTTCAGGGCTGTGCCGCTGGTGTCGACCGTCAAGCGGGCGATATCTCCGTGGATGGCCACGTCGATGGGGTATTCCGGCCCGTCTTCCGGGAACCATTGAACCTTATAATGCCGTTTCAGCCGCTCCACAATGGCCTTTTTCGTGATGGCCTGGCAGTCCCGCACGCTCATCAGCTGGCTCCGGGCGCACTTGCCGCTCACCGGAAAACGGGCGTTCTTCGGCAGATAATCCTCCCAGGGAAGGCTCAGCGCGAACTGAAACAGGTCCTCGAAGCTGAGCGTCTTTTCTTCGCCCGCGATCATAAGCACCCGGTCCGCCGTCCGCAGCCACAGATTGGCCCGGAACACATCCTCCGGCGAAGCGCTGAATCTGGCTCCGCCCGCTTCCGCTTTCGCTTCCAGCCCCAGATGATTCAGCTCCCGCCGCACGAGCCCTTCCAGCCCGAACGACGCAGTGGCCATGTATTCCATGCGAACCCCTCCCGGCGCAGTTATCTAAATGGAAGTATACCACAGAAACGGGGCGGTTGAAAAGAAGAAAATCAAAACGGCGGCTATTGCTTTTCAGGAGAAAAGATGGTATAATCCGGTTAGTCCAATTCCATAAACCCCATTTTTGTACCTTCACGCGCTTTGGCGCGAAGAAGATAGACCGTATCATTTTATTAAGGAGGCATTCCCATGAAAAAAATCCTGTGCGTTGTTCTGGCGCTGACCATGCTGCTGTGCGCCCTGCCCGCGCTGGCCGATGTGGCCGCGGACGTAGCCGCCGGCGAAGCGCTTACCCATGACGAACTGGTTGAAAAGGCCAAGGCTGAGACCGGCACCTTCGTTGTCTACGGCAACACCAGCCGCATCACCACCGCTGCCGAGGAATTCGCGGCGCTGTATGACATTCCTTTTGAATCCAACAACCTCAAAGACCAGGAGATCTACACCAAGCTGCGCAGCGAGACCGGCAACGGTGCGGCGGACATGGTCATGATCCAGGACGGCGCGCAGCTGACCGACGCCATCGACGAGGGCCTGGTGATCAACTTCGTGCCCGCAGCCGTGAAGGACGTGCTGGACGAAGCCGACCAGCAGCCCGCTCTGGTGCACCAGTACATCAACAAGCTGTTCATCTATAACAACCTGGGCGACAGCGTGCCCGCCATCAAGAATGTGTGGGAGCTGACCGCCCCCGAAATGAAGGGCAACGTGATCTTTAAGAACCCCGAAAGCGAAAAGGTCAACATGAACTTCCTGGTGATGTGCACCAAGGACGAATGGGCCGACAAGCTGGCCGATGCCTACAAAGCCTGGAAGGGCGAGGACATCGACCTGGGTGAATACAAGAACGCTGGCTACAAGTGGGTGGCCGAGTTCCTGGATAACGTGACCTTCGGCAAGTCCGACACCTCCATCGCCGAAGAAGTGAGCCAGGAGACCGCCGCGGGCAAGATCGGCCTCTTCGTGCTGAGCAAGCTGCGCTCCTCCTCCGTGCTCACCGATAACCTGACCGTGGCGCAGTACGACGCCTCCGCCAACGGCTACGCCATCGAACCCTTCGCCGGCTTCATGTATCCCATGTACACCATGGTGAACACCAAGGCGACCCGGCCCTACACCGCCATGCTGTTCATCGAATACCTGATGACCCAGGAAGGTTTCAAGCCCTGGGGCAAGAGCATTGGCGCTTACTCCCCCAACCCCGCCATCACCGTCAATGACGGCGACCTGACCATCGACGTATGGAAGGGCACGCTGGTGATGGAGGACGCGGACTATATCCTGGAGAGCTTTGAAGTGGAAGACTTCATCCTGCAGCACTGCCAGAAATAACGTGGTGTCTCCGACACCACGCGAATGAAAGGCCAATGAATTGTCCTTTCATTCGATCCATCAATTTGCTGTAAAATGGCATTTCCTCCGGAAACGCTCATTTTATGGCCGCAAATTGATAGCGGAAGCAACCTGCGGTTGCTTGCCCAGGGCCTTCCGGCCCGCCCTACGCTGAAAACCAGCCCAAGGGCAGGTTTTCCGGGCGCTGCGGGCCCCGGCGACGTACATGCCGCCGCCTGCGGATTATTGATGAAGGGGTTTGCGAACCCCTTCATACTTCCCCGGGATTCAATGATCTGCCCGGCGGGACGGTTTTGCCCGTCCCGCCGGTTTTGTGTTTTGCGCAGGAGTGTTCATTTGATATTATTATTGCTCGCCCAATTGAATCGTGAATTCAGATGCGGGATGAGAAATCGTTCCAGACAAGGAACGAAACCGCAGGAATACTGGGGCCGAAGCGCTCGAAAAACAATCCGGTGGATTGTTTTTAGCGGAGGCCGGGCG